>JANLQI010000491.1:0-12586 GCA_031367705.1 Saprospiraceae bacterium | reverse complement strand
ACTCGTCCGTCGCGAATAAGAAGTGTAGCATTTTCAATTTTTTCATTCCACGATTTAACAATCGTTGCATTTGTAAAGGCAAATAAACCTTCACGCTCATCGAAAACACCGTTTTGTGGAAAAGTTTTCTGCGCCATACTGAGGGGGGGCAAAACGATTGCCGCCAAGAGTACAGCCATAAAAAGTCGTATGAGTGGTCTCATTTATGTATTGATTTATGATGAAATTTAAGTGCGTAATTTTAAACATTAAAATTGCTCTGAGGAAAAAATTGCTATTTTTTTCGTCCAAAATATCTTTTTAACCGCTTTTCAAATACTTTGCAAACAAAAAACTTGATTTCGAAATTTATCAAAACCCTAATATCCAATTTAAAGTCAACACGCCGATTAACCCGACAATACCAACGATTGTTTCCATAATCGTCCATGTTTTAAAGGTATCTTTTAAACTCAAACCAAAATATTCTTTAAACATCCAAAAACCCGTGTCGTTGACGTGACTACACATCAAGCTGCCTGCGCCGACGCTTAAAACCATAAGTTCAGGCGAAATCGTCGCCGCTACTGAGGGGTCACTTAGAAGCGGTTGAACAATACCCGCTGCCGTCAATCCTGCCACTGTTGCCGAGCCAATTGTTATGCGAATAACCGTTGCGACCAACCAACCTAAAAACAAAGGAGATAAAGGTAAGTCTTTGAAAACCAATGATATATCACCTCCAATACCACTATCCTGCAACACTTGTTTGAAGGCACCACCTGCGCCAACGATTAACAAAATCATCGTTGTAGCGGTCAAAGAAGCCGTCGTTTTTTCTGTAATATCCGCCATTTTCCGACCTCTCAAAACGCCTAAAAAGACAACGGCTAAACCAAAAGAGATAATCATGGACGTAGAGGCATCTCCTACAAATTTGAGTATATGAAGAGCCGTACTTTCTTTTGGTAGAAAGAATTCGGCAAATGTTCCTGCTGCCATGAGCAAAACAGGCGACAAGGCGATGCCTAAACTAAGCATGAAGGAAGGCAACTCATTTTCGGGTAAATCTTTAATCTCAACCAGACCTTTTGGCGGATTAGCGACTATTTTTTTCGCAAATTCAGGAAAAATAATACCCGATACGACTATGGCAATCAAAGCGATGGGAATACCATAAACCAATGTTTTACCCATATCTGCCTTGAATAATATCGCTATGGCCGTGGGGCCAGGATGCGGGGGCAAAAAACCATGCGTCACAGACAAACCCGATGCCATCGCAAGCCCTAAATAGACCAACGGCAAACCCGTTGCGGCGGCTACAGAAAAAACAAGTGGAATAAGGATGACAAACCCTGCATTGTAAAACATGGCTAAACCCACCGTAAAACTGGTGATAGCCAATGCCCATTTTGCGCGTTTTGCGCCAAAAATGCGGATGAGGCTGCTTGAAATCTGCTGCGCTGCCCCCGATTCGGCGAGCAAACTGCCGAGCATAACGCCAAAACCGATGATTAAGACAAGACCGCCTAAGGTCGAACCAATCCCTTTTTGGACAGATTCGACGATTTTTTCGAAAGGCATTCCTTTCAAAACACCTACTAAAAAAGAGGTGATTATCAACGCGACAAAGGCGTTAAGGCGTACAACCGTGATAAGAAGCAGTAGAAAAGCAATGCTGCCGACGAGTAGAAGTATAGACATGGTGTTTTCGTTTTTTTTTGTCTCAAAGAAAACTAAAAAAAACTAAAATAAAACAAAAAAAACCTTTCGTACAGCAGCACGAAAGGTTTGTAGTCCTAAATTATAATATGTTACTTCGTAATTGAAGAAAAAAATCAAAAAAATCGGGAGACTTGTGGAGCAGCTCTACCCCCCGATGAACTGCTCCGGTCTCCCTTATTAGAACCGCATTTGGTTCTACATCTTATTTATTTTAAATATTTTTTATTTAAAATTATGTAATTACTCTTTCTAAAATCATGCCACATTTGCCAAAGGCGCTTCTAACCTAATTTTTTTTTCAGTTAGACTTTTAAGTCTTACACCAAATTTTAAAGTCTGATGCATTTGGTCGAACGCTGTTTTGTAAATCTTATAATCGTCATATTCGCCATGTAGCACTAAATCACTTTCTGTTTGAATCAAAATCTGAAAGTGCAATTGGTTTGCGTTGTAAAAAAATTTTGTCAATAAAGTTCTCGCTTCTTGAATTTTCATTTCAATTGTTAATTTTTAATAAGGAGATTGTGTTCTATTTGGCTTACAAAAGCAATAATACTGCCAGTTTAGCTCTTTTTGAAGACAAAAATTATTACTTTTGTGACGAGCGTTCAATGCCTAATAGTTCTTACACGGCATACATAAGTATTTGATTTACAGTGTAAACCCCAGAAAAAAGAAAAAAAGATTTGAAAAAACGGGCTATTTTTTCGGAAAATGCTTTAGAAATATAAAATGTTTAAATAGTTTTATTATTTATTTCATTCGTAAAAAACACATTATCAATGCCTTTTCAACGCACATTCCAAGTCGGCGGCAAACCAAACAATCCATTTGGTTCAATTATTTCGTTGCTGATTATTATCGGCGTTTTAGTTTTATTAATTTTTATGGTAACAGGTTTTATCAAGTTATTATATCTCGTTGCGCCTGTTTTGCTCATTGCCACGTTGCTGATTAACTACCGCATTGTTGCCGACTATGTGATTGGCGTTTTTGAAACTTTTCAGACAGATATACCTTACGGTATTGTCAAAGTCTTGTTCTCCGTTTTATGTTATCCTTTTGTCATAGGCGGGTTATTTGCAAAGGCGATGTTTTATAGGAAAGTAACTAAGATACAAAAAGATTTGGAACAGCAAATGGGTACAATAACTGAAACGCATGAAAATACGCAATTCACTGAATATGAAGAAATTAGCTCTGATTTGAATACCGATGAAACATCAGAAAAAGCACCAGAAAAACCGATTATTATCGAGTTGCCACCCAAACAAGACCCGCTTCGAGACGATTTTGACCAACTTTTCAAATAATTATTTTTAAAACCTACCATAATGAATTAGAAAGCATTGTAATCAATGCTTAAAAAATTCATCATTCATCATTCATCACTCATCATTCCCATTGTGTTTTATACGCTCTATTGGACTGCTTCATTGCTCTTAATTACCCTCTATATTGCCTTCATCTTTTTGTATGCAAAATGTTGGAAACAACTCCCTTTTTTTCAATTTACTGAGGGGTATCATTCTCAAACATTTATTTCAGTTCTCATTCCTGCTCGCGATGAGCAGGATAATATTGTGCATTGCCTTAATGCTATTGTTCAAGGTAATTATCCACAAACGCATTATGAAATCATCGTTATAGATGACCATTCCGCCGATGAAACCCCTCAGTATGTCCTTGATTTTGCAGCAACACAAGGCAATATTCGGCTCATAGAATTGAAAAACTATGTAAAACTATCTGAAAATCAACCTTTTAAAAAACGTGCCATCGAAGCCGCTATTGGTGAAGCTAAAGGTGAACTCATCGTTACGACTGATGCCGATTGCTTGGCACAACCGAATTGGCTCAATTTAATTGCTGAATATTATGAAAAAACAGGCAAACGGTTTATTGCTGCACCTGTCAATTTCCATGAAGAAAAATCGTATTTCGAACGTTTCCAATCCCTCGATTATATCGGTATGATGGGCGTAACAGGAGCTGGTGTGGAAGGCAAATTCACGAATATGTGCAATGGTGCAAATTTAGCTTATCAAAAAAAATTGTTCTATGAAGTCGATGGATTCAAAGGTATTGACCACGTAGCCAGCGGCGATGATATGTTGTTGATGCAAAAAATTGCTCGGTTTCACCCTGATTCCCTTGGTTTTTTGAAAAATCCAGAAGCTACTGTTTATACAAAAGCCAAAACAACAATAGCCGATTTTCTAAGTCAACGCCTTCGGTGGGCATCAAAATCGTCGAGTTATACCGAGTTTTTTACGGTCTTTCAATTAGCAACCGTTTTTGTTTTTTGTTGGAATATTTTGATAAGTCTTTGTTTATCAATATTTTATGACACGTCTTTCATCACTATTTTTGTCCTGCAATTTGCCATAAAAACCATCGCCGACTATTTTTTCCTCAATATGATGTCCCGTTTTTTCAACCGCACCGATTTGATGCGTCCTTTTTTGACCCCTCAGTATATTCACATATTATACATCATTGTCGTCGGTTCACTTGCCAATTTTAAGAAAACATATACTTGGAAAGGAAGGAAAGTAAAATGATAATGGATAATGGATAATGGATAATGGATAATGGATAATGGATAATGGATAATGGATAATGGATAATGGATAATGGATAATGGATAATTTGTTTAATATTATCCATTATCAACTATCCATTATCCATTAATATAAAGTTTTATCCTGCTTGCTTTGCCATTCTTGAAAGGCTGCTAAACCCTCTTCTCTTAAAAGAGGCTGAATAGGAATCTGCCGTTCTGCCATGGGTTTAGTGAATTCACCATAAAGAAAATCGTCATCAAAATCAATCGCAGCCGCATCTTCCCGGGTACAAGCATAAACGATGCGGTCAGGTCGCGCCCAATAAATCGCCCCAAGGCACATCGGGCAAGGTTCGCAAGACGTATAAACGACGCATCCTTCCAATTGAAAATGCTGAATATTGTGGCAAGCATCGCGAATGGCCGTCACTTCGGCATGGGCAGTTGGGTCGTTATTCATCAAAACGCGGTTGTTGCCACGTCCTATGATTTCGCCGTTTTTCACAATCACGCAGCCGAAAGGCCCGCCTTCGCCTTTTCTCATGCCCACAAATGATTGGGCGATGGCTTCGCGCATAAAGATTTTATCTTGTTCTGTCATTATTTATGATTGGTCCTATATTTTTGAATGAATAAAATTTCACAAACATAAAGACAATTTTAAGAAAACAATGAATCACCCTTTTTCACCGCTAAAAAAACATAAATGGCCTCAAAAATTTTCCATTCACAATGTCCTCATTAATTTTGTGGACAATGACGAAAAAGGTAAAACAAATTTTAGGCATTATCATCGGTGGGCTATTATTTTTAGCATTGCCTATCATTACATCGCCCAATCACTCGATGGATTTATGGGCTAATTTGAGAAATCCAGAAGGCATAAAGTCGTTTTTTACCTATATTTTATACCTCGTTTTCTTTTTTGTTCACTTCTATGCCATTGTACCGAAGCTCTTTTTTCATAAAAAATATATGCTGTATGGCGCAAGTGTTGCAGCATGTTTCATTTTCATCGTTTTAATGGTTCAGACATTAATGCCTTTTGGATTTGACAATCAACCACCTTTTCCAGAAAGACACAGCGAACCCAACCAAATGCAACGACAAAATAAGCCGCCACTACCCCCTCAGTATAACAGTCCATCAGAGCGACCGGCAATGCCTTCTAAGCCAGAAAAGCTTAGAAACACCTCAATTTGGTTTGAAATGAGTCACTTTTTGCCCATGTTTCTTGTCGTTTTGTTTGTCTCGCTGTCTATTCGATTCAACAACCGTTGGCGAGAAGTCGAGCAAGAGAAACTCAATGCCGAACTGTCCTACCTCAAAGCACAAGTCAATCCACATTTTTTGTTCAATACTTTGAACAGTATTTACGCTTTAGCGATTGAAAAATCGGACGAAACACTTCATGCGATTACCCAATTGTCGAGCATGATGCGCTATGTTTTGAATGAAACCAACAAGGATTTTGTGCCGTTGCAAAAAGAAATTAAATATATTTCAGACTATATCGAACTCCAAAAACTGCGATTTGGAGATACCATTCAACTCAATTTTAAAGTAGTTGGTAGTCCAAATAGTAAAAAAATCGCTCCCCTTATTTTAATTACTTTTATTGAAAATGCCTTCAAACATGGCGTAAATCCAGAGGAAAATTCAAGTATTTTGATTGAAATTGACATAAATAATGACGAATTGATATTGACTGTTGACAATAAAAAAGTAAACAATCAAAAAGGAGATATGAATATAAAAAGCGGTTTGGGCATCGAAAATGCAAAAAATAGACTCCAATTATTGTACCCCTCAAAACACGATTTAACGATAGCCGACGAACAAAACGATTACTTGATTAGCTTAAAAATTAACCTGACATGATACGTGCAATTGCCATTGACGATGAACCACCTGCTTTGAAAATCATTGACTATTTTTGTAGCAAAACGGAAGGCATTTCCTTAGAAAAAACCTTTACGCAACCCAAAGAGGCGTTAAATCACCTTAAAAAATACCCCGTTGACTTACTTTTTCTGGATATTCAAATGCCTTCTATTTCAGGTCTCGATTTTTATCAAAGGACAAATCAAGAGTCAATGGTTATTTTTACGACTGCTTTCAGCGAATACGCTATCGAAGGTTTTAATGTCAAAGCCGTTGATTATTTACTCAAGCCTTTCACTTTTGAGCGTTTTAAACAAGCCATTGACAAGGCTGTTTTGCAATTTAATTATAAAAATAACACCCCAAAAGAGACCCCTCAGTATATTTTCATTCGTGCTGATTATAGTTTGATAAAAATCAATATTTCAGACATTCTTTACATCGAAAGCCTCGACGACTATATTCGCATTTTTCAAGCCGACAACACACAAGTCGTTGCTCGAATGACCATGAAAGCCATTTTAGACAAATTGCCTACACCTGATTTCATACGTGTGCATCGTTCCTACATCATACCGTTTAACCGCATTGAACACGTTCGGAATAAGGTTATTTATCTTGATGAAAGAGAAATACCGATTAGTAAAAGCTATGAAGCCGATTTCTTTGCACTGTTTGAAGACAAGTGATTGTTTACCGCTAAAAATGTCCGTTTGACCTCACTTTTTTTGAAATGACAATCTTTTCAAAGATGTTTGTCCTTCATTTCAAAGGGTTTTCTATACCCCCTCAGTAATTTTGACAAAACACCACTCATTTTTCACATAATTAAAATACTTACAACATGAAAAGAAAAGACTTCCTAAAAGGCATCGGTTTAGCAGGTGTCGGAACGGTGTTAGCACCGCAACAAGCCCTTGCTAATACGCAAAAAAACATCGGCGGCCCATTGGCTTGTACACTCATTCCATCAGAAACCGAAGGCCCTTTTCCTTTGGATTTGACCGAAAATGCTACATTTTTCCGCAAAGCGGTCAATGAAACCAAGACAGGAACGCCGTTGAACGTCAAACTTAAAATCATTGGTTCGACCAACTGCCTGCCCATGAAAAATGTCCGTGTCAATATTTGGCACTGCGACAAAGACGGCGTGTATTCGGGTTATAGTAACAGCATGAATGCTGGTACAATTGGCTCAACTTATTGTCGGGGCTATCAATTCACGGATGCCAATGGTATCGCTGAGTTTACAACAATTTTTCCAGGCTGGTATTCGGGGCGTATTTGCCATATTCATTTCAAAGTTACGGTCAGTACAGCTTATGGTGCTGTTTCTCAATTGACTTTTCCGATTGCAGCCAAAAATGCGCTGTATGCAGCGAACACCGCTTTATATACCAAAGGTGCGGACCCAATGACGGTTGCCGCAGACAATGTTTTTTCTGATGGTGTCACTTTTCAAATGGCAACACTCACCGCAAATACATCGAGCGGTTACGATACTTACTTGGAAGTGACCGTCAACGGCACAGGTACAACTGGCATCGGTCACATTGAAAAAGAAAATGCCAAACAGTTTAAAATGGGTCAAAATTTTCCAAATCCATTTGATAATCAAACAGTTATACCTTTTGAACTCATTAAAAGTGGAGACGTAAAAATTGAGTTATATGACCTAAATGGAAGGAATGTTGCCACTCTTTTGAACAAAACAATGGACATTGGGACACATCAATGCCCTGTTAATTTTGAAAAATTAGGGCTTGCGGTTGCTAATTATGCCTATCAAATTGAAGTTAAAAACGATGATGGGATGTTTAAAGATGTGAAAATGATGACGGCTGCTTGATGATTTTTTTGAAAAAACACTAAATTGAGGTCTGATATTTAAAAAAACTTGACCTCAATTTAGCTCTTTTTTATCCGCGCCTTCCCTTCCTCTGTCATCGCAAACGACCGTATCATAGTTTTGATAAACCCGACACGCCGAAAACGCAAAGCCGACCAATCATCGTCAATCGCTACTTGACGTACAGGTTCAAAACCCAATTCACCCAGCCTTGTCCAACCATTGTCACGGTTAAAATCGCATTTATACCGCTTTGATGAGCCTTTCGGGTAAGCAATCCAAATCGTCGTATCCCCCTCAGTATTTTGGGCAATAATCTCAGCAGCTTTGTTCACTTCTTCTTGTCTTAATGCAAAAGCAAGGATAAAATCTGCTTTTTCAACCTTTTCAGAAGTGGTTTCTACATTAGCTAACAACGCAAACGAAGCAGCGACATCACCCAAATCATCAGGCAAATTGAGCAAAACGACCTGTTTATGGTCTTTAAAATTCATCTTTTTAAGCAAAGGAGTCATTGTATTATTTTTTGATTTTAAAATTTTTCATAGGCATAATATCAAATCAATTTCAAAACTTTATTTTTACAAGTCATTAAAAATCAACATCTTGCAAATTCATCATTACCTAACCATTGCCTTGTGCAAAGGTCAAAATATAACCATTTGGGTCAATCATCGTAAATTCAATTGTACCATAAAATGTTTCGTACAAGCCCTCTTTTAGCAGCGTAATGTGAGGTTTAACTTTTTCAAACAAACCACGCACATCTTCAACATCAATATAAAGCGTCATCGTGCCGCCCACTGGTTGATTGGCAAAAGAAGGCACGTCCTCAATCAGCGTCCTTTGACTTTGCAGCATAATGGTCACACCGCCCAAATGAAGGATGACAAATTGCCATTTACCACTATCGGGTTCAGCCATATCAGGCACTTTTTCAATGACTTGAAAACCAAAGACTTGTTGATAAAATTCAGCCGTTTTGTTGACATCGGCAACCATTAGGTTAGGCGATAAATTTTTCATTAGCTTGTTGTTTTATGATATTTTTTAAATTACAAAGCGAAATTACGCATTTTGATTTAAAAATTCAATTTAAGAATACGCCCTCCATTCCCCACAAGTACCCCTTCAGTATCCGAAGCAAAAACATCATAAAAATCCACATTTGGCAAGCCTTCAACGATTTGCCATGAAGCACCGCCATCAAGAGTCCGCCACAAAATACCACCTTCGCCACAAATCCACCCCCTCAGTATATCGCTAAAAAAAACGGCTCGAAAGCGCGGATTCCCTATATTTTTACTCTTTTTCAAGTAAAACCAAGACGCACCGCTGTCCGTTGTTTTCAAAATACCACCGTTTTGTCCAACAATAAAACCCACATTTTCAGAAGGGAAACAAACGGATTGAAAATAATCACCCACCAAATCATCGTGTACTTTCCACGTTTTACCTGCATCAACCGACCTCAAAACCAAACCATATCCAACCACATGAGCCGTCAAACTATCGGAAAAACACACCGATTCTAAGGCTTGTGGAAAGGTGTCAAGTTGCAATTTTTTGCCTGTTTTGATATCAAAACGCACCAATTTCCCATTTTGCCAAGCCTGCCCTGCTACCATAAGACCTGTTTGACCACTGACAGCCACATCTCGAAACCACGCATCGTAAGGCATTCCCACCCAACGAAAAGACGTATCATTTTTTGTAAATTCAAACACATGACCACTGTTGCCAATAATCCAAGTTTTTGACCCCTCCCGATTGCTTCGGGATGTACCATCAGTACCCAAGCCATAAAAACCTTTATTCAGCAAACTATCTGCTTGCCAAGTTGCCCCACCATTGCGTGTCCGCAAAATAAAACCACTTGACCACGTTCTGCCGCCACAGATTATTCCGTTTTGAGCATCATCAAAATGAACGGCGTGTAGGTCGAAAATCACGTTGCTCTTTTGTTCTTGCCAAGTGAGTTGTATTTTTTCTTTGCCACAGGCAAACAAGGAGACAATGAATAAGGTGAAAAAAGGCATGTTTTTTTTCATTAGAAACTCATTTTGGCTTTATGACTACGATTTATCTGCCCAAAATGGCTTTAAATTCTTCTAATTTTATAACGCTTAGAGGTGGAAAGTCTATGCTTTTGAAGATATCGAAATGCTTATCATTTGAGACTAAATGATGGGCATTTGTGGAAATAGCCAAATTTGCAAACTTATTATCGTCAGGGTCTTTTTCAATTAGGTTGTAGAAAAAATAAGGCTCTGACAATTCAACATTGGGAGCGGATAGGAGAACCGTCTCCACGATATCGGCAGTTTCAGGAGAGTAAAATTCAGAGACTTTCTCATAGTATTCATTCAAAATTTCGGTACTAACCACCCACGTGAATGCCTCGTCTCTGAAAGCGAGGTAAAGCCAAAAGTCTTTTCCATTTTTTGGAATAGAAGCAATAAGGCAATTGGTATCAATAACTACTCGCATTCTCTAAGGGCGTTCGTTGACTGTTATTTAAAATACTATCCAAATCGGCTTGAGTGGTGCCTTTTTTTTCCATATCAATAGCCACTTGTATTTGGAGTTTCGAATCTAAATAATTCATTATTAATTTATTGATTTCCGCTGTCTCTTGTTCAGTCATTTCACGATTGAACAACTTTAAAAGCATGAGCTGTGTAGCATTAAGCGTCCGATGATTTTTATTAGACTGTTGAATTGTCATGTTCTACAATTTTAATATTTTAGAATTTCTATACAAAATAAGTCAAAAATAGCTTATTCAGCAAGTTTTTTTAGCTAAAACTGGATTTAAAACCAACTCTTTGCCCTTACTTCAATATTTTCATACAATTTTACTTTTACACCTTATTTAACGTCTTAACTTCGCCCCTCAAATACAATAAATATGAATTTTGACATAAAAAACCTTGATTTTACCAAATCTGCCGATGGTTTGTTGCCTGTGATTGTTCAAGATGCGGAGACGCGGCACGTTTTGATGCTTGGTTACATGAACGCAGAAGCTTTAGAAAAGACGGTTACTGAGGGGGTCGTTACTTTTTTTAGCCGTTCCAAACAACGCTTGTGGACAAAAGGCGAAACGTCTTCAAATTTCCTAAATGTCGTGGATATCAAAGCTGATTGTGACGGTGACACTTTGTTAATCAAAGCAAAACCCGATGGCCCGACGTGTCATACAGGTGCAGATACGTGTTGGCAAGAAAAAAACGACTTTGCAGGAACGGATTTTTTGACTTATCTCGAATCCGTTATTCACCAACGCAAAGCGGAAGACCCCTCAGTATCAAAGAGTTATACCAACTCGTTGTTTCAAAAAGGCATGAATAAAATCGCTCAAAAAGTAGGCGAAGAAGCCGTTGAACTCGTCATTGAAGCCAAAGACGACAACCGTGATTTGTTCCTTGGTGAAGCCGCAGATTTGATGTTTCATTACCTCGTTTTGCTCGCAGCAAAGGATATTAAATTAGATGAAGTATTAGCGGCTTTGAAAAAAAGACACCAATAATTTAATGGTGAATGGTGAATTTGTTTAAAATATAAAAAATGAAAATACTAAGCTATAATACAAACGGCATTCGTTCTGCTTTAAATAAAAACTTAACGACTTTTTTAGAAAGTGACAAATATGATATTGTCTGCATTCAAGAGACAAAAGCACGTCCTGAACAAGTGGATACTGAGGGGTTATTGCAATTAGGTTACGAACATCATTATTGGGTGTCGGCTGAGAAAAAAGGGTATTCAGGTGTCGCTATTTTCTCGAAAGTAAAGCCTGATTTGGTTGTTGAAGGCATGGGCAACGCCCGTTATGACTCCGAAGGGCGCATCATTCGGGCTGATTTTGGTGATTGGACCTTGCTCAATTGTTATTTCCCTTCTGGCACGTCGGGCGACGAAAGACAAGGCGTGAAAATGGATTTTCTATCTGATTTTTTTAATTGGATAGAAGAATTGAAGAAAGAAAGACCGAAACTCATCATTGTTGGCGATTACAATATCGCACATACCGAACTCGATATCCACAATCCAAAAGGCAATAAAAAAACGTCTGGTTTCTTACCCGAAGAACGGGCTTGGATGACAAAATGGTTTGAGAGTGGCTTTACAGATGCTTTCCGTTTCAAAAATCCGACGTTGCAGGAATACTCTTGGTGGTCAACGCGTTTCAATTCAAGAGCATCAAACAAAGGTTGGCGCATTGATTATCAATCTGTTACAAATAATATCGCTGATAAAATTGTTGATTGCAGACAACTGAATGAAGCGGTTCATTCCGACCACTGCCCTGTTTTGTTGGAGATAGATTTATAAGAGACCACTGATTTTGCTGATTTGACAGATTTTCGCTGATTTTTTTTGTCATCCTGTAAGGAACTAAAAAAATCAGCGAAAATCCGTCAAATCCGCGTTTGTCCGCGTCTAATTTCTTATCCGACATTCATCTCGAACAAAATCCAGAAGTGAAGTAACAACAGATGCACACCAATAAATTAAAATTCTTGACGGCTTTAATTCTTGTTCTTTCCTTTTTACTTTTACCTTTGAACTCAAGT
>JANLQI010000482.1:0-2737 GCA_031367705.1 Saprospiraceae bacterium | reverse complement strand
TCTTGATAAACATAAGCCCCGAACATCGGGCTGATTTGCAGAGTGTGCATCTCTGCAACCACATCCAACAAGCCGTTTATGTCTTTAATGGCTGCAATTTTATCAATTTCAGGTTGAATTGCGGTTAAACCTGTGGCTTCAATCGTTGCCGAATCAATGCCGGTTGTCCAAAAGTCACCAATTTTTTGCTCATTTGAGCCTTTGGCAGCATTGGCTTTTGCGGCATTTTCACTCACCACTTTCATTTTGTTATAAATGTCCTCATTCACCATTTTGCCGATACTCCAAGAGCTTTCGCTCCCTGGAATCGGATGATTTTTAATCCAACCACCGTTGGCGAATAGGAAAAAATCGTCGGCAGGGTTGACTGTTGTGTCCACATTGGCAGCAACAACGTCGTTTTCAGGTGATTTTGAAGCAGCATTATCGTTTTTACAAGCATTTAAAGATGCAAGGACAAAGAGTAGGTAAAGAAGTTTTTTCATTTTTAATATTTGATTTCTGTTTGTTAAGACTTTTTTTTAGATGCAAAAAGAGGTGTTTTTATTGTTTAACATCTTAGGGTCGGACACGAATTTCACGAATTACACGAATGATTTTTAATACATTTTAAAGTATAACATTAAGAATTATAGTAAAATTCAACTGTAATTCGTGTAATTCGTGAAATTAGTGTCAGCTAATTAATTACGAAAACGTGGTATTTTGCCCCCTCAGTAAGACAACATCCTTCGCCGAATTCGAGACAAAGAAACGGGTGTCATGCCTAAATAATTCGCAATATAATGTTGCGGTACTTGTTCAATCAGGTCAGGTCGAAGGCTTAAAAAAAGGCGATACCGTTCTTCGGGCGCAGCGTGACGGATTTCATTTATCAGCAATCTGTTTTCAGAAGACATCGCTTCGTTCAAAAGACGCACAAGACGTTCCACTTTTGGATTGTCATAAAGAGCTTGCAAACTGTCAAAACTCAATAGGAAAACTTCACTGTCACGCAGTGCTTCAATGGTTTGTCGAGCAGGTGTTTGAGTTGGAAAACTGGGATATTCTGAAATCCATTCGCCTGTTACGCCAAAATGTTCCACACGTTCAACGCCATCTTCTGTAAGAGAAAGACAACGGAAAAGCCCATCATTGATATACCCAACATAGCGACAGACTTCTCCTTCACGCACAAATGTTTGTCGTTTTTTCAGCTTTTTGACGATTATTTTGTTCGTTAAATCCTTGAACTCAATGTCCGTTAGGTGAATGTATTGCTCTATATTTTGTCGTAAATTGTTAAACATAATTTTTGATTTTTTGATTTTTTAGACCACTGATTTTGCTGATTCGACTGGTTTTCACTGATTTTCTGTTTTGATTTAGAACAGAAATCAGTGAAAACCAGTCGAATCAGTCAAATCAGTGGTCAAAAAACTATGATAAACGGTTTTTATAGTCCTCATACCCAAATTTTCGAACCAATTTAAACGTATCGTCTTCCGTCCAAATACCAATAGACGGATGTGGCACACCATTAAACATAGACGTTTTGACCATGGTATAATGAATCATATCTTCAAAAACGATGGTGTCACCGACGTTTATTTCTTTGTCAAAGCTATATTCTGCCATATAATCGCCTGATAAACAGCTTGTGCCACCGATTCGGTAGGTCGGCTTGCCCTCAACTGGGTCAGTTGCACCAACAATGCGCGGACGATAAGGCATTTCAAGCGTATCGGGCATGTGCGCCGTAAAACTGGCATCAATCATCAAGGTTTGAACGCCGTGATTGTTCACAATATCTAAGACTTTTGACACTAAAACGCCTGTATTCCAACCAACTGCACTGCCAGGTTCTAAAATAACATCGAGGTGTGGGTACTTATCTTTAAAACGTTTTAAGACTTTAATCAAATGTGCTACATCGTAATCAGGTCGTGTCATCAAATGACCGCCACCCAGATTGAGCCATTTTAACTGCGGCAACCAATCGCCAATGATGTCTTCAACCCTTTGAATCAACCCCTCAGTATCTTCGGCACTTGACTCGCACAAAGCATGTACGTGAATGCCTTCGATACCTTTTGGCAATGCGCCTTTGAAATTCTGCAAATCCTCACCCAAACGGCCACCTGCTTTGCTTGGATTGTACAAATCTGTTTCAACTACTGAATATTCAGGATTGATGCGAATACCGCAGCTGATTTTATGTTCGTCGCCTTGATTCCATTCTTTTACTGAGGGGGCGTACCGATGAAATTGCGACAGCGAATTGAAGGAAATATGGCTCGAATACCGCATTATATCGTCGAAATCGCTTGGAAAATAGACAGCGGCATAAGTATGCGCCAAAGATTTCATTTCTTCAAAACACAAACGGGCTTCGTACAAACTACTTGCCGTTGCGCCGTCGAGGTACTGACGAACCATTGGAAAAGACGACCACATCGCATAACCTTTGAAGGCACATATAATATGTACGCCAGATTCAGTCTTAACTCGGTTCATCAATTCGAGGTTTTTGCGCAGTAGTTTTTCATCTAAAACATAACAGGGCGCGGGAATGAGTGATAAATCCATAAATGATTTTTTTTGACCACTGGTCTTATTAGATATTAAAGAAGGGCGAAAATAGTGAATTTACCTACAAAACATTTTTCCTTTTTTTATCCACAAATTAAAATTTAATGAATCTTAAAATCAAAATTTCCGTTTTTAGCTTATAAAAGGTAGAATTTAAACTGTTTTT
>JANLQI010000477.1:0-5702 GCA_031367705.1 Saprospiraceae bacterium | reverse complement strand
CGTTTTATACTGAGGGGTCTATTCAAACTCAACAATCAAAGGCACATGGTCGCTCGTTTTTATCCAATGTTCATATTCACCGACTTCCACCTTTTTAAGTTTGCCCATCAAATCTTTGGAAACGAAGCAATAATCGAGATGATACGGTTTTTCTTTGTTTTTGTACAAATAAAAAGTCGGATGTTGCTCAATGCCTTGTTGTTGTTCAAAATATTTATGATAAACGCTTTCAATGCCTTTTTCGGCTAAAATATTCACAATGGTTGTATGGTTGCCTTCTCGACGTGGTTTATCCCAAATGGTGTTGCTGTTAAAATCGCCAATCAAAAGCGTATTTTTCTTTTTTATACGGTTTTGATAATGGTTTAATGCTTTCCAAATTTGTCCAACATATTGATAACCAAGGTCTTGTGGATTGTTTGCCCATATTGCAAAAATGTTGTAAATCGCTTCGCCATTTGATATTTTTAAAGGAATTATCATCTTAAATTGTGCCTCGTGAAAATTCAAAAGACTGATTTTATAGTCCGTAAATGAAAACACACCAAGACCTTTGTTCTCATTTGTGCCATACCAAAAGATGGCGTTTGGTTGTATGCTATCCAAGTCAAACTTCAATTTGTCTGGATGTTCACATTCTGGCACAATCAAAATATCGGGCTTATAGGCTTCAATAAACTTCGATTTTTTTCTAAAAGCCATGTTGCAATTCCATGTAATTACTTTCAACATTTATCCCTATTTTTGCATAAAATTAAAATCAAAATGTCTTTAACAATTCAACTTCCAGTAACTACGGAACATTCTCTCCGAGAAAGCGCAAACCAAGAAGGTATGTCTTTAGAGCGTTATATAACACAGTTGTTGACGGCAACAAGTATTTCAAAAAATACGAAAAAAAGTGAAACACCTTTAACCGAAGCAGAACTTTTAAAGCATTGCCAATTAGCTGTTCAAACGGATGATTTAGCAGAATATCATCGCTTGAGAACTCTTTATCATTCAAATAAACTAACCGACGACGAGCGTGAATCTTTAATTCAATTGAACGAATTAATAGAAATTGCTCATGCTAAACGTATGTCTTATGTCCTTCAATTGGCAAACTTACGCAATATTTCACTTGAACAAACTATGAAAGATTTAGGTATCAAACATCTATCTGAATGAAACCAACTTTACGCAAAGCTGTTTGCGAAAGAGCCGCAGATTGTTGTGAGTATTGCCAAATGCAAGCCACTCTCTCACACGACCCTTTTTCTGCCGAACATATTTTACCCATTTCCAAAGGTGGATTAGATGAATCAATCAACCTCGCTTGGTCTTGTTTAGGATGCAATTTGTTTAAAGCGACAAAGACTCATGTTTTTGATTTACTTACAGGTGATTTAGTTGCTCTTTATAATCCGAGAACTGAAAAATGGTCAGACCATTTTGAATGGACTGAAAATTTTAGTATCATCGTTGGCACAACGCCAAAAGGACGCGCAACAATTACTTGTCTAAAACTCAATAGAATTGGCTTGGTCAATCTCCGAAACATATTAGTGACGGTTGGAAAACATCCACCACGTTTATAGTTTGTGTTATCAAAAACGACTTTTATACTGTGCTTGCATCCCGATATTTCGGGGAGGGGGTCATTCGCTTCGCTATTTTGGGTAAAAATAAAACGGATTTAGGAGAACATCGTCCCTAAATCCGTTTTTTATGTTGCGAAAGCCTGAAAACCCTATGATTGCGTCGCTGCAACCGCTTGCATTTTAACCTCAAAATTATTGATTTGACCTTTTGTTATTTTCTCATGCTCCAAGACGACTGTTTCGTAGCCTTCTTTTGTGAAAATAAGTTGGACATCTGCATGATTTTTTATTTCTAAAGCGGGATTGCTAACGCCATTGATAAATGTCTTGAAACCAAGAGTTGGACATTCGATACTGAAATTGGTCAAAAGTTCATTTGTCGCTAAGTCTTTGGGCAGAAACCGTGCTTTTGTTGTTTTAGACGCGGGTGTTTCCATGACAGAAGCATTTTCGAAACGCTCAAAAAATGTCGGATTCGACCTTTTGAAATTAGGTAAAGTCAACAACATCAACTCCAAAAGGTCGTCGCCACGGTCGAACAATTTCCCCAATTGGGCGATGAGTGTCGTTTTTTCCTTTTTTATGCTTTGCGGCTCTGGTTTTTTAGTCTCAAAATCTTCGATGAGACTGTCCAATTCATCTAAAAGATTTGAGTCCATACCTCGGTCATTCAATACGGGTAAAATCGTGCGCGCCTTCTTGGCGATGCGTTGACAACGTTGTAAAATATCTTCTTCTTTTCCAGCCGAAAGACCCGATTTGGTGACATCTCCAATGGATTTCAAGTTTTCATCTTTGTTGATAAGCCCAACCGCCTTGATGTTTTTTGCCATATCCAAAGCCGATTCGACCATGGCATCTTTAGCTTGATTTTTGGTAATGGCGACGGGCTTAAGGTCATCGCCAATCAAACCATTGACGCGGCGGATTTCGGGAATCAAAGCCACAAACTCATCGGCTTCCGCTTTGAATGCGGGATTGGTGGCAATATCCGTTGCATTCGTTTGACACACTTTCGCAACGGCTTGGTACATTTTAAACTTAGAACTCTGCTTATTATCCATGTTTTAATGGATTTAAAGGTGAGAAAATAGCTTTTGAATAACAAAAATATATATTCAAAAAATATGTCAAGTTTATTTGTTTTGTGAGTTTTATTTCTAAAGAATGTTCTTTTTGATGATTCTTTTTCAACTAAATTACATATTCTTCTTCAAATTACCCGCCAACCGCTTCTGCAACACCCCTACCAATTTCTTTATCCCAGGATTATTCACTTGAATCATATTACTGTCGTTGCCATTTATGGTGGCATGGTCTATGATTTTATACACTTTCGCTCTAAAGGTGTACAAATCTTCTGTTATTTCTTTCGGTAAATACATACCATGACCTTCGGCTAAGTACATTTCGGGCAGCCTTTCCAAATACTCTTTCCCTTGTGGCTTTCTTAAAAAATAGTTTTTGTCATTGTCTTCAAAAAACACGGCTTTGCTGTTTGTGTTATCGGACATGTACATCAAAAGTGCATAAGCCGCTTTACAAGCAGCTTTTGTTTCGTTGATATGTGATTGTGCATTGTCATCAACTTCTGCACAAACATTTAAAAGGCTAGCATGGATTTTATTTCTGGTGCGTTTGGCTTCCTCAAACGAAATGGTATCTATGGTTTCGTTCTTTTTTAAATCCCTAAAAGTTGCCTTTATAACCGTGAGTTGATTATGCAGGTCTTCTTTATCTTCTTCCTCAAAATAGCTTTCCATCTCTTTGAACGCCCCCTCAGTATCACTGTCACCAATGAGTTTTCGGACTTTATTTTTGAACTCTTTTATGGTCATTTTAAATAAATTTTATTTTGATTTAATCATCTTCAACAAGTTCTTATAATACATTTCTGCCACTTCAAAAATGTTATCACAGATATAAACCGACTTCGATTCATTTTCCACTTCCTTTGTTAACCAATCGAAATAAGGAATTTCATTGTGCAAAAATTTATTCCGTAGGTTTTTGACATTGTTTTTATAATGCTCTGCAAGTTCCCTATCAGTCAAATGATTTGTGGCGATTTCCATAAAAACATTGTGGTCATAGAAACCAGAACTTGCTAAGGTTTGTGGGTTAAATTCATCTTTGTACCATGTATAAACATCACGCTCGAAAGCGTAAATAGTCGCAAAGAACTTTTCACGACGCAAGTCATACCGTTCAAGTTCTTTCTTAATGGTTTCATGCTCAATCTTTTTTAGCGGCAGATAATATTGAATAAGAGTCGGCAAACGACGGTCTTTCAATACTCGACGCAAATCGCCATAGCGTCTAATCGGCAATCGCTCAGCAATATGCGTTTCAGTATTTGGCACTTTGCCTTTCACTTCTACAAATTCATTCAACACGGCTTCTAAATTCGCCAATTTCAAATCTTTGAGTTCAAAATCAAGATGTTCTTCGGCTTTGTCTTGACGGTCTTTTACCATCAACCACACGGCACGGTCATTTGCTTGATGATACCGTATGGTTTGTTCACGGTCAAGTATGCGGTTTTTGATGCGGTGCGTGTTCCGCAATTCGTCCTTTAGTTCTTGTAGTTTTTCGTCTTTTATGACCTTTTGCTTATCGTTGACGGCTCTTTGTTTGCTCGCTTTTTCTTTTTCAATATCCAATGCTGCAATCTTTGCTTCTAATTCTGCAATATATTCCGTTTTCAAACGCAGCACCCCCTCAGTTGCTTCGTTCCTCGCAATGACACTTTCATCTACTTTTGGTTCACGATTATAGTGTTCAAAACCATAAAAATCCTGTGTATCGCTGTTCATGTATTGCTCCAAACTATACACAACCGTATTTATCTCTCCTTTGTAGCCGCTTTTCTTTGCTTTGTTCAAAGCCATCGAAATCGCTTCATTGAACAAGCCTTTTGGCAGTAACACAGGTACGCCTTCGTAGGACTTTGACATCCCTTTCTTTTCAGGTTTGGGCAAAAAGTAACCGTATTTTGCTTTTATCAAATCTGGATTGGCATACTTGGGTTTATCCATATCGCCACAAACGAATTTATAGACTTCACCCAAAAAATCATCTTTGGCAACCAAATACTTTTTATAAAAGTCCATGATGTTTTTACAATCGCCTTTACCGATTTTTTGCAAAAACGGGTGTTGCAATTCAGGAACAGGGCTGTAAATCAATCCCATTTCCTTGAAATAATACCAAATATCATCTTTATTCGATGAAAAATAAGCCAATGAAGATTGTAAAATCCTAAATTGGTCATTGTTCATTTTTTGCTCGTGTTCCTTTTCATTTACAAGGTGTTTGCGGGCAGGCATGAAGTACAAAATATCTTCTGCTAACCATGTGGCTTGTTCACCGACTCTTGGCGCGCGTTCTTTTTCGATGTCTTTCAATCGGTGCTTAATGTCTTTATGTTGTGTCAACAGTTTCTCCGCCACGTATTCGCCATAAGGTCGAATTTTGTAACCCAACAGATATTCCCAAATATCGTGTGGTACACTCGTTTTACCGATATGGTACGTCTCTTTGATACGGTCTGTCAATCGTTTACGTCGTCCTTCCATATCTACTTGCCTCTCGTCGTATTCTTTCAATAAAATCTTGCGCTCCCATTTGTCTTTTGAGAAAGGTTTCTTTTCGTTTTTGGTAAAATCAGGCGGCTCAATCAGCGGTTTGAATGTGCCTTCTTTCACATCTTTAAAAAACTGACGGATATTGGCGATGTAGTCTTTTATAAAATCCTCGGCAGAGGTGTCTATCGTACCTTCTTTGTAGAGATATTGATAATAAAACAAATTCCGCAACTCATACGTGCTGATAAACGCATCGGGTTCAGTGCCTTTAATCTTTTTATTGTCTGCCAAATTGGGCAAACGGGGCAAATTATTGTCTTGGTCGAGCATCCGATTTGGATTGTCAAATATCTTGAAACCAATCGTTTGTTCGCCAAAATTATAATGGGGTGAAAACTGCTCAATCACAGATTTCAACTGCGTTTGACCGTCTTTTTCTTCTGTCCATGTTTCATTGAATTTTGAGACAAAACGGGCATCTATTGTCTTATGCGCCAAATCGTCTTGATTCACCATATCGTATTTATCCCGC
>JANLQI010000464.1:0-2392 GCA_031367705.1 Saprospiraceae bacterium | reverse complement strand
TTAAGAATGACCTTTTGTGAACACTTTCATCAACACCTCTGCACCCAGAAACGACGATATTTCACCCGCCAAAACTTGTTGTTCAATACCTAAAAATGCTGCCAATACTGAGGGGTCTTTGTAAAACAAATTTCGCAAAGCAGACTCGATACTTTCCGTCAACCAATAATGTGCTTGAGCTTTTCTATTGGTATAGAAAAAGTTATTTTCTTTTGTAAAACGTTGATAATCATTGATTAAATGCCAAATATCGGCGATACCTAAACCACTTAAAGCGGAACATGTTACTGCTTGTGGTGTCCATTGACTTTCTTTAATGGGTAATAAATGTAGGGCATTTTTATAATAAGATTTGGCTTGTTTTGCCATTTTCTCCGCTTCGCCATCGGCTTTGTTGACAGCTATGAGGTCTGCCATTTCGACGATGCCGCGTTTGATGCCTTGCAGTTCATCTCCTGCATTGGGCAGCAATAAAAGGAGAAAAAAATCGGTCATGGAATGGACTGCCGTTTCAGATTGACCAACGCCAACGGTTTCTACAATAATGATATCAAACCCTGCCGCTTCGCACAAAACAATACTTTCTCGCGTCTTTCGAGCCACGCCGCCTAAGGAATCACCTGCGGGAGACGGACGGATAAATGCTTTTTCATTGGTCGAAAGATGAAACATCCTTGTTTTATCACCCAAAATTGAGCCGTGCGACATCTGACTCGATGGATCAATCGCCAAAACTGCAACTTGATTACCCCCCTCAGTAATTTTAGTACCAAAAGCCTCAATAAACGTACTTTTCCCCACACCTGGCGAACCTGTTATACCGATGCGTATGCTTTTACCCGCATGTGGCAGACATTGCTCGATGATTTGTTGCGCCAATACTTGGTGTTCTGCCCTTGTACTTTCAATCAGGGTAATGGCTTGGCTCAACACAACACGGTTGCCTTGCAAAATGCCTTCGACATACTCGGATACTGAGGGGGTCTGCCGACGTTGAAATTGGAGATTTGGATTGATGCTTTGCATAAATCGTTGTTAAAAAGTAAAAACAAATGTCATTTCTTAGCTGACACGAATTTCACAAATTACACGAATAAAAACGATTCGTGTAATTTGTGAAATTCGTGTCAGACCAGATAGTTACAAACAGCATTTTTGAAAAAATCATTTCATCAAACTTCACAAAGGTAATGCAAATCTGCGTTCCAAAATCCCTTCGTTGAGCGATTGAGAAAGTCTATTTGTCGTAAGAATCAAGCAAAATGTAGGCTTTTCAATTTAAAATTTTTATCATTACGTCTCTTTTTTAATAAAAATAAATAATCTGTAATCAATGACATTGAAAATGCTTCGACTCAAACGCATATCACTTCTTTCTTTTTATGCCATTCTACTATCGCTATCCACAAATGCTCAAGTCGCTCCCAAAAAGCCGACTTCGGCAGATATTTTCGATGGTATTCGGAAACTCAATACGCTCGGTTCAGTGCTGTATGTGGCGGCACATCCTGACGATGAAAACACACGTCTTATTTCCTATATGGCAAATGAAAAACGTGTTCACATGACCTATTTGTCTTTGACGCGTGGCGATGGTGGACAAAATCTCATCGGTACAGAATTACGAGAAATGCTCGGCGTTTTGCGGACGCAAGAATTGTTGATGGCACGCTCCGTTGATGGTGGTAATCAACTGTTTAGCCGTGCGAGTGACTTCGGTTTTTCAAAATCTCCTGCTGAAACGATGCGGACTTGGGGCAGAAAAGAAGTCCTTTCTGATGTTGTGTGGGCGATTCGCAAAACACAACCTGACATCATCATAAACCGTTTTTCACAAGATACCTCAGTTGATACGCATGGACATCACACCTCGTCGGCTATCCTTTCAGAAGAGGCTTTCAACTTGGCAGCCGACCCCTCAGTATTTCCTGAACAATTGAAGTATGTGAAGGTTTGGCAACCTAAACGCTTGTTTTTCAACACATCATGGTTTTTTTATGGCAGTCAAGAAAAATTTGAAGCGGCTAAAAAGGACAAAATGTTGAAACTTGACATTGGTACTTATTACCCGACAAAAGGCAAATCGAACAACGAAATTGCTGCCGAATCGCGCTCAATGCACAAATGTCAAGGCATGGGTTCGATGGGTTCAAGGGGTTCTGATGCAGAATATTTGGAGTTTTTGAAAGGTCCGATGGGCAAACCGACAAGTAACGACCCTTTGGAGGGAGTCAATACATCATGGAGTCGTTTAGGTACTGAGGGGGATGCAATTGGAAAAATACTGGCAGATGTTGAACGCAATTTTAGGCTTGACAATCCTGCGGCGAGTGTTCCTGCGCTTGTTTCAGCTATGAAATTGATTGAAAAAATTAAAGACCCTTTTTGGAAA
>JANLQI010000463.1:0-1572 GCA_031367705.1 Saprospiraceae bacterium | reverse complement strand
GCCAAAACTGCAACTTGATTACCCCCCTCAGTAATTTTAGTACCAAAAGCCTCAATAAACGTACTTTTCCCCACACCTGGCGAACCTGTTATACCGATGCGTATGCTTTTACCCGCATGAGGTAAACATTGTTCGATGATTTGTTGCGCCAAAGCTTGGTGTTCTGCCCTTGTACTTTCAATCAGCGTAATGGCTTGGCTCAACACAACGCGGTTGCCTTGTAGGATGCCTTCGACATACTCGGATACTGAGGGTGTGTGCCGACGTTGAAATTGGATATTTGGATTGATGCTTTGCATAAATCGTTGTTAAAAAGTATAAAAACAAACAGTTGTTGTGAAAAGACTATTTATCAAAGTTCACAAAGGTAATGCAAATCTCCTTTCCAAAACCCCTTCGTTTAGCGATTGAGAAAGCCTATTTGTCGTAAGAATCAAGCAAAATGTAGGCATTTCGATTTAAAATTTTTATCATTACGTCTCTTTTTGAATAAAAATAAATAATCTGTAATCAATGACATTTAAAATGCTTCGACTCAAACGCATATCGCTTCTTTCTTTTTGTGCACTTCTATTCACTCTTTCCGCAAATACTCAAGTTGCCCCTAAAAAGCCAACTTCGGCTGATATTTTCGATGGGATTCGGAAACTCAATACGCTCGGTTCGGTGCTATATGTAGCGGCACATCCTGATGATGAAAATACACGCCTTATTTCTTATATGTCCAATGAAAAACGTGTTCACATGACCTATTTGTCATTGACGCGTGGCGATGGTGGGCAAAACCTCATCGGTACAGAGTTGCGTGAAATGCTCGGCGTTTTGCGGACACAAGAATTGTTGATGGCACGTTCTGTAGATGGTGGCAATCAACTGTTTAGCCGTGCCAGTGACTTCGGTTTTTCAAAGTCTCCTGCTGAAACTTTACGGACTTGGGGCAAAAAAGAAGTCCTTTCTGACGTAGTGTGGGCGATTCGCAAAACGCAACCTGACATCATCATAAACCGTTTTTCACAAGATACCTCAGTTGATACGCATGGGCATCACACCTCGTCGGCGATACTTTCAGAGGAGGCTTTCAACTTGGCAGCCGACCCCTCAGTATTTCCTGAACAATTGAAATATGTCAAGGTTTGGCAACCTAAACGTTTATTTTTCAATACTTCCTGGTTTTTTTATGGCAGTCAAGAGAAATTTGAAGCCGCTAAAAAGGACAAAATGTTGAAACTCGACATTGGTACTTATTATCCAACAAAAGGCAAATCGAACAATGAAATCGCTGCCGAATCACGTTCTATGCACAAATGTCAAGGCATGGGTTCGATGGGTTCAAGGGGGTCTGATGCAGAATATTTAGAGTTTTTGAAAGGTTCTATGGGCAAACCGACAAGCGATGACCCTTTGCAAGGCATTGATTTGACGTGGCACCGCTTAGGTACTGAGGGGGATGCAATTGGAAAAATACTGGCAGATGTTGAACGCAATTTTAGGCTTGACAATCCTGCGGCGAGTGTTCCTGCGCTTGTTTCAGCTATGAAATTGATTGAAAAAATTAAAGACCCTTTTTGGAAA
>JANLQI010000456.1:0-2466 GCA_031367705.1 Saprospiraceae bacterium | reverse complement strand
CTTCCAAAAGCACCCCCTCAGTATTTTTCTAAACTGGCTTCTAAAAAAGCCTTCCTGACGTTTTTTGTAAACGGATTTTCTTGGTCAGGCATACGTTCAGGATGCCATTGTACGGCTAAAAGAAAGGGTTTTTCGGCATTTTTAAATTCAATGGCTTCGATTAAATTATCGTTTGAATAAGCCACTGCCTTTAATTCTTTTCCCAAAATGTCAATCGCTTGATGATGTGCACTGTTGACGATGCCTTCTGTATCCTCAACAATATCAAAGAAAAGCGAGTCTTTTTCTACTGAAACAAGGTGTTCTTTATCAATACCATTCATTTTTTCGTGGTTCGCAATATTATTATTCCCAACATCCAAAAGCAGTGTGCCGCCGAAAAAAACATTGATGACTTGTAGCCCGCGACAAATGCCTAAAACGGGCTTTTTCTGTTGTAACGCCAAATCTAAAACAGCTAATTCAAACTCGTCTCTGAATACAGCAAACTCTTTGGGCGCACGTGGGTAACTCAAGTCATAATCTTCCAAATAAAATTTTGGATGTGAATCTATACCCCCCGACAGCACCACGCCATCGCATAAAGCGACATCTTCAAAATTATTGCGGTCATAAGACAGTTCAATAATCTCAATATCATCCTGCCCTTTTATCCATCGCGGATAATGGACGTAATTGGTCTCGGATTGCGTAATGCCTATTTTTAATGCCATATAAAGTAGTGGTTAATATTACACAAATATTTGGTTATCAGTCATTTACAAGGCTTGTAAATAGAGGTTTTTAAAGTCTTCCCTACTGACGGGTTTAGCATTATTGGGATGTGCAAAATCGGCGAATGCCAAGTCTGCAAGCGTTTCAATATGTTCCGATTTGACACCAATGGCACTCAGTTTATGTGGAATATTGATACGGGTATTTAGGTCAAATAGATAAGAGACAACCGCCTCGCCTGTATGACTTTTCAAGTCCAAGGTTTGGGCAATTCTCTTGAATTTGTCTTCATTACCAGCGATATTAAACTGCATACCGTAAGGAATATTCACCGCATTGGCTAAACCATGGTGCGTATCCAAGAGCGACGAAAGCGGATGCGCCAACGAGTGCACCACGCCCAAGCCTTTTTGAAAAGCAATTGCGCCCATCATAGAACCCAACAACATTTTACTGCGTGATTCCAAATCGGGATGATTGGTGGCTTTTTCCAAGGATTCATGAATCAAACGCATACCTTCTAAGGCAATCCCATCGCAAATTGGGTGGTAGTTTTTAGCCAAAAAAGCCTCCATATTATGAGTCAAAGCATCCATACCTGTCGCTGCCGTGATGAAATTCGGCAATTCCATCGTGAGCATCGGGTCTGCAAAAACGATTTTGGCTAAGAGTTTGGGTGAAAAAAGTATCTTCTTTTGGTGGGTTTCGTCATCGGCAATGATGGCACTTCTACCGACTTCGCTACCTGTTCCTGCCGTTGTCGGAACGGTGACAAAATGCGGGACATCATTGGTGACATACACATCGCCGCCAATCAAATCGTCGTATTTGAACAAATCCTCGCGGTGATTGATGCGCAACAATATCGCCCGAGCGACATCCAAAGCGGCACCACCACCGACACCGACAATGCAGTCACTCTTGGCATCGTCATACGCATCTGCTCCTTTATAAACATCCGATTTGACAGGATTTTTATGAATATTGGAGAATATTTCTGCTTTTAAACCCGCATTTGCAAGGTCTGACATGATGGTTTTGAAAAAACCTAATTCCCGTACATTGGGGTCTGTCACCACCAAGGGGCTTGACAAGTTATTTTGCTTTAAGTAATCTGCCAATTCTTTCACCACACCTGCACCAAAACGTATAGTGGTTGGAAAGTTGAACTGTGAAATCATATTCTTTTTATTTTAATTTAACACATAGCCACAAAGAGCACATAGTTTTTTTATATTTACGTGTAAGCGTTGTGTTTTATTTATAAATTCGCCTATTATTTCATTGAATAAAACGACGCATTATGAAGAAACTAACAAAAAGTTATTTGACACAGCTAACCCATGAAATTATCGGAGCAGCTATTGAAGTCCACAAAGAAATGGGACCGGGTCTTTTAGAAAAAGTCTATGAAGCTTGCATGGTACACGAATTAGGTTTACGAAATATTAAAGTAAAAACGCAAGAAAAAGTACCCATTTGCTACAAAGGTGTCTATCTCGATGCCGACCTTCGATATGACTTACTTGTAGAAGACTGCATTGTTGTTGAATTGAAAGCTGTCAAGGACATGATACCGATTTTTGATGCCCAATCTATGTCTTATGCCAAATTATTAGGCGTACCCAAATCAATTCTTATCAACTTTACTTGTACCAATATTTTTTATAAAGGTCAAAAAACTTTTGTCAATGAACTATTTAAAGAGCTACCTGATTGATTTTTGAATTTTAACACATAGCCACATAGAGA
>JANLQI010000410.1:0-16473 GCA_031367705.1 Saprospiraceae bacterium | reverse complement strand
TTGAACTGATGCGACTGGTTTACGCTGATTTTTTGTCAACTAAAAATCAGCGTAAACCAGTCGCATCAGTCTAATCAGTGGTCTTTTTTAAGCATTAGTCATTTTAGCAGCGACAAAACTCTCCCATTCGGCAAATTGCTCGCCTTTCATAACACGAGGAAATTTGGCTTGTCCACCAATTTTACCTTTTGATTTCAAGAATTCAAAGAAATAAGAAGAAGGGATAATATCGAGTTGCGGGTCACGCAAAACAGCTGACCGCTCTGTGGCATAGTCGTCATTGATGTCGCACAAATGCTTGTCGAGTAAGTGCATAAAAGTCGTCGCATCTACCTCTGAATCCGAGCCGACATACCAACGATGTGCAAAACCCGTAGGCGTGTTGATAGCTGCCACAACAAATTCTTTAACATCCACATCCAGCGTTTCAGAAGCATGACGAATGCCTTGATTCATGTTATCAACCGACAAATGCTCGCCTGTAACACTCAAAAAGTGCTTGGTTCTGCCTGTAATGATGATTTCCTTTTGTTTGGCATCTGTAAAACGGACGGTATCGCCGATGAGATAACGCCAAGCACCACCGCAGGTACTCATTGCCAACGCATACTCAACACCTTCTTCAACCTCATGTACCGCGTAAGCACGTGGGTTGCCTTTGAGTTTGCCGTCGCCATCAAAATTTTGTTCGTTGAAAGGTATAAACTCATGGAAAATGCCATTATTGAGTATCAAAGCCATGCCGCGTGTGTCAGGTCGAGCTTGAAAAGCGATATAGCCCTCGCTTGCTAAATAGGTGTCAATATAAACCATCGGCTTGCCCATCAAGGCATCAAACGCCTTGCGGTGTGGCTCAAAAGCGATGCCACCATGCACATAAGCCTGTAAATTGGGCCATATTTCGTGAATATTATCAACTTTATGGTAGGCAATGACTCGTTCAATGACCAACTGCACCCATGAAGGAATGCCTGTAATGTAGCTGATGTCCCATTTTTTAGCGTTGCGCGCGATGATTTGCGTCCGCACATTCCAATCGGGAATAGACTGAATCCGTTTATTAGGTCTTGAAATGATTTGCACCCAAAAAGGCCGTTCTTTAAGGCTGATACCACTCATATCACCAACATAATAGCCTTCTTCCTCTTTCAAAGAAGTCGAACTGCCGACAAAAAGCCCTGGACGAGTAAAAAAATCGGAGTCAATATTGAATTTAGTAATCTTAAAAAAGAGTTTTAAACTCGATTTCCGAATGGCTTTAACCATCTCAACGGTCATAGGTAAATACTTACTCGGTGCGCCTGATGTACCTGAACTGAGTGCAAAATACTTCGTTTTGCCAGGCCAAGAGATATTTTCCTCATTTTCGAGGGCAAGGTGCCACCACGCATCGTGCATTTTGTCGTAGTCAAAAAGCGGCACATTTTGCCTAAATGCCTCGATGATATTAGGCGAATTGAGTATTTTAGTAAAATTATAATGCTGTCCAAAAGCGGTATATTCTGCTTTACGAAGCAACCGCCGTAGGGTTTTGCGCTGATAATCGTAAGGTGTCATGCCAATACCTTGAACCCGATTCCCAAGGGTCAGCGCACGTTTAATGAGTCCTCCAAAAAGTCGCATAATTTTATTTGTAATTTTAAATTTGGTAAGTGATTCTATTCAGCCTGTTAGATAATTTTGCTTTTGTGCTTATAGTTTATTGTTTTGAGGTATCAAATTATGAACGTACAAAGGTACATTTTTTAGATAAAATATATGTCTTTGCTAATGGAAAAGTAGGTTTTGAAGACGGTTTTGGCTTTAAAAATAAAACCAATGAATCAAAACGACTCATTGGTTTTATGGGAAATGACGAATTTCAGCCAAAATACTGAGGGGGGTAATTATTGCTTAAATTATCACTATTTGTTAGCAAAACAGCGTTTTAATCTTTATAAAACATCCATTTTCCCAATTCTTTAAACGTTACTTTTTTACCATACATCAAAATACCGACCCTGTAAATCCGTCCTGCTATCCACACCAGACCTATAACTGTACCTAATAATAAGGTGAGCGACAAAGCGATTTGCCACATAGGTGGATGAAAAGGCAGACGTGCGGGCATGACAATGGGTGAAAATAAAGGGAATATGCTCGACCACACCGCTAAACTGCTGTCAGGCGAACGCACCGCTGCCATCATAATGTAAATAGCGATGATGACAGGAATTGTTATCGGCAATGTCAATGATTGTGCTTCTCCTTGGTCGTCACCGACGGCTGAACCGACGGCTGCGAATAAAGCAGCATACATGAAATAACCCAACAAAAAGAATATGAAAAACAAAGGTAGGATCAATGCCCAATTTTGATTTTGTAATTCAAGCAATGCCAAACCCATTTTGCCACCTGCTTGCGCTTCTTGTGCGCCTTGCATAGCGGCAGTCACTTGTGGATTCACTGCCACTTGTGAAGCATCTGCTCCAATCATGGTTGTAATACCTGTTGTAATGAGTCCTATGAGGATAAACCAAATCAAAAACTGCGTAAAACCGACTGCACCAACGCCTATAATTTTGCCCAACATAAGTTGAAACGGCTTGACAGATGAAATCATCACCTCGACAATACGGCTCGTTTTTTCTTCCATAACAGAGCGAAAAATCATCATCCCGTAGATAAAAACCGATAAATACATGAAAAAACCCATCAAGCCGCCTATTGCCATAGCCACGTAACCTGAAATGGTTGAAGCATCTTCTTCTCCTTCAATAGGGTCAGGGTCAATTTCGATGCGGGTTTTTAAGGCTTGAATTTTAGCGGTATCTAAACTCAAAGTATTGACCTTATATTCTCTGATGAAATCCTCGATTTTACCTTCGATGTCGTCGGTCATATCGTTACCGATTTTTTCATCGGAGTAATACTTGATTGTAAAACGGGTTTTGGTCACGTCGGTAATTTTAGGAATGACCAAAACACCGTCGTATTTTTTGTCAACGACTTCCTTTTTTGCTTTTTCTAACCCCTCAGTAACTAAGGCGAAATGGATGTTTTTTTGATTCGCAGGCGCTTTAGTTAAGATGCCGCTTTCATCCAAAACAGCGATGTTTTTGAAATTATCGTCCTTGTAACCGACTAATTTGACTTGTAAAAAAATTAAAGCACCGATAAAAAGCGGTGTCAAAAGCGTTCCGAGAATAAACGCTCTTCTTGTTATTCGCGAGATATATTCGCGTTTTATGATGAGCCACAGTTTTTTCATTGTTAATTAGTGTATAGTTGATAATGGATAGTTGATAGTTGATAGTTGATAGTTGATATTTTGCACTAAGTAAATGTAGCGGTTGTTGCAAATTGCCTTTTGCCCTTTGCCTTTTGCCCCTTGCTTATTGTTGTACATTTGAACTGCCAACTTGACGAATGAACACTTCGTTGAGTGACGGTAAAATTTCATTAAATGCCTTGATAGACACCCCCGTATCGAGCAAATGCTTTAAAACTTGATTCGATTCCTGTTCACCCGTGATTTTCAGCTTGATATACTGAGGGGTGTGTTCGACGACATTTAAACCGCGCAAATCAGGTGGAACGGCTTGATTTTCATTAAAATCTATGCGATATAGGTTTTCTTTAAATTGTTGTTTGATGTCGTTGACAGCACCGTAAAGTACCTTTTCACCTTTATTGATTAAAATGATTTTATCACAAATTTCCTCCACTTGCTCCATACGGTGGGTCGAAAAAATGATGCTTGTGCCGTTTTTATGCAGTTCATAAATCTCATTTTTTAACAATTCTGCATTGATCGGGTCAAGCCCTGAAAACGGTTCATCGAGAATCAAAAGACGAGGTTTGTGAATAACTGTTGAGATAAATTGTGCTTTTTGTTGCATCCCTTTCGAGAGCTCTTCCACCTTTTTGCCCCACCAGTCCACGATGTCGAGTTTGATGAGCCAATGTTTGATTTCGGTTTTGGCTTGGTCATAGCTCAAGCCCTTGAGTTGCGCGAGGTACATGAGGTGGTCGCCAACTTTCATCTTTTTGTACAAACCCCTTTCTTCGGGCATATAGCCGATTTGTTCAGGGTGCAAACTGTTGAGTGGCTCGCCTGCAAAAAAAATCTGCCCTGAATCGGGTCTTGTTATCGTCGTAACCATACGAATCAGCGAGCTTTTTCCCGCACCATTTGGTCCAAGAAGACCAAAAATAACACCTTCGGGCATCGTGAACGACACCTTATTAACAGCTACATGCTTGTCGTAGGCTTTTACTACATTATCAATTTTAAGAATATCCATATTGAATTGCTATATTGTTGGATTGTTATATTATTGGATAGTTAGAATTTTGACATTCGAGAATTTTGAAACGGCAAGTTTAGACATTTAACCTTCAATTTCATCTAAATTTTCTGCCAAAGAGACAAAATGACGGACTAAAACTTAATTTTGCGCCCTCTTAAACAGACCGTTTCTTGATTTTGGAAAATATAACAGATAAAAAAAATGCTTGGCTCGTCATTGTCAATCCAGCAAGTGGTGGTGGCAAGGCGTTTCGACGCATCACAAAAATTAAAAAGGCTTTCACATCTCACAACATCGAATATGATGTGCGCTTTACTCAAAAACGCGGCGAGGCGATTGACATCGTTAAAAAAGCCATTCTTACTGAGGGGTATCGCCGCATCATAGGCATTGGCGGTGACGGAACTGGGAATGAAATTATCAATGGTATTTTCGGTCAAAATGAGGTGGCTGTTAACGAAATCATTTATACGATGTATGCCGCCGGCACAGGTAATGATTGGGTGAGAATGCACGAGATACCCAACGATTTATCTAAATTTTGCCTTATGATACTGAGGGGGCATATCGATCATCAAGACATAGGTATTGTTCGTTTTTTTGATAAAACGGGACAGGAAAAAGAGAAATATTTCTGTAACGCAGGAGGTTTGGGCTACGATTCATTTGTGGTTCAATCCGTTGAGCGCGATACGAAGCGGTTGTTGCCGAAAAAAATGACTTATTTTTTACATATTTTAAAATGCCTCTTTGTTTATAAAGCAGAACGTGTGCGTGTTTTATTTGATGGGCAAGTCATTGAAGACCAATTTTATACGCTTAATTTTGGTATCAACAAATATGCGGGTGCAGGTATGCAGTTGACCCCTCAGGCGGTAAAAAATGATGGTCTATTAGCCTTGACCCTTATTCGCAATTTACCTCCTTGGAAGGTTGTTTTTTATACCCCGCGTCTGTATTCAGGTGGCGTTGCAGATATTCCAGAAGCCCGTTTGGTCAATACTAAAAGAGTTAAAATTGAGAGTTTAGGCAATCCTATTTTTTGCGAAACGGATGGTGAATTTATTGGTCCAACACCGACAGAAATTTCAATTTTTGAGCATGCGTTAAAAATACTTGTACCTTGATGTTAGAAAGCATTTGATGAAAAAAAATAAGATTTAAAAATTTATTTTATCAATGGCACATTCTTTAAAAAAAACACCTTAAATTCAGCTTTCAAGAATCTAAAAAATTGAAAATCAATTTTTTAGATTCTTGAAAAATAAAAAAAATAAAAAAAAATCAGGTTTTACACAATAAAAAAGCGTTAAGATTCTCTTAATGTGTAAACTTGGAACTTGTTTTGTTGTATAATATTGTATAACTTGCACTCAATTAAAAAAACAAGTTTAATTTTTACCATTATCACAAATTTAAATCAATGTAAATGAAGAAACTTATACTTTCCATTTCTTTTATCCTTATCAGTTTCGCCGCTTTCGCACAAATGGAAAAGCGGAGTGATAACGCAGTTATCTCTATCTATCCGAATCCAACAACTGATTATATAACAATCAATAACGAAGACGCTGTAAAAAACATCGTTCTCTACAATATGGTTGGACGTAAAATGCGTACATTCACTGCTGAAAAAGGCGAACGCTACGAAGTGAGCGACTTGCCAAATGGTTTGTATGTTGTCCAATTATTTGGCAAAAACAATAAAGTTCTAACAACCCAAAGGTTGACTAAGAAATAAAAAATAATGGTGTGAAATTTATTCTTGAAGGTAAAAAATCCTCGCTTGGCAACCAAGTGAGGATTTTTTTATGTCAAAATTTAAGAAGACAAATAGTGAACTCGTATTAAATTTCTACCTTTGCACATAATTGTGGAAAGAAATTAAAAAGCACGGGAGGACAAATATTGAAAAAGCATATCCTATATAAAGCATTTTTTCTGATTTTATTTATCAGTTTCTCCGCTTTTGCAAGTGCGCAAGAGGGTTCTCCACTGCCATCTGTACCGAATAAGCTTACAAAACCAATTCTTAATCCACCCAAACCACAACCTAAACCACAACTCGAAACACCGCCTAACGCTTCTGGTACGACCATTACGAGTCCACCACAAGCCGTTGAAACCACTCTTGTCCCGACTGTACCCATGCCCAAAAAGCGGCGGCGACCGACAACTCAAGACTCACTGCGTTTGGCCGCCATCAGAGATTCATTGGCGCAATCTCAACAAGGTGTTGCAAATAACAACTCTGCTTTTAATATTAATCCGACGACTACGGCAGCGACATCCATAGTGCAAACAGGCGCTGATTCTGTGCCACAGCCTGCGGTTGGACTGTCCAATTCGGATGTGCCATTGCTGACAAGTTCTGAAAATCCCTTCGAAATACTGAGGGGGGATGTTGCGTCTATGGATACAAGCGCGAACAAAGCCAAAACGGTGTTGGAGCAATCAGCCCCGAGTCTTTTAAATCGAGAGGCATATAGTAAGAATTTTTTGTTTTGGGTATTTCTCATAACACTGTCTATGATGGCTTTGGTTGTTGCCAATGCTCGTTCGTCCGTCCGTAATGCCTATTTAGCGTTATTGAGTAATAATGCTTTGCGGCAGATTTATCGGATTCAGGCGGGTTGGGGTAATGTGGCACAACTGGCTTTGTATGGATTGTTTTTGTTGAACGCTGCGATTTTTGCATTTTTGATGGTTTACCGTTTTGTCGGTCAGCCACCCATGAATCAGTTTTGGACTTTTTCGTATTGCTTTGCAGGTGTAAGTCTTGCCTTTTTGATAAAACACACTGTTTTATACATCGTTTCGTCGGTCTTTCCGATAGCAAAAGAAGTAAAATTGTACAATTTTATCATCATTACATCAGGCATACTCTTGGGTTTGATACTGCTGCCATTGAATATTTTTATCGCATATTCGCCCGAAATATTGGGTAATTTGTTGACTTATGCCGCCTTTGGCGCAATTGGAATTGTGTATTTGGTACGGTCATTGCGTAGCCTAAGCGTAGCCAGTCCGTTTTTAGCTACCGACCAATTCCATTTTTTGGTTTATCTTTGCGCTGTCGAAATAGCTCCATTATTTGTTTTGGCAAAATTATTAATTTCTCAATCGCCTATTTGAAGGGGTATCAATAGGGTGAAAACACATTTTTAACGGAAAACAAAATTGGTAGAAACATTACATAATAACAATTCTCAAGGCATGACAGTTACTGCAACTGCTGAAAACGAAAGTTACAAACGCGTCAAAAGCATTCTCGTTACACAGCCTACGCCATTAGTAAAATCACCTTACTTTGACTTAGAACAAAAGTATGGTATCACCGTTGATTTTCGCGAATTTACACACGTTGAAGCCATTGACATCAAGGAGGTACGCCGTCAACGAGTGAATCCCGCAGAGTTTTCTGCGGTTATCTTAACATCCAAAAATGCGGTTGATTTCTTTTTTAAATGCTGCAAGGAAATGCGCATCACGATGTCAGAAAATACAAAGTATTTTTGTTTGACTGAAATGATTGCCAATTATCTTCAAAAATTCATCGTTTATCGCAAACGGAAAGTTTTTATGGGCAATCGCTCGATTGATGATTTGAAAAATTACCTTGTCAAACATCGTGAAAAAGAAACCTTCCTTTTACCTTGTTCAAATGATGCCTCAAAACAAGTAAGTAAGTACTTGACCGATTTAAAAATCAAGTTTCAAGAGGTCATCATGTACGAAACATTGAGTATGGATTTGAGTGATTTGAGTGATGTAAAATACGATATTTTGGTTTTCTTTACACCACAAGCGATTAGCTCATTGTACGAAAACTTTCCAGATTTTTCACAAGGCGATACGCGCATTGCCGTCAGTGGCAATCGGACAGCCGCCGCTGTGAAAGACCATGGCTTGAAAATAGATATTCTACCAGACAAGGAAGCACCTTCAATGACGACAGCTTTAGAAGAGTATATTAAAATTGCGAATAAAGACTAAAGCATTGGTTTTAAATATTTTAGCTTTAAAAAAGCCGAACAAAACATCAGTTTTGTTCGGCTTTTATTTTGTCAGTAATTCTAAAAACTGATCCGAAGTCAGTAGATTCAAAGAAGGGGAATCAATCCTTTTTAATATACGAAAATGGGAATCATCTGAAACAACATAGGTAGCATTTGCTGCGATAGCACAATCTGGATATTTATTATCATCAGGATCATTTGTAATGAGTAGCCAGTGGTAATATATATTATTTATTTGTTCAACATTTGGCAATGATAACAATAGACGAATTACATTTTGAGCGATTTCAGGCTTCGTTTTTTCAGCTATCTTTTCTTCATATTCAGTCAAAATTTCATTGGAAACTAATAGCGTGTATTGTTTCATTTTCAACGCATCGAAAATCGGACGATACGGAGAAGTAATAGGTAGTGCAACTAATAGCACATTGATATCGAGGACTATTCGCATAGTATTCATTCATAAGGTGTTCTAAGCCGCTCTTGCTTCCATTGTTTAATAGTTTGAGCATCCCACTTTTTTTCTTCCCAAAGCGCAGACATATCTCTATCAATCAAATTAGAAAAATATTCTGATAAAAGCTGTTGAATATCCAATAACTGACTTTCCGAAAGGTTTGTCGTGTAGAGTTTCAGTAACTCTAATTGTATATTGCTTAAAGGTTGACTATGTATGACCATTTCTTTATTTTTATACAAAGATAATCATTTATCATTTTTCGCAAATAAAAAAAGTCCCGCACCAAACGGGTACGAGACTTCATCAAAAAACCGATCTAAAACTCAAAACGATATTCTTAATTTGATTTTAGGATTTCAAGCACAAACCAATGTTCTTGGTGCATAAAAATCTCTAAATCATTGCATTATTATCATCTTCTTCGTTGCCGAGTGCGTAGGTGTATCGAGGCGATAGAATAAGATACCAGATGCATTGATGTCCTCTTTTGATATAGAAACCTCGTTATAGCCTTTGGCAAATTTCTGTTCTACAGTCTTCACTATACGCCCTGCGGCATCATAAATAGTCAATTTTATATTCGACTCCGTTGGTAAATGAAACGAAATCTTTGTTTGAGTGGCAAACGGATTCGGTTCATTCTGGTAAAGTGCAAAAGTCCCCCCCTCAGTATTGTTGCCCTTGAAAACAAGTTTTACGTTCATTATTTCGCCATCTTTACTGTAAGCTTCAGCTTCTGTAAGATTTGAGCCGATGGTAAAGACATCGCTCAACCGCGTATTTTGTTTGGCACGAAGGACAACTGTAAATATGTTATCCGTTTTGCCTTCAAAACGCCCATTCCAACTGGTTGTCAAAGCAGTTTTGAAACGCCCGAAATTATTTTCAGTAAAGTCGGGGAAATGACTGGTTTCAATTTTCAGAATTTCGACCTCCTCAGTATGATTGAGTGTAAATTGAAAAGCTTGAGCATTAAAATCATCATTTCTAAATGTGACCTTATATTCTTTACCTACTTCCATTGTCACATCATCAGCATTGAATATCAATGTTTTATGTGCGCCACGAACCTCTGATGCTGAAGAAGAACCTGTCCACGCATTGCCGTTGAGGTCGCCTACTTTTAGTCCAATAAAATCTGCTTGAGCAACCAGTGGCATATTTTTAAGATTAACCACCTCTGGAAAATCCTCTGCCAACGGGTTTGTTGGGTTATTAAATTGGTATTGTTTATTTATAAATCGCCATGAAGGCGTTCCATTTGGAAACGTTGTTTGCAAACGCAATATCATGCGACGTGTATGTAATAAATCTAAAGCCGACACCTCGCCATCGCGGTTCACATCTGCCGCTATGATTTTATAAGGTGAATTGAGCGTTTCGATACCCAGAATGTGTCGTGACATTAATGCTATGTCGAATGTCGTCACACCATTGAGTGGCAAATCGTCTCTGTTCGCACGGACTGCATAGTTATTACCTTGAATCAGGTTGTTGATATTGAAAATACCCGATGCCGTTGTTAAAGCCGTTCCAGCAATTCCATTATTCATGGTCACGGATAGACTAACACCTGAAATATTAGCTTGATTTTCAGTTTTTATAGCACCATATACGCCTGATGCTGCGGGATTGGTGCAGGCATTCAGATTGTCTTGAACCTTAACTTTTGCCAAACAATAATTGGCATTGCCTGCTGCATCCATTGTCCAAACCCTTATAGGAATAGCAAGACCAGATTCAGCACAAGTGAACGTAACAGAAGAACTCAATACTGAGGGGTAGCGACCGTTACTCAGTGCGTCTTTTTCAACGACTAATCGCTGTTGTAAATAATTAGTTGGCGTACAATTGTCAAGCAGCTGGGAAGCCATCAATTCAGTTGCCCATACTTGTATCGAACCACCGCCAGTCACATCTCTCGAAAGTTCTGCATTAATATCTTGACAAATAATAGCTGGGCTTTTGGCATCAACGACTTTTACTTTTTGTTGGCAATAAGTCCGATTCCCACATCTGTCCTCGACTGACCAAACAACGCGATAGCTTCGGTTGTAATCAAAAGATTCTGAAAGCGTATTACTGACCCCTGTTTTGAGGACTTGATTGGTTGTACTGTCAACAATCGTCCAATTGAAAACCAAATAATCCCCACTTGTCGTTTGCCCTGCCGCACATTGGTCACTTGCCGTCACGGTCAATTTTATGTCGTCTTTACAACCTAAAGCTGCATAACTTTTAATAATCGTATCGGAAGGGCAATAGGTAAACGTAGGCGCAATATCATCTACCACCTTGATAATCTGCGTATAACATATAATACCATCTGAAAATGCGTAAGGATTGTAAGGCGATGTTGTACCACCTAAATCGTCGGCATCACGAAAACGGCGTTCGTAAGGACTTGTGCAACTTGGACGATTCAGCGTTTGCCAAGCTGGAAGGTTTTGAGTCGCCCAATTCGGATTCGAATGCACATCGCCACATACTGGCAAGCCATAACAGCCTGTATTCTTATCAAAATTATTCGGATTGTATTTACACCAATCAATGACGGTGATTTTTCTTAAAATTTTATAGCAGGCATCAGGCACAGCCGTCAGGGTATCGTCTTGAATTTCGACAGCTAAAACACCACAGCCATTGTTGACGATATGACCGTCTTTGTTGGGACTGTTACTCAACATTGCTATTTTTGCTTGTTCTTTTGAAGGAACAGAAGCGAAGCAATTCAGGATTAAATCGTCAGGAAAGTCAACCGTAAAGTCACTTTTTCCTCTAATCGTAATCAGTTGTTGGCAACTGTCTTTCAGTCCACCTGCATCTGAAACGACCCATTTTCGTAGTAAAGTACCTACTTTACAGTTATCCACCTTTTCAATTTCTGTATAAACAGTGTCTTTTACACGACAATTATCCCAGAAAAAAGGCTGCCCAAAGTTTTGGAGGCTCGCAAAAGTATAATCGGTGCAAGAGATGGTTTTATTGGGTGGCGCATTACATGTAGGGGCTGTTTTGTCATCAATGCGTGCCAACACCATACACTCGTTATAGTTGCCTTTAGTATCCCATACTCTTAGGACAACTTGAACGGATGTATTGATGTCGCAGCAATTAAAATCAACATAAGGTTTATAAAGCGTATCTGCCGGATTCTGGCAATTAGTCATTCTTCGTACTTCGATTCTTTCGATACCACAATTGTCTGTTGAACCATTGTTAAAGGATTCAGCGTTAGCGCGCACGAAGCCATTGGTTGTCAATGTTGCTTGAGTAAAAGATTTACAAACTACATTGGGCTTCACATTGTCGCGTATTTTGATGCGGAATGTCTTTTTGGCTTTCGCAAAACCACATTCATCAGCGGCTGTAAATGTCACGTCATAGTCTCCGAGGTCTGTAAAAGCTACATCAAACACTGCAATTGCTTCGCCCGTTGCCGCATTATATTGTGGATAACCTATCACCATAACAGCTTTTGAATCATTAGCACTGATGGTGACTTGTGTGCGGGTGCAGCTTTCGTCTTTCATTCGAAAAGTCAAACGGGTTTTCCCGCCGCAAACGGTATTATTTCCCAAAGCCCAAACGTCTTGAATCGTTCCAGCATTTGAGTTATTGTCTAAATCAAAGAATCCATCAAAATTGACCGTTGTATCACTTGTCGTAATATTATTATTTAGAACATAATGCTGTGTAAATGACGCAGATACTGAGGGGGGTGTTTTGTCCGCCACTATAATGGTTTGGGTACAAATTTTCTGCCTTTCGTCAGCAACTGTCTGTGGATTATCAATAGCACAGGGGTCAAAAATGGTCCATGTTCTAATGATTTTAAAACTATTGGCGCATAGTTGAATTTTTTGGTCTTTATAAGCCACCGACATTTTACATGCACCCGAACCCAATGGAAAACGGTCGTAAACAGTATTCATATCGCCGTCCACATCAAACATTGGCGTGCCTGTGAGCAAAGGTGCAATTGAAACGTCTCCGACGTAGTTGCGGCAGTCCAAATTAAAATCTTTTGGACAAATAATATTTTGAAGGTTGCTTTTTCTAATGAAAATATACTGTTTGCACGTTGCCGTGTTGCCGCCTATATCTTTTACAATAAAAGTTCTTAATATAATTTTGACCACATCACCTGTCGTAGGAAAAGTTGCCGTTTTTATAGCTGCCAAATCAGACGGTAAAGCCGTGAATGGCTGTAAACAATTAGCTTCTCGGGCAATATCGGAATAGCTAATGTCCGTTTTTGAACAGTCCAAAACAGTTGGATTGCCTGACACAACGGGTAGCGGTGATATGCCATCTACAACTTGAACACAAGACAAGGTTATATCGCTTGGACAAGTAATTATCGGCGGTGTTCCATCTTCAAAATTGATTTCACCCCAACATGTGTGACCCGTACAAGGCTCAGTAATACTGTAAATCAACTGTTTACCTACATAACTATATGGATTGCCATTGACACCTATGCCATCTACAATGGCTTGACCGATGCCTTCTTCCAATATCTGTCCTGTTGTTGTTTTCAACTGAAAAGTATAAGTTGAAGCACCTATATAAGTTCTCCGAAGAAGCGATATATCATTTAAAATGAAGCGACATTGGTTGTCAATGGTCGCATTGATACTGCCAACACACGAAAATTCTATTTCTTTGATAGATACTTTTAAGTCATTTGTATTGCTACAACCATCTTTATTGGTTTCAATGACCCGTACAGTATAGGAGCCGCCACCAGGCGTATTGTTCCACACAACCGTTACTGAGTTATTATTTGTTGAGGTGATAGTACCACCACCATTTGGCAAAGACCAAGCATAAGTACTGCCCGTTACTGAGGGGGCCGTATATGTACGTGTTGCACTCGGACAAGGCAACGTCTCACCCGTAACAGTTGGTTCAGGACGCGGTTTAATGACAAAATTCGCTCTCGCCCTAGGACTAACACAGCTATTACACTCACATTGCGCCCAAAAACTGGCTGTTCCAACAACAGATGTGTTTATCCAATTTTGGGTAACGGGGTTAAATGTGCTACCTGTATAGACTTTATAGCCTCCTGTTTGTGCTGTCCACCAAGTGACTGACGAAACGGCATTTCCCGTACAAGGGGCACAAGTCGCTGTCAGACCACCATTTTGAGAATTGGTTTCGTAACGGCAAACCCAATCGTCACTGACCGTGGGTGCAGCAATAACGGGACCCGCATTAATGGTGACAGTTGTTTTGTAAAATGTATTACAAACGGGTGAAAATGAACGAATTTCAATATCATATATGCCTGGTGACAAGTTGTTATAACTTGTTACATAAGCAGATTGTGTCGTACCTGTTATTTTGGTTGAAAACCCTCCTTCTACGTTTGATATATTAAGTACAATACTGCCATTGCGGTTGCCACCGCACGTTTCATGTGTCAAAACGATGTTATTTAATTGAAAATCGAGTTTGACAAATCCCGCATCCAAAAGACCGTCCACGCAACCAAAAGCATTTGTCGTAAAGGAAATATAAGGTTTCCCATTAGCACAAGTAGGTGACGCACCGCCTAATTGCGCATCAGAATTAGTCGCTTCAGCGCCTATTTTTGCCAAAGTTAGGTTGTGGCTTTTGCCGTTGACGTTTAGAACGCCGTTCGCAAATTGCCCATTCCCAAAAACGGCATGATAGGATGTTGAAGGTGACAGTGTACCGAAGGTATAGTTACCATTGATATCTGTCGTAACTTGTTGAATCTGAACGCAATTCGCACTATAAAGCGTCACATTTACGCCCTGTAATCCTGTTTCAAAATTATCAAATTGACCGTTAGCACCACAATCCATCCAAACACGATTGACTGGATTGCAGACTTGAGCCACGACATACTGAGGGGTCAGCCCCGATATGAATAGAACAGAAAACAGAAAAAATTTACGAATAAATGCTTGTAAAATCGGTTGCATGGAAAATCGGTTTTGGTAAAAAAATAAAATTTGAGTTTTGGTTAATGAACTTTCACAGTCTGCTTATGACCATTTCGCTCCGTCGTTTGAATCTCCTATGCTCTAAAAATGTCTAAAAACGATACATTATGGCTTCCTAAAGTTGCCCTTAGATTTTTTTGAATGTTATTAATAAATGGCACAACATCTCTTGTATCTCGTTGTTACACAAGAGAATACCGTACAATACTGCCCTAAAAACACGTCAGTAATTGGCTATCAAAAGACCTATGGTCAAGTTTATTGTCGAACAGGCAAAATGTCCAGTCCAAAAAATGAACTGTTGTAAGGTTTACTCATGTCATAATACGCCTTGTTCTGTTGAAGACGAGTAAAGCTGAAATGTGCTTTGCTCATTGGAAGATGTAAAGTTTTAGTCATAGGATGAAAAAAAATTTGTAAGTATGGTTAAAGATTGTAAGATTGTTTAAAAAGTTTTAGTTTTAATTGTGTCATTCGTTTTCAATACTATTTTCTTTGGTCGTTGGCGTTTACGTTTTCTTATTTTTTGTTTTGGTGTCCCTATTTGTAAGCTGGTGTTATTATTCATTAGGCAAATTTTGACCCAAAATTGTTGGCACACCATTTTTGTTTTATAATAAAATTAATTTCAAAGAAATGCTTAGTAACTAATTTTTACATTTAACTTATTTCATAATCTTTAAAAATTACAAAGTCAATAAATTATACATAATTAAAAATTCAATTCTAATCAATATCTATAAAAAAAATATTTATGAAAAATAATACTTTTTTAAAAATTACCCTTTTTATGGTACTTGCTGCAAGCTGTAACCAGCCCACTCACCCAGCAAAAAGTACCGATTCCTCGATGGCTGTTGCCGTTTCCTACAAGACGACCAATGATTTTAACGCTTATTGGTATGCTGGAAAAGCCGAAGTGACGAGCTATGATTACCAAATCAATCGCTACGATGAGCCGCGTAAAGGCTATGCGGTCTTTGTATTCGTGACCGAACCGTTTTCAAAATCTAAGCAAGTCAAGCTCGATGATGCTTCAAAAGCAGGTGACGACAATGTCAATGTCTTGAAGTTGAACGCCATACAACGATTCCAAACAGGCATTTATGACTATTCGATGATGACGAGTTTGTTTACGCCTATTGATTTGGGTACTTTTCCACATTCTTTGAAATCAAACACAACCGTTCAGGATTGGTGTGGACAAGTTTTTTCTCAACTCAACTGGAAAGGCGGCGATAAATATGCCACACATCAATATTCTTATTTTGAAACGGAAGGCGATAAGTCGCCCGATACTGAGGGGGTGCTTTTGGAAGATGAAATTTTCACCCGTCTGCGTATCAACCCCGCCAGTTTGCCGACAGGCACCATTAAAGTCATTCCAAACCTGACTTATTCACGTATTCGCCACAAACCGATTGAGGGCATGAATGCTCAAATTGAGATAAAAGAAGGCAGTAGTGGTACAAAAATTTGCAACCTTATATATGAGTCAAAACGCCGCCTTGAAGTGACTTTTGAAGCCGTTTCTCCTTACAAAATCTTAGGTTTTGCGGAGTTTGAAGGCGATAAAGAAATGAGCCGTGCGACTTTAAAGAAGTCTATGATGAGCGATTATTGGGCTAAACACGACAATAAAAGTGCTTTTTTACGCGAAGAGTTAGGACTATAAGGTTAGGTATAGTAGACGAAAATAGAATAGGTTTTTTATTTTTTTT
>JANLQI010000409.1:0-11574 GCA_031367705.1 Saprospiraceae bacterium | reverse complement strand
AAGCGAAGCACAGTTGTTTTTCCATTGTTTTTATTCGTTTTGATAGAAAATTTATTCATTCATCCCAACTTTCCGCAAGTTTGGAACTTGCGGAAAGTTGGTACACGTTTTCCCCCCTCAGTATTTCAGGTATATTTTCTTCCCGTTTTTAGCAATTGACTTATAAATGGCTTCCACAATTTTCATGTCTTTTAAACCTTCGTAGCCGTCCATTTTTGGGTCAGGTGTATTATTTAAAATACAATCCGCAAAACCATCCATCTGATAGGTTTGATGTGTTACGACAGGTTGGTTCATCGCTCCTTTGTTCGTCCGTCCAGCCAAAGGGCCATAGCCATAACACGGTGACAGTTCAGCCCAACCTTTGTCGCCAGAAACACGCAGCGATTCAGGGCTATTGAAATTATAAGTCGTGGCACAATTGGCAATGACACCGCTTGGAAAACCCATTTGCCAAGCAATCGTTTCATCTACTTCTTTAAATTTGACTAAATCCGTTTTGCTTTCACTTGCCATGACCCAAGTCGGGTCTTCGCCCGTTGCGTAGCGCGCGCCATTGATGCAATAAACGCCCACATCCATCATCGCGCCACCGCCAGCGAGGGCGTGTTTCAATCGCCATTGTGTCGGGTCGCCGATTCTAAAACCGTTGGCGGTGTTCACAAACATAATTTTTCCCAATTCGCCCGATTCTCTAATGCGTATCAACTCCTTTGTATAAGGCTCAAAATGTAGGCGATAACCCACATACAGCTTTACATTGGCTTGTTTGCACGCTGCAATCATCTCCTCGGCTTCTTTGACAGACACTGACATGGGTTTTTCTGTCAATACATGTTTCCCCGCTTTGGCAGCGCGCAAAGTAAAAGGATGGTGCAACGAATTGGGTAAAGTCAAATACACCAAATCTATATTTGGATTGCTGATGATTTTATCAAAATCCGCATAAGAATAACAATTCGCTTTGTCAATGCCATATTCTCCTTGCCATTTGTCCAATTTTGACGGCGTTCCAGACACCGCACCGACCAAAACGGCTTTTTCACACGTTTTCATGGCATTGGCAACTCGAGTGGCATAACTGCCCAAGCCGACAAGTGCCACACGCAGCTTTTTACCTTCATAAGGCTTTGGGTTTAATAGGTTATTGTCTGAAATCAACGGCAAAACCATAGAGGCTGCGGTCATTTTTTTTAGAAAATCGCGGCGGGTATTCATAATTAATTGATTGTTTAGTTTGAAATGATAGATGAAAAGCGGTACGGAATTGTACTAAGGCGAAAAATTAGACAATAAATGTCATGTGCCGTAAGATTTGGAGAATAAATTCGACGATAGGGAAATTTGGCTTGTTTAATAGGGGTTTTAGAGGTATAAATTAATTGAGCTGTGTTAAATTCATTCCCATTCGTTTCTTATTTTGTTTAATTGTTGGCGTAAATCATCCGCTTCTTCATGTGAAATGATGCCAATGAAGCTTTTCGGCTTAATAACCTCCTTTTCCTCTGAAGGTTCTTTTTTTTCTACGCGAATGAGCTGCATTTCCTCCAAATACAGTAGTAGCTTAATCGCTTTTTCATTTAATATTTCGATTGAATAGCTCATATTTCTATACTTTTAGACAAAACTATACTTTTTTCTTGAATAACCTAAACAAACAACATCTTTTACATCAGCCATAAAATACAAAAACCAAACTTCCCTAAAAATGATTTATTTTACAACTTCATAAAACAAATTCAAACGACGATGACGACAAAACTAACACACCTATTCCTTCTATTGAGTACATTAACAATGGCTCAAAACAAATCCGCAACGACATATTTTCCACCCCCTCAGTATTGGCAGCACAAAACGCCGAATGAAATGGGTTTAGATGCGTCGAAAATCCAAGAAGCCATCACATTTCATAAGGAAAATGAAATAAAGAACCCGCGCAGCATGGAGCAATCGCATTATCAATCCTTTGGTAAAGAGCCTTTTGGCTTTGCGATTGGTCCGTTCAAAGATAGAGGCGAACCGACGGGTGTCATTGTTTACAAAGGTTACATAGTAGCAGAATGGGGCGAACCTTTGCGTTGTGATTTAACGCACAGTGTCACCAAAAGTTTTCTATCCACCGTTGTCGGCTTGGCGGTTGACAAAGGAATGATTCGAAATATCACGGATACTGTCGCAGCTTATATGCCGCCAATTGAATTATACGACCAACCTGTGCTGCGCGCCGCCGATGATTTCGGCAAACCTGAATTGCTCACACCTTTTGAAACACCGCACAACCGCACCATCACATGGGACGACCTTTTGCGCCAAACGAGCGATTGGGAAGGCACTCTTTGGGGAAAACCAGAATGGGCAGACCGACCAGATGCCGACGCTTCGACGTGGCTAACCCGTCCACGCCATAAATCAGGTTCCGTTTATGAATACAATGATGTCCGCGTCAATGCCTTAGCTTTGGCGGCATTGAGTGTTTGGCGCAAGCCTTTGCCTGTGGTGTTGAAAGAAAACATTATTGACGTTATCGGTGCATCCAATACGTGGCGTTGGACGGGTTATCGCAATTCCTGGATAGTCTTAGACGGGCAGCCCGTGCAATCGGTCAGTGGCGGCGGACATTGGGGCGGTGGCATGATTATTAATGCTTACGATATGGCACGTTTTGGTCTTTTGACCCTCAATAAAGGCAATTGGAACGGCAAACAACTGATTTCTGAACAATGGATTAAGCAAGCGACCACGCCGACAAGTTGTCAACCAGGCTATGGTTACATGAATTACTTCCTCAATACAGACCAAAAGATGTTGCCATCTGCCCCCCTCAGTAGTTTTTGTCATATTGGCAACGGAACGAATATGGTTTATGTGGATTCAGAACATGATTTGGTCATGGTGGTTCGTTGGATTGACAATAAATCTTTAGATGGTATGGTGAAAAGGGTTTTGACCGCTTTCGATAAATAACGAAGGCAACTGACTTATAAGGCATTGAATATCAATAAATTACCGAGGGAGTCATTCTTTACTCATTTCCTTTGGTTTACTCATGGCAGCGACATCAAATTTTGTCACACGCTCAAAAGTCAACCCTTTAAAATAAAGAATAAACGCCAAATTGTCGGGTGTTGCACAATAGATGCGCCATTCTGTTTCCTCATTCAACGGCACAATCATTAACAGCGGCTGCACATTTTCCTTGTATTGCGCGATGGATTGCTTGACTTCGCCGTAAGATTCATGGATGGCAGGCATGGATTGTATAAAAAGCGCATCAAATTGTTCAACGACTTTTAAGTAAAACGCCTTTTGGAAATGTGTTGGCTTCGGTTCATAAATCAAAGGTTCTATTTCCAAAAGCACACGCCATTTAAAGGTGCGTCGCCATATTTTCACTTGTCTGGAAACATCAAAAACAGGGGAATCATAGCCTTGAAACTCTTGCATTTCCATACTGCCCCAAAAGTCGTTTTTGGAAATATACATCATTTTATACGACCATTTTGCTAATAAAGCGATGACTAACATGCCAATAATACCATACATACGCTGCTTATTTAGTTGTTCTAACCTATTTTAAAAATATAAGTAAAAATGATTTCGCAAATTCAGAATTCAGCACATCGCCTTTGCCTAAATCAAAAGAACTGCTGAGTTCTTCGCTGTTGGCTAACAAAACGAGCGTCAAATTTTTTTCCAATACTTTCAGATACAAACCAGAATAGGCTTTTGGTTGCCAACCGTAATGCCAAACGAGGGTATAACCCTTATATTTCTGTGTAAACCAACCCAAACCATAAGGTGAAACCGAGCCGTCGTTGAGCTTATATGGCGTGAATTGCTTCTTTTTTGTCTCTTTTTTGATCAATACATTCTGATTGATGGCTTTATCAAAAACCAGTAAATCTGTTACCGACGACACCATGCCCGCACCTGCATTTAATTTTGGATTTGGATATTCGCCCAACTTAAATTGTCCATTTTCAACCACAATATAGGGTTTTGCAAGCCATTTAATCACATTTGGTTTGGCTTTATCTATCTGCGAAGACGCAGAATGGGTTAATTGCAACTTATCAATAACCATCCGATTGACCAAAGTATCAAATTTGGTTTTGGTCGCCGTTTCCATGACATTGGATAACATGCCAAACAAAAAACCATTGTATTTGTACTTATCGCCAGGCGTTTTCTCTGCTGTGTGTGACAAATGATGTTTGATTAGAATATCGTCTCGTTTGGGTTCATACTGATTCAAAAGGAAAGAATATTCAGGAATTTCATCATTAAAATAGCCTAAAATGCGTTCACAAGTGCCTAAATAATCGGGATAATAGTCTTTCACTTTCCAATTAATATCCATTTGACCCGATTCAACCAATGACATTAAAACCATTGAAGCGACCGTTTTGGTCAAGGAAGCGATTCTAAAAGGTGTATTTTCCGTCACAGGCGTTTGGTTTTCTATATCTGCAAAACCAAAACCTTTCGCATAGACAACGGCATCGTTGGCGGCAATGCCCACGGATAATCCGGGTATTGGAAACTTTTGCTGCAACCGTTTAATCTCCTTTTCATAAGCGGCTAATTGGCTTTTCGACACCCCGTTCTTTTTCAAAACTTGACAAGCATTTAAGGTCAACAGGAACAACAAAAACAGCAAAAATTTTGATTTTTTCATCATTATTGATATAAATTGAGCGCAGTTCGCAATCGTTATTCATCTTTTCTATGTCTTCTCAACAATAGACCAACCCCCAAAAGGTTTAACCGTTGCACAATTCGGACTGCCATCTTTGCCCCGTCCGTTGACCCTTGTTTCAAGGATAAATGGCGCATTTTCTGAAATTTTATCAAGCATCACCCATGTAATATTCCTTAACGGAATTTTTAAACGCCGACTCCAACAGGAATCCATTTGCCCCGCAGAAGTGCCAATATTGATGTAAATAAAACGACCATTCCTTACACCGTGAATACTTTCGCCAAAAAAATCAGGCTAACCATCCACGTCTGCTTTTACTTCTGCCGTCAAGTCAAAATGTAAATCTCGACCAACAGATGTTTGTTTTTGAATGGAATCATAGTGCGTGCCTTTGCCTTTTTGTAAGCCAAAGAGAACGCCTTCGGGTGGATTTTCTAAAATGATATGCAGTTTTACGCTCTTTTTCATCTTTAACGGTTGATTATGGTTTCTTTTATGGCAAAAATAGAATGATTTCTTTAAAAAAAAGGCTTTTATACTGAGGGGGGGTAAGAGTTCACCGTTTTGAGATTATTTTAGCTATTGTCTGACTTAAATACGTCAACTTTGGGTTCAATCTATTTATGCTTAAAATGAATAATAATAAAGATACACCAAACAATGAACAAACAATCTACGAATCACTCATTTCCTATGGCATTTACGCATGCCCTCTGTATTTTAGGACTTTACATCGGCATATATGGCTGTGAGCAAAATGAAAATGCAAAAAAACAAGCCCTTATACCTATGAGTAAAGTCGCGGATTCAACTGCGCAAAGTCCAGAAATTTATATTGATTTGGCAGTCGAATTAAAAAAACATCCTAAAAAATCGGAAACAGTGGCTGTGGCTTATGATGCGTTTTTTAAAACAGCCAAAACATTTAAAGGCTATGCTTTGGCGGCATTTTTGGATTCTATTGTGGCGGTGAATGCCTTCGATACCACAAGTGCTTTGGTCGTTTTTGAATGTAAAGATGGTTACAAACCTGTGATGGATATGTCAAAAGTGATGAGTAATAACATGGGTTACATTGTTTATAAAGATGTTTCGCAAAAGAACGCTTGGGCGGATTCTATTGCCGCAACATTTACACCTTATTATGTGTCGTGGACAAATGTTAAAAAAGCAGACCACACGTATATGTGGCCCTACGGATTGGTGGGTATTCGTTTGAAAGCGGCAGCAACGGAATATAAAGCAATTTATCCTTATCACAATGCCGATTTGGTCAAAGGTTTTATGCTTTTTCGCAATAATTGTATGAGATGTCACGCCATTAACAAAGTGGGCGGTTCGATGGGCCCAGAACTCAATGCGCCCAAAAACATTACAGAGTATTGGACAGAAGAAGATATCATCTCTTTTGTGAAGTCGCCCACGTCTTTCCGTTTTAACAGCCAAATGCCCGCTGTAACAGGCTTAACAGATGCCGAATTGCAGGAGATTGTGGCTTATTTGAAAGGCATGAAGGAACATAAAGTGTTGTAGATAAGGTTTTTAGGGCTTTTATACTGAGGGGGGCATCAAACGACGATATTTTACAATTTCCGATACATAATATAAGCATTCGTCAGTCCCAAAGTCTGGTGTTGAAACGCATCAGGTATCTCGCCAATAATATCAAAACCCATTGATTGCCACAATTTTACGGCGTGGACATTGCTTTTTATGACAATATTAAATTGCATGGCTGAATAGCCCAATCGTTTGGCTTCTGCCAAAGAAAAAGCGCACATTTTGCGACCAATACCTTGCCCAAATACTGAGGGGTGTGTCATATAACCCGCATTAGCGATGTGTGAACCGAGACCAGGTTGATTGTCTTTGATGATAAATGTGCCGACGATTTCGTTGTCTATTTCTGCGACATAAGTGTGTTTATCGGGATTCATCCAATAAGACAACAGGACTTCTTTGGGTGAATTTGGGTCAAAAGTGTAAGTATCGCCTTGTGCAATAACGGCTTTGATGATGTCCCAAATTTGATCGGCATCTGTGGCATTGGCTTTTCTGATATTCATGGTGTAAAGGTATAGTAAACAGAAATTTGATTCGTTTTTTATTTTTTTTAGCAAAAAAAAAGCAAAAACGAATCAAATTTCTGTTTACTATACCTGAGCTTCAAAACGATAACCCCGACCATGCACGTTTGCAATTTTCAAGGTATCATCGGGCTTCAATATTTTACGCAAACGCGAGACAAAGACATCTACACTCCGAGTAATCAGCACTCCTTCATCGCCCCAAACAGCTTTGAGAATGGTATCTCTTTCAAGCAATTCGTTTTTATGTGTGCAAAATAATTCAAGGAGTTTAGACTCTTGAAAAGTGAGTTTTTGCTCAATATTATTTATCAAAATGGTTTGATTATGGGTATCAAAAAGGGATTGTCCAATAGAAATAATGTGTAATAAATCTATATTTTCGGCATCAATCCCTTCATTTTCAAGCAATAAAACATTCTTTTTAGAAAGTGAACGATAGTAAAAATAGCCCATAAAAGATAGTAAAAATCCACCCAAACCAATCCCTAATCCCCAATTACCACCCCCAAATACTGAGGGGGTGCTGAAAGCGACTGAAAAATTCAAACAATCATGGTTTTGAGTGCGCCCAACACACGGCACTTCGTTATTTAACGTAAAATCAACCGATTTATAGCCTAAAACCAGTAAATATTCACTACAATCTCGAACCTGTACATCGTATTTATCTGTGATATTATACAAATCAAAACTGCTTTGTAGAAACGCGGGCAAACTGTCGTAGTTAAAAGCATGTTCAAGCCTAACTTGATAGGTATTTTCCGCGGTCTGTCTGACGGGTTCAATCGTTGTCGTCGAGTCGCCCGCTTGTTTCAATAACAAATGGGCTGTTCGCCGCAAGGCTAAATTGATGCGTTCGGACAATGCCTGTTGTTGTCCAGCAGATGTGTTGCTTGCTAAAAACGCAAACAAAGTACCGCCGCTAATACAGAAAAACAGGGCAGGGATAATTACATATCGATTTATCTTTTTGCTCATAGCCTCAAAGTTAGTGCTTTGATTTCAGATAAAAAGAGGTTTTACATTTGCGTTACACTCTTTTACATTGTTTTTTGTGCATATTGAAGGGTTTAGGGGTAACTTTGTATCAATAGTTTAGACCACTGATTAGACTGATGCGACGGATTTTCACTGATTTTTTTCTTTAAATCTGTATGAAACAAAAGAAAAAATCAGCGAAAACCAGTCGCATCAGTCCAATCAGTGGTCAAAAATACATAATCACTATTTCTTCAACAATTAAAACAGTTCATCATGCAAGCGAAAACGAAGTATCTAATCGTCTTTTTATTATTTGCCTTAAATTTTACGGCACTGAATGCTCAAGGCCTTACATCTTATTTTAATTTTATGACCAAGCTTAAGCTGACTGCTCCGTATTTATCATTAGATATGCGGCAAGAAGTGAAGCAAAACAATGAATTTTTGCGCACCAGCAACGGAGAAGGCACTCTTTTCAATGCCAATCCACTTTTAATCAATGGCAAAACCTTAGATTATGGTGCATTCGATTTGAACACCACGGGCGTTTTATCGGTTGTCCAAGGCGAACCCGAATCAAAGGACGCAAAGCCGATTCCTTTTTATGTGTCTATCCGTCGAAATGGTGAAATCATTGCCGACAAAAAGATGTCGTTTTTGAACAAAGCCCTATATAAAATTGACTTATCTGACATTTTTCTTTTTAGCAAGCCTGGAGATATGTTGATTATCAATCCTGCACGGTCGGAAGATTGGAGAGCCAAAAGAATATTGAAATTGTTGGGTACGAATGGTTGTTAATAGCCTTTAAATACATCAAAAATGACTAAAAAGTATCTATTCGCTACGGTTGTTGTCTGCCTGTTTTTAAATACAAACGGCATGGCACAAAACAAATTCAGCAATTGTTCAGCCATATTTCTCAATCAAAAAATGGTGGTAGATGATTATTCTCCGAATGGTAAATGTCTGTTACAAACAACGACTACGGGGCAATTGACCGTCTGCACCGCTGTTTTTGAAAATGACAAATGGCGAGCCGTTGATAAAATTCCGTTTAGAATTACGATTCGAGATGGTGAAACGAAGACGTTGCTGTCGTTTTCAGATAAAACGTACAAAAATATTGATATAAACACCGTTTTAGCGACGTGTCGCAAAGGCGATTATATCTTAATCAGTGTGCTGAAAGACGAATATGCGTTGCCGCATAATGAGATTTTGGTGGAGTGACATACTGAGGGGATAGTTTAGCCTTAGGAAATTTTTAAAATTTTCTAAGGCTATTTTGAATTCGATGCGGGCTTCGTTTTTTCAACCTTCGGCGGCATTTTACCTATCGCAAAATACAGATTAAGTCCTGCAAAGGGGCGCTTGCCAACAACATTTTTTTTATAAAGGAACTCCTTTGGTTTTAAAGAATTCGCATTATACAGCCTATATGTTTCGTCGCCTTTTTGATACACGATACCACCGTGGATATCCAATCCGAGACGTTTATATATCTTGATATGTTGACCTAAAATGACACCCAAAGCTTGTTTATGCGTTTCATAGGTTTCATATCTCAAATTGTCTCTCTCTAAATAAGTTTCAGCACCATCGTTTCTATGAAATTTTTGGATAACTAAACCCACAAAAGGAGATTGATTCCATCTTTTCCCTTTGAAATAATAACGGGATTGGAATGACAAAACGTCTTTGTAAAAGCCATCGTAATTGCCATACATGCGTACACTATATGATAATTCGAGGCTTATATCTTTACTTACCTTAAATTCAATGCCCGCATCAGCCACACCATAAGACGGCCCAGGTATAAGCATTACTGCACCTTTAATCATAGCAAATTGACTGTACAATGCTGTACTATCTATCGAAAACAAGGCAATTAAAAGAGAGAATACGAAACCGTTCATTTTCATTTTTGGACATAATTTTTATACGAGTAGAAATAAGGAAAAAATAGGATAACAAAGTTAGTTTTAAACCTCTACCACACAGTATTTATGTGGTGAAAGGTTAAAAAAACTATTCATTACGCATTTTTTTACCCTCTCCTTTACCTTTTCCTCCTTTCATCTTCGCATTTAAAGCATAAGTAAACGTCAAAAGTCCATAACGACCCAAAGACCGCACGACTTCCTCTTGGATATAGTTGCCGTCCGCCGTCCGATTGATACCTGTGTTGCGATTCATTACGTCCACAACCGTTAAACGCATTTCCATCGTCCGTTTTTTATCAAAATATTTGGTCAAAGCCAAACTTAAAAGGGGAATGCCAGGTGTTTTCCCAAAGGTTTTACCCGTCATAATCGTATAATCGAAGGTCGAATTGAAGCGCATACTGAGGGGTAGTCCAATCGTCATATCTGCTTCGTAATTGTACGTCCAAAACCATTGTTGAAGGTTTGTTTGAAACGAATAATCGGTTTTTGAATACCGCACAACAGCACGTAAACTCAACTCAAAGGTATCTGGCATTTGAAACTCTGTCCTAAAACTTGTCGAAACATTGTAGCGGTCATTGATATTTTCAACGCCATTGATAAAACTCGTACCACGAGAAACCGAGCCACTTGACGACAGATTCATACGCATACGTTGTTGCCAAAAACGAACGCCATACGACACATGACCGTCACCTTGATAAGCCGTTGGCGTGTTTATCGGCTGCGTGACACGTCTGAAAAGCGTATCAATCGTCATCATATTCGCAATTTTATTCGTTGAATATGTACCATTGAGGTTGGCGTTAAAATAGGTCAATGTTTTTTTATTAACATTGCTGTAACGCAGCCGCAAACGATGCGCATATTCGGGTCTCAAATCCTTATTACCAATATATAAATTCAAGGGGTCGCTGTTGTCTCTTACGGGTTGCAATTGGTCAATAGACGGCTCATTAACATCGGTTTCATAAGTAAAATTCAAGCGTTCTTGTTTTGAAAAATTATAATCCCAACGCATATTCGGCAGCAAATACTTGAAAGTTTGCTCCAAATTATCGTTTCGTGTAATAAATTCGCCTTTCAAAACCGAGTTTTGAAATTGAACACCCGTTGAAAAATTAAAGTCTTTACCACCCAATACCCGCAAATTTGTACCTACTCGATGATACATAAACGTATTGTTGTAAAGATTACTCAAATCGGTATTCAACGACAATATTTCACCATTTTTGATATTGTAAACGTCTCGATTGGCATAGTTATCGGCAAAACCAATGCGGTAATTGCCCTCCAAAATCACCTTTTTACTGAGGGGTTCGGTGTAAGAAAAAGTTGTCGTATAGTTGTTACGACGGTTTGTCCGACCGTCCGTTTGGTCAATGGTATCGTTGCGGTAAGCGTAGCCTGTTTTGTCATAGTAATTGATAAAAGATTGTAATTCGGCATCGCGTTCACTCGTATTTCGGCTATAAGAAAAGTTGATGGAAGTCGTTCGACCTGCCTTGCCTAAACGTCGGCGCAACAAAAAATTGGTTGAGCCACCAAAACCACCCCCCTCAGTATAAGAGTGTCTTTTTTGCCGATTTTGCAACAAAGTATCGCCTTTCAAATTACGCGAATCGGAGTTACTTTCATAGTTATTTTCCGTAAAAGAGCCATTCACCGTTACCCGAAATGAGGTCAAAGAGTCAATTTTTTGGTCAAGTGCGGCATTGATTCTATGGTTTTTATTATCGGTTTGTACCTTTGATAGTGCATGGGTAAAAAACGTACCCGTAGGCAAAAAGTTCTGTCTGTCAACCGTCCTATCGTTCAAGGTATTTTGATGATTATAAAAATAACTGGC
>JANLQI010000375.1:0-51267 GCA_031367705.1 Saprospiraceae bacterium | reverse complement strand
CGGAAATTTTAATAGTTGTATTTTTTACAAAAATACAACTATTAAAATTTCCGTTTACTACTATACCTCTTGATAACTATTTACAAAATAAATAAAAATGCTCAAACGTCTTAATCAATCCATTTTGTACCCCTCAGTATTTTTGGCTTTTTTCATGCTTTTCATCGCTTGTAAATCTGATACAAGCAGCTCTGCCAAATGCAAATATGGCAAACCAACCGCCATTTTTGCCGACACCATGCCCACCATCGCCAAACATCTTTTTCAAATAAAAGACGGTGTAGGCATTGAAATGGTTGTGTTTTCTAACAAATTGCTGCTTGAAATTGAGCAATCGGGTTGTAACGACATTCATCAACAATTCTCTTTTATCATGTTTGGTAAATTTAAAGAGACCAACGACGATACCGTTTGGAAACAATTAGCCATCAAACATTTTAGGGATTTGGCGAATATTTCCCCTTCACTTTTCGCTTTTAACGGTTGGGCTGACGCCATCGAATCTGTTCAAGACAAACTCAAATTGTCTGAACCTGTGGACTTAGAAGGTAAAACACAGGTGCGGATTGATAAGATTTTGAGCGCAGATAAAGCCACCTTAGTTGTGCAATTCAGTAGCCGTTAAAAATAAAAATTGACCGTTTTCTTTGTGATGTAAACCGTTTACCCTAAATTCGCTGCCGTTATTAGGTTATAAAAAACGGCAGCAACACAATGAGCATACTATCAAAGAAATACTTGCCCCACCTTTTGGGTATTGCAACGTTGACATGGATTGTCGGCGGAACATATTGGTATAAAACCCAATTCTGTGAAGTGTCCAATACAGCCAGTCCGACAGCTTCTATCAGTCAAACAGGGATGCACCTCCCTTTTTATTTTCCTTTTGGCACAGCCCAACCGATATTCACAAAAGAGAGTTTTTCTATTTTCAAAAAAACAACAAATTATCTTAACGAAAACAGTGGTAAAAAGCTGATTATCAAAGGTTTGTACTCATCACAGGAAGTGAACAACCAAGCGCCGTCCAAACTCGGATTGGAAAGAGCAGAAGCTATAAAATCGGTTTTGCTCCAATTAGGCTCACAATCTAACTGTATTGAAACGAAATCAGAACAACGAAAGAACTTGTTTTTTTCAAATCAACAACTCTTTGATGGCGTTGAATTTAAGGTTGTGGACGACGAGGGCGGGCGTTTTCAAGCCTTGAATTTATTTTTTCAAAAAGATAAATATCAATTTGAAGACAACGACGAATTGAAAAAATACTTCCATGCTTTGAACGATTATGTGCGTTTACACCCCAATATTAAACTAAAAATCACGGCACATCAAGACAATTCTGAGGGGGCATGGACATCGAAAAAACGCATGGCTTTCATGCACAGAGTCCTTGAAAACCATGATTTTTTGCCAAAACAATTTGAATTTGAAGATGTAAAAAACAAAAAGCCTCTCGCTGAGGCTGGTCATATAAAGAATCGCAGAGTTGAAATTAGATTAATCGTTCCGTAGAAATATCAAACATGGCTTGTACATCAGCACTTTTTTTACTTATGGGTGGTGCGGCAGCTTTAGCTTTCGCAGCGATGTATTTTTATGTGCAGAACAAGACGAATGATTTGAGAAGGAAATTGAGTTTGTACAACACCGCATTGACTCAATTACAAGAAGAAAAGTCAAGTTTAATTGTTAAAACCGAGGATATGTTTTCTGAAAATGCGTCAAAAAGTGTGCATTTAACGCATTTGAATGAAGAGAATCGTTTGCTGAGGGGGAACATTGAGCTTTTGGAAATGGATAACGGAAGGCTTAAAGAGGAGTATAAAAAATTGGCTGAATTGCTGTTTGATAACAATGTTAAATTATAGGGTCTTTTCTTTTTAGTAACGATAAAATAATAAAATGGTCTTTTGTCATTCTGAGGAAAGCCGACACCTAAACCGTGTCGTCTAAAACGAAATGACGTGGACAAGTGAGGCGATGATTTTAAATCATTGTCTCACTAAAAACACAGTGCGTCATTAGTAGCGCAGCGAAAGAACCTGTATAAATAATTGATTTTTAACGATTTATACAGATTTTTTCGCTACGCTCAAAATGACAAAAAAGCTGAAGTAGAAATCCCTGATCTTTAATAAGGCTTCTTTTGTACGACTTTTTTCTTTGTAGGAACAATCACAGCTGATTTCGGTAGTGCCGTGGTCGCTGTATCCAATTTACGCATAATAACACGCCGTTTGATGTCCCAAGTTTGTCCAGTCCACATTTCCAACATTTCAGTCCAACCAAAAGGGAAAGCAGCATAAACGGTTGTGCGATTCATCACGCCTTGTGCATCTTTGAAAGTATAGATGAGCGTGTAGTTGTCTGATAAACTCAATTTAGCCGTGCTGAAATATTTGTTTTCAACATAAACCTTGATGCGCCAGCCTTTTTTGGTCACATCGTAGTAAAATTGTTTCAAAAAATCGGCTTTGAAACCCGTTTGGTTGTTGTCAAAAATACCATTGACGATGACATTTTGGTCTTGAATACTGACCCATTGTGTGGCTCTGACATCTTGTCGTTTATTGTTTTTATCGGTAATAAAACCCGAGCCTTCCCACTTACCAACGAGTTGTTTGTAATGGTCAATTTTATGAATGCTCGGTGTTTGAAAAGCGAAAGTAGCGGTTGATGAAAACAGCAGTAGTAGGAGAATGATTGTTTTTTTCATAATAATGTTTGTTATATTGTCAAAAATAAAGAAAATGCTTCGTTGTTACCCCCTCAGTAAAAAGCAGATTTTATGCTGCTTTTAGTTCTAAAATGTCTTTATGCAGCACCAACAAGGGTAGTCGGCTGTTCCAAGCCAAAGTACTCGTGACGCTTTTATGGAAAAGCCCGTCCCAGAAAGAATAATTTTGCGTCATAGACACAATGAGGTTGATGGTTTTTTGCTCACAATAGTTGTCAATGGCCCCTCTGACGGTTACAAACTCCAAATCTTTGACGGCATAATCTATGTTAGAATCCTTCATGAAAGCGGTAATATCAGGCATGGGCCCTTTAGAATCAGAGTTTTCAACGTGTACGAAATGTATTTTAGCACCAAAAGCCTCTGCCCAATCTTTGGTAACGGCGATGCCATCGTCCGTAACAGAAAGTTCTGATGTGGTATAAACAATATCGGTTATGTCCTTGTATTTCGCTTGACGCGGCACTAAAAGGACAGGACATTGTGCTTTTTTAGCAACCTCAATCGCCACACTGCCGAAAAGTTGAGTCAGCAATCCGCGGTCGTCGTGGTTGCCAAGAACCAATAAATCGAAATATCTTTCATTACTTAATTTCACTAACTCATTGGGCGGGAAGCCCGTATATATAGCGCATTTAACAGTTTTATCGTTGGCGAAGCGGCGGAGTGCGGTCATAGTTTCCTTCACTTGTTGGTCAATATTGGGGATGAACCCCAAACCATTTGCGCTGTATGGATTGACTGGAATGGAATAAATATGGATGAGTTCCAGCTCTGCGTTTATATGTTTAGCCAAAGCTTTTGCATATTTATACGCAGAACGCGAATTGTTGGAAAAGTCAATGGCAACGGCAATTTTTTTTATCGTCTTCATTTTTATATATGTTAAAGATTGAATTAAAACCGAAGCAGGGGCGGGCAGTTTCCTTAATGCCAAAGACCGTGTCCTACCCTAAACTTCGTTGCGATAGTTTATTAGTTGAGTGTGTTTTACTGAGGGGTATCGTTTAGGAAATGATGAATGATAAATTTGTAAAGCATTGATTTTAAATGATTTGACGAATTTATCATTCATCATTCATAGTTCATCATTATTTAAGCGTTTGCCAATTCTATATTTTGTATGAACATAGCTTTGAAGGGCATGCCCAAAGAACCCAAGCGTCGGACAATGATGCCTTTTTTATCTCCCGTTTTGTTGCGTAAAGCATAGACAATTTGATTTCTGTGTGCGTCTTTGAGGTCTGTAAAGCTGTGAACAGCTTCTATTTCCCAGTTTGCAGGCGTTTCTTCAGCAATAGTTGCTTTCGTGAAAGTGAAATTAAAACCTTCTTTTTTATAATGTTGTATGGCTTCTTGAGCCGCGTCGAATTTTTTGTGATCCATTTTGTAAATTGTTTAAGCCTTTAATCAATTGATGATAAAAGGTAGAATGTGTTAAGATTTAAGATTTTTATATAAAAAAATGACAACCAAGAAGTTATGAAACTCTTTAATTATCAATAGTTGCTATTTTTCGATCTAAAATAGACAATATTATTAAGAATAAGATTGACGGATGAATATTTGTATGGTTGGCAAATAATTAGCTTTTGGGGAAAGTTTAGGGTAACATACATTTTTCCATAGATGATTGTATTAATATCTATTTGTGTAAAGATAAGCATTTTTCATGAGAAAATGAAGAAGAATAATCGTTATTTGGTATTTTCATTTAAGAAAATAGAGATATTCAAGTGTTTTTATTGGCTTATGCACCCTAAGAGCCGCGCAAAATCTTTTCTAACTTCCGCCCTTTTGCTAACTCATCCACCAGTTTATCTAAATATCGAACCTGCTGCGTCAATGGATTCTCGATTTCCTCTATACGATACCCGCAGATTACGCCTTTGACGAGGTGTGCATTCGGGTTTAGTGTTGCTTTTTGGAAAAACACTTCAAAAGTTACTTTTTCTTCTATGAGTTCCATTAGCTTCGTATCGTCGAAGCCTGTCAACCATGCTATGACCTGATGTAATTCTTCTTTTGTTCTACCTTTCTTTTCCACTTTTATGACATACAGCGGATAGACGGTGGCGAAGGTCATTTTTGCGATACGCTGATTTTGTGTGTCGGAAGTGTTCATATCTTGTATTTTTAGCTTTAACCTTTTGGATTTTTTACTTTTTCGTAAAGCAAATGTAAAACAAAAGTGAGAAAAAGGCAGAAATACTGAGGGGATAACTTTCAAAATAAACCACTCAAACACCAAACCGCCTTGCAAATACGGTCATTTGTGAGGCGGTTTAATGCGTTTATACTGAGGGGGGTAAAATCAATTCTCTTTCCGAAGTGCCGCAATATCTTTACTCAAAACCGCCATACTATTCGGGTCTAGTCCGTTGTAAATCCCTCTGATGTGTCTGTTTTTGTCAATCAAAACGAAGTTTTCGGTGTGCAAAAAATCATCGCTGTCCTTTTTCAAACCTAAGTCTTCTTCTACAAAATATGATTTGCGTCCGAGGTCATATATTTCTTCTTTTTTACCTGTCAGTAACCGCCATTTTGGGTATTGAACCCCTTTGGTTTCAGCGTATTTTTTTAAAACAGGGACACTATCATTTTCAGGGGTAACGGAATGAGAAATCAATAGGACATCATTATCGTTCATAAAATCCTTTTGCAATTCAACCATGCTGTTGGTCATTTTTGGACAAATGCCGGGGCAAATCGTAAAGAAAAAATCAGCCACACAGATTTTACCTGCTATGTCTTTCTCCGTAAACGTTGCACCTTCTTGGTCAATCAACGTGAAATTTCTGATTGAATGAAATGCGCTGTCTTTGGGTAATGCCCATTTCGGGGTAAAGTCAGCCGTATCGTAGTAAGGCAGTTTTCTTGCGGCTTCTTTTTCTTTACAAGAGATTAAAAGACAAAGAGTTATGAATGCGATTATATTTTTCATTATTTTAATTTTAGTTGTTCATCAGCCCCCGACCCCCAAGGGGGAGTAAATGAGTTCATTGAGGAGTAAATACGTTGAATCAAAATCCCTCTTTGGGGGTAGAGAGCTTTAGTTTTTCATCAATCAAGGTATAACAAAGGGCAGACTTTTGAAGTCCATACCGAAAGCCATTTTTTGCTTCGTAATTGATGTATATTTTGCCATTTTCACGCCATGCCTGTTGCATGCCGTCTTCTTTGTCGTCTTTGAAATTCAAAAAAGTATAAGGTTTGCCGCTTTCATACCATTGTTTATTGCAGCCCTCTCTTTTGTCATTGATGTAAATGAAATCAAATTTTTGATTGCCATTTTCCCAATAACCCAGATGCCGCCCAAAGCTTTTATTGGCTTTATAACTCCGAATATCCTTTGTTTTTCCATCTGGAAAATAGGTTTGCGTGATGCCATGTTGCATACCATTCAGATAACTGCCAACGCTTTTTAAGGTATCATTTGGATAGAATTCCTTGATAAAACCTGAATAAGGTTTGTTATTGAGACAATAAATACCATTGTCCAATTTCAGATTTTTATCTAAAATAGAAATAGTATCCTTAGGAATGGAAGAAACGTCCACGGATACCGAGGAAGGCGATGAATCACCCCCCTCAGTATTTTGCGTTTTGCAGTAGACAAAACTTATAATAAGAACAAAATAAGCGATGTGCTTAAAATGTGAAAGTGCCTTTTGTGCCATGATAACTGCCTGCTTTTAAAACGTAAAATCCAGAGTTCATATAATTAACATTTGAACAATGGTAATGAAAAATACCGTTTGGATAATCGGCTGTTGCTGCCGTATGTCCGCCATTTGTATCTAAATTTGAAGGATAAGTGCCGTCTTTATCTTTTCTGCCATAAATAGGGAAACCATCTCTCAACCAGCCGATTAACTTAGCGTCGTCTTTTGACGTAAAATCGCCATTGAAGTGATAGTGATACAAGCCACCAGGTCCACTGTGCGCACCCGCACGGTCAAAAGATTTGAGTGTTCCTGCATCAACAGGCACATTGCCGCCTTCTCTGTCGTTGTAAATCGCAACACCATTGAGTGCCATACCGATTGGACCGAGCGAAGTTTCCTCTTTCGAAGCAGCTGCAACTGGATTTGTAGGAATCGTCATCACAAAAACTTGCGCTTGTAAATTGCCTGGATTGACTGTTTGTCCAGCCGTTTGTGCTTCATACTTGGCATTGCCAGTACCCCAATAAGGCGTTACGTGGTCGGGTGTGCCGTTCGATTTCATCGTAACGGTTGTGGTTGTTGCCGATAAAGTGACGGCACTTTTGTAGTTTGTTGAAAAGATGGTTGGAACTGTCGCCGTTCCTGTAGTTGTCGTTGTTGTGTCTGAATCTTTGGTACAAGCGTTAACCGCTAAGATAAGAGCGACACCGCTCAAAAGACCTAATTTCAATTTCATCATTTAAGTTATTATTAGTTTAAAAAATTATTACCGATTTCAAAAGAGTTGTTTGAATGGTCGGTTATAAGGTTAGAAACGGTTTTGAATAAAAACTTGCGGTCTTTTGAAAAAAAAATAAAAAAAAGGCATTTTGAAGTGTTTTTGCTTCAAAATACCTTTTTTTTAACTGTTTTACTGAGGGGTATCAAATTTTTGGTGGATGCTCTCCAAATGGAATAATACAATTTCTATATTCTATCAGTTTTTCACGATTCAATTTGAGTTCCTTTACGGTACAACGTCCAATGGACGATATGCCCATAATTTTTGTTGTGTCTTCATTCCATGCGAAATGTTCCTTCCAAATATCATTTCGTGGATTAAACAAGGAGACCCATTTTTGAGTGATGCTATCAAAAACTTTTAACTTATTTGATTTCAAGCGATTACAAAGGAAACAAGCATACGCAAGGTTCATAAAATCAGTTGTTCCGTCAAAACTTTCGGGTAAAATATGGTCAATTGTAAATGAAGTTGGAGAGTATTTGTCTTGACTTTTACAGTATTCACAACATTTCAAGGCACGTTGTGTCACTGCCTCACGCAATTCAGTCGTTATCATCGGTTTAGCCATGCACTTGTGTATTTAAGCCCAATTGTAGCATTAATTCATCAATAGAAATTTGACGAAGCAAAGCCAATTGTGAGAGGCATTTTACGCGCTCAACACTATAACTTTCGTAGGCTTCGGCTAATTTTAAGGATTCTGTTTCTTCTTTGGGCGTTAAGGCACTGAATTCTAATTTCCAATCCAGATAGGTGAGTCTTGTCCATTTTTCTGAATCAAATTCAGTATTTATTTTACTAATTAATTGAGATTCCACTTCGTTGAGCCATGGAATGTTCTTTTTCTTTGCGCGAAGGGCAAACAATTCACGGTACAATTGTTCAAATTTATTTTGTTCTAAATTTGCTGCACTGCCTAATATTTCTGAAACGGACATTTGTACACTCATTTTTCTTTATTTTTGACAAATATAGATATTTTTGGAAAAGAAACAAAAAAGTGCGGTTTCATCCGGGTTTATCAAGCAAATGCCTTTTATACTGACGGGGTGTCTAATCATTCAATCCCTTGCCTTCGAGAATCTGCGGCGTACATTTTTCAACCCTTGCTGTCCGTGTTTTGGCTTGTTTGGCTTGTGAAAAATGAAGGAGATAGCCTCTTTGTCTTCCCGGAGTTAAATTATAAAAGGCCGTTTTCAATTCAGGCATATTGTCTAATACATTCTGAAATTCTTCGGGCATTTTAAATTCAGATGTCTTTTTTAATTCTACAGTCAAACCTGCTTTTTCTACTTCAAGGGCTTCAAAAATATAGGTTTTCAAGATGTCTTTCTGCTTAATGATTTCTCGAACATGGGTGAACCGAATCTGGCGCGCCGCCTGAACATTCTCCGTTTGTTGAACCAAAATACCATCAGCATCATTTAATAAAGCACCTTTGACAAACAATAGCGCACAATATTCTTTAAAAACATGTATCAAAACGACGTTGCTTTTTTGAAATGTGTAACAAGGAACGCCCCATTTCAATTCTTCAGTCAGCCCACAATCCAGAACGATTGTTCGCAATTCAGCCAATTCTTTCTGCCACTTTTCGGATTTGTTAAAATAAAAATCAACTTTTGGATTCATCTTGTTTATGTATTCTTATTTTGAAATAGTTGTCACATTTACCTGCAAAAATACATTTTCCAAGTAAATAAAAAACAATCTTGTGGAAAGATAAAGGATTTACTGAGGTGTACCTTGATACGAAGGAATCAACCCATTGTTTGAAAATCGTAAGTTTTGCTTTGATATGTGTTATAAGAGAAGAGACATTCATCCGACCTTTGTACTATCAATTAATAAAAATCAGACGAATGAAATTATTTAAATCAAAGCCATATTTCAAACACACTATACTGTTTTCTCTCTTTTTAACGCTGTCTCATTTTGCTGTTGCACAAGAGGTAGATAGTACAAAAACGGTGAGTCATTTTTACGCTGCGGTCAATGTCACCAATAATGGTATTTCATTATTGCCTAATTTTTCATTGAACAAACCTGCGGTGATATTTAACATGGCAATAGGCAAAAAGAAGTTGAGCTTTGAGCCTGAATTGCGCTTTGCCGTCGAAGGGGGCAAGCCGTGGTCTTTCCTTTTTTGGTGGCGATATAAGGTTGTCAACACAAACAAGTTTTCCTTCAATGTCGGTGCACATCCTGCCATTGCGTTTAGAGAAAAGACGTTTATTACCGATGGTGAACCCAAAACGGTACTGTCTGCACAACGATTTTTCGCGGGTGAACTTTCTCCTAATTATGCACTGACTAAGAATATTAATGTGGGTGTGTATTATTTACATGCATTTGGGCTTGAAACCGATGTGACTAAAAATACGGATTTCTTTGCCATAAGAAGTAGTTTTTCAGATATAAAACTCACAAAAAACATGGCTTTGAAAATTGCACCGCAATTTTATTATTTGAAAATGGATGATAAAGACGGTGTTTATGTCTCTTCAACAATCACTTTAACGCATAAAAAATCACCGTTTTATTTGTCATCAATCATGAGTCAAACGCTTAAAACTGAGATTGCTGCGAAAAGCAATTTTGTTTGGAATGTTAGTTTGCATTATGCTTTCAGTAAAAATTATGTGAAACAGTGATGAAATGCGTTTTTTACTGAGGGGCCCTGTTTGAACATAAAGTATCGGACATTTTCAAAATATCCGATACTTATGAATCACAACTTTATTTGAAATGCGTAAGTTTGTAAAATGGATAAAATAGAATCATTAGAAGAATTTTATAAAAGGAAATTCGATTGGATACCTGAAAACATTAAAAATGAATTCGGGCATTTTAATGTATTCCAACATGAGCCTATCGAAATCGGTAAGACAAAGCCGCTGCCTTTTAAACGAAGGGATTTTTACAAAATAATGCTGGTCATTGGCGATATAAAAATGAACTACGCTGATAGGGTCATTACTGTCAAAAAACAGGCTTTGTTTTTCTCTAATCCACAAATTCCTTACAGTTGCGAGAATTTGGAAAGAATTGAGACGGGTTACTATTGCATTTTCAATCAGCATTTTTTTCATAAATTCGGAGATTTGAATCAATATTCTGTCTTTCAACCCACAGGAACTCATGTATTTGAATTGTCAGATGAGCAGGTTGAAAAGATAAGACCAATTTATAAAAAGATGTTTGAAGAAATCAATTCTGATTATCTGCACAAATACGATGTGCTGCGCAATTTGGTGTTTGAACTCTTACATTTTGCGATGAAAACACAACCCGTAGCTGATTTTAATCAACAAACTATCAATGCCGCGCAACGTATTTCGACACTGTTTTTAGAATTATTAGAAAGGCAATTTCCGATAGATGAAGACCACCCCTCAGTAAAATTGCGTTCCGCATCCGATTTTGCCAATCAGTTGAATGTTCATGTCAATCATTTGAACCGTGCCGTCAAAGGAACAACACAGAAAACAACGACGCAGATTATTGCGGAAAGGGTTTTGCAAGAGTCCAAAATATTGTTGAAACACAGCCATTGGAATGTTTCTGAAATCGCCTATGCTTTGGGTTTTACGGAAGTGACGCATTTCAATAATTTCTTTAAAAAACAAACGCAGGGAAGTCCATCACAATTTAGAAATGTGTGAATAACAAGGTATAGTAAACAGAAATTCAATTGGTTTTTGCTTTTTTTTTGCAAAAAAAAATAAAAAACCAATTGAATTTCTGTTTACTATACCTACTTCACCCACTACACCCTACCTACTATCATATTTTAACTACTTTTGCGGTTTATTACACAAAGGAAAAATACAATCTTCCTTTTTTATTTGAATTATCCATTGTCAACTATTAATTATCCATTAAGTCTAAAATTATGTCAGAATTTCCGCCGTGTCCAAAATGTAAAAACGAATACACTTATCCGAGCGATGATTTGTTGGTATGTCCTGAATGTTTCCATGAATGGAATCCTGAAGATGTCGAAACATCAGACACAGAATTGAAAGTCATAGATTCCAATGGCAATGAACTTCAAAATGGTGATACCGTATTGGTTATCAAGGATTTACCCGTCAAAGGCGCACCCAAACCCATAAAAGCAGGTACAAAGGTTAAAAACATCCGCTTGGCTTATGGCGACCACAATATTGATTGTAAAATTGAAGGTTTTGGCTCAATGGGCTTAAAATCTGAATTTGTTAGGAAAGTGGTGAGTTAGCACAGGTAGCACAGGTATAGTAAACAGAAAATGAATAGGTTTTTGTTTTTTTTTTTGCAAAAAAAAATAAAAACATATTCATTTTCTGTTTACTATACCTTTTCAGAAGTACAATGCTTTATCTGCGTCAATTTACACTCAATATTTAATTAAAAAAATGAACAACAGAACTGTTCTCATTCTGATTTTGGGTTTGCTGTCTGCCATCGGCCCCTTTTCAATAGATACCTACCTTTCGGGCTTTCCAACGATTGCAGCTGATTTGCACGTAACTGTTGATGAAGTTTCTTACACATTATCCAGTTTTTTCATCGGCATTTCTTTAGGACAATTGATTTATGGGCCTTTACTTGACCGTTTTGGTCGTAAAAAGCCATTGATGGTCGGCATCGTGATTTATTTTTTAGCTTCTATGGGTTGTGCTTTGGCAAATTCAATTGAGATGCTGATTGCACTTCGTTTTTTACAAGCTTTGGGTGGTTGTGTCGGTATGGTTGCGCCGCGAGCCATTGTGCGCGATATGTTTCCCGTTCATGAAAGTGCCAAAATATTTTCCACTTTAATCCTCATTCTGGGTGTATCGCCTATCATTGCGCCTACCATTGGCAGCTATATGATTGTGTCGATGGGCTGGCAATCGGTGTTTTGGCTTCAAGCTTTTATGGGTGTGTTGTTGCTGTTGGCAGTCGTTTTCTTATTGCCTGAAAGCAAAGAACCCGACCCGACGTATTCGCTTAAACCCACGCCTATTATTACGAGTTTTTGGTTTGTATTCCGAACCCCTCAGTTTTTCACCTATACTTTGGCGGCTTCTTTGGTTTCGGCAGGTATTTATGCCTATTTGTCGGGTTCTCCCTTTGTATTTATGAAGATTTTTAATGTTTCCGAACAGCAATACGGTTGGATTTTTGGCTTTTTAGCCGCAGGACTCATAATGAGTAGCCAATTAAACAATCTGATGTTGAGAAGTTTTAACAGTGCGCAAATAATCAAAACAACCTTATGGACACAGTCCATTATTGGCGTTTTGTTTTGTGTTTCAAGTTATATGGGTTGGCTCAATTTGTACAATACCATTCTCTTCATATTTTTATTCTTATGCTGTCAAGGATTCAGTTTTCCAAACGCTTCCGCTCTTTCGTTGGCACCTTTTAGAAAAGAAGCAGGTACGGCTTCGGCATTAATGGGCGCATTCCAAATGGGTTTTGGTGCGTTGGCGGCTGCTTTGGTTGGCTTCTTGAGCAATGGGACAAGTTTGCCGATGGCAGGTGTCATGGCAGGTTGCGCAGTGTTCGGTTTGGTGATTTTGATGCTTGGTTTAACTAATTTAGAGCGCAAGAAAGTGGCGGTGCAGTAGAAACAAATCGGGCAATGCCGAGCATGTCAAAGCTAAGGACAGCATGACAACGACCCCTCAGTAAAAAAACGACTTTTTTCATTTGTGTAAGGTTTTAAGCCGATTGGTGCGCTGTGTTAATCGGCTTTTTGTTTGGTAAGTAGAAAGAACCCAGTACTGCCATTCGTCATTGTGTTTTTAGTAGGTAGAATTAATGAAAACTCCTGCCGAGCAGGACATATCATTATTACTCAATTCAGATTAATTTATGTTGAAGTTAAAACTAAAATCGTAGCTGTAAATTCAATTTAAAATATAATTCTCCATCTTTTTCTAAATATAATTTTCCAAAACGATGTCTTGTCGTAGAAGGTGTATCTAATTTAATATGGTCAAATAGATAATTCTTCAAGTTGTCAATTTCTATTATATGGAAACCTGCTAAATCGCCATTGTTTTTCATTACAATTGTCCCATTTGATTCATACGAGCCATTCCATTGTGAACCCGCAAAAAAGCCGAGTAGAATATCTACCAATAGTTTCTTTATTTTACTTGTTAGTAACTGAGTCTCAGTGTCTATATTTTTACTTCCAATAAGTAGTTTTTTTGTAATTTCTCGTAAAGAGGAAACTCTTTCTTTATAAAAGCAAAGTAAAATCTTACCTATTATCTGTGGCATATCACCATCTACCATTTTCAAATTAAAATCCATTGTATCTTTTTCTGCACCTATGTATTTAAATTTGCCGCCTAATTCTTCAATTTTGTTAATTCTATCTTTCAATTTTGTTGAAGTATCAATAGCATTAATTTCATCTAAATGAGATTTATTCATACCTATAATTTTAAAGATAAAATTTGTATTACCCGAAGCATTTAGTAAAGTCGGTTTACTCCCTAAATAAGATTTAATACCAAAGCCTTCATTCTCTTTGACAAACGAATCGTTTTCAATATCTAATAAAATATCCGCTTTTTGATTACTATTACCACCTTTTATAACATTGAATCCCAAAGTATCTTGAATAATATTAAATTCTGGTACTTCAAATGTTTGTGAGCTATCTTTAATTTTAGATATAAGCAAGTTGATAATTTCAGCGTTTATGACTTCCGAAATATTTATCGTTTTTTCACTTTCTTCTATTTTGTTTTTTAAGGTTATAGTTGATAGGTTAGAAAGTAAAAATTCAATATCCAAATTATGAGTTGTTACCTTATTTATCTTGAAATAAGTGTTATTAGAGTTTAGACTTTCATCAGATAAATACAGTTTCTTTTCTAATAAAAGTTTTATAAAAACTAATAATTCAGTCCACTCTCCTTTATTTTTTGTCGTTTTTAATGCCATTTTTTTAGGTGATAAATTATTTAAATGCTCTAATAAATTCTTTGCTACGGCTTCAATAGCATTTACGGCTACACTGTTACCCAATTGCTTGATGGCTTGTGTCGGACTAACTGGAAATATAAATTCATCAGGAAAGCCTTGCATTTTTCTGGCTTCGATATAAGATAATCTTTTTAATTGTCCGTCAACACTATAATTATCCCAATTTCGTCTATCTGTAATTTCTGAACCACGTCCACCAACTCTAATCGTAAAACCAATATCACGCGTACATTTTCCGCCCCAAACATCACTCATATTAAATTTTAAAGGAATAGGAGGTGGGAAATGAAAGCCTTTCATAAAATCTTCATCTCTAAAACCAACCATAAAAGCACGTGGTCTTAGTTGTGGCAATCCATAATCAGAAGCATGAACAATTTTGAAATAAAATGAGTAACCTAATTCATTTTCTAAGATATTTCTAATAATCTTAAATGTCTTTCCATCATCGTGATTAACTATCCCTCTAACATTTTCTAAAAAAAACGCTTTAGGTTGTTTTTCTGCTATTATTTCTGCGATATTAAAAAAGAGGTTTCCTCTTTCTGAATTATGGTTATCCTCAAAACCTCGTTTATATCCAGCTTGACTAAATGGCTGGCAAGGAAACCCTGCACAAAGAATATCAAAATCTGGTAAGTCTTTTGGTGTAATTGTCCGTATATCCTTGTTATATAGGTTATTTTCAAATAATTTTGGACTTATTTTCTTGAAATTTGCTTGATATGTCAATCTTGCGGGTTCATCAATTTCGGATGCAAAGACACACTCTCCACCTAATCGGTGCATTGCTAAGTGAAATCCTCCAATTCCCGCAAATAAATCTATAAATGTAAATTTCTTATCCACTTTCTTTTTTTGTCGCAAATATACATTTATTGTTTAAGAGAACATCACCTCATTTTTTATAATTGTGTAACGATAGTTTATGATGCATTTTGACTTATTTGCTTATGCCGAAAACCTGTACCTATGCAATCTTGCGCAAATATCGAATCCTTATACAATCATAAATGCCTTAATTGTATAAAAAAGTATCTATATACGAAACCGATTTTATACAAGCCAGTTTCAAAATACAAAATTCATCAAACCCTTTCACAAATCTAAAAAAAAATCAACAAAACTTCAAAAAAAACATAAAGATTTTAATTCATTTGACAAGTTTTATTTCCCCTCAGTATTTCAATACCGTTTATAATAAATCAAACCAAACAACACCGTAAAGGTGCATAGACCATCGCCTAATTTAAGTGGCGACGGTACTATCTATTTTAGGAAAACCTCCCTTTTCTTTTCTGTAAACAGTGCTAACCCTAAATTACGACCTTTTTAGTCCTGCTAAGGACGATTTTACGGGAGCATATCTTTTTGATTTTGACACCCCTCAGTATAAAAGCAAATTGAAGCTAAAATTTAATGACAAAGGCTTAAACGTTTTTAAATAAGGCACAAATGTTAATGAATAAGGCACAAATGTTAATAGAGAAGACTTCTTCATTAACACTTGTGGCTTTTCTATTAACATTTGTGCCTTATTTTTTCAATTTAAGCTTGAAAATTTAAAAAATAAGCTCAAATGACTTGCCATTTGATAACGCCATTAATGGTTATTAATATCAAAAAAAATCTATCATCTTGTAACCCGCCGTTTCAACGGCGGGGTGATTACTAAAGCATAACAAAAGTTAACAATTCGTTAATGATAAAATTAAAGGAACTATTATATGAATTTAAAAGTTAAAAAACTATTCAAATATTTTTTTTAACAATAAATTCATTTTATAATGGCTCGTAAAAAAGGTGAGTTTGCTGCATTGACAAAATTAAATGCACGCATCATGGGTCTTAAATCAATTAAAGAAGACCTTGTTTTAAAAAATGGTTTGTCAATTGCCACAGGCACTGACATTCAAGCCCGATTGAAAACAAAATTGGACGACATCACAACGCAACAATCGTTGCTGGAACAAAGCCGCATCGAACTCAAAGAATTGCAAAAAGAAGCCAATGCTTTTTCTAAAAATTCATTGATGGGCGTGAAAAATGACTTTGGCGACAACGCCATAGAGGTCACAAAAGTAGGCGGTGTTCGCGTAAGCGACCGCGCTAAACCTGTTTCAAAAGAAGTTAAAGCCATGAAAGCGGAAAAAGCTGCCAATAAAGCGGCTGCTAAAGTGTAAAAGATGCGTCTTTTATGCAAAAAGAGAAATGGTTAAGTTTTAGCACCCCATTCCCGATGGTATCGGGATTTTGTTCCTCAACAGTATAAAAGCCCATGCAACGTGTTTGTGTGGGCTTTTTAATTCATACCCCTCAGTAAAACGGTGTATCAGAAAGGTAAATGCGGGAATACAAACCATAGAAATTTCTACCATTTGGTATGATGGTGTACACATTAGGTAGAAATTTTCAGCTGTTTGATAGCCTTAGAAATGCGGAAAAGGGATAAAAACAGCCCATTATTTGAAAATCGTAAGTTTCTATTTGATTTATCCTACCATTAATTAGAAAATAATTCCGAAATTTGGGTTTCTGCATAAAAATATTTTCTCACCTAAATATAAACAACATGGCAAAATATAATTTGAAAATAAACGGTAAAACCCTCAAAGTCGATGTTGACCCATCAACACCGATGTTGTGGGTGCTGCGCGACCACCTGAATATGCCAGGCACAAAATTCGGTTGTGGCATGGCGCAATGCGGTGCTTGCACCATTCACTTCGATGGTTCGGCTACGCGTTCTTGTATGCTGCCTGTTTCGTCTGTTGGCAAAGCAGACATCACAACGATTGAAGGTTTGTCTGCAAAAGGCGACCATCCTGTGCAAAAAGCATGGTTGGAACACGATGTGGCGCAATGTGGCTATTGCCAAGCAGGGCAAATAATGAGTGCTGCGTCATTGCTCAAAGACAATCCGAATCCGAGTGATGCAGATATTGAAAACTTTATGAGTGGGAATATTTGCCGTTGTGGAACTTATACCCGCATCAAGGCGGCTATTAAAACGGCAGCTAAATTAGCCCCCTAACCCCCAAAGGGGGGATATTAAACTGCTCTTAGATAAAATATATCGTAAATTATGCTTCTAAAAATCCCCCCTTTGGGGGTTAGGGGGCTAAAATATAAAAAAATGGAAAATATTAAAACAACATATAATAGGCGTTCTTTTTTAAAAGTATCAGCCTTAACGGGTGGCGGATTTATGATTGGTATCAATTATTTATCGGGAAAAACACCTGCATTAACTGAATTAGAATTGCCAAAAGACTGGTTTGATTTTAAAGGTTATATCAAAATCGGGGCGGATAATGTCATTAAAATCCTATCACCCAATCCCGAATTTGGTCAAAATGTCATGACTTCTTTGCCGATGATTGTCGCAGAAGAATTGGATGTGGATTGGAAAAATGTCATCGTAGAGCAAGCACCGCATAATAATCAAATTTATGGTCGTCAATTCACAGGTGGCAGTCAATCGGTCAGAACTTATTGGAAACCATTGCGTGAAGCGGGGGCAACGGCGCGTCAAATGCTTCGAGAAGCGGCTGCGCAAACGTGGAATGTGCCTGTGGAAGAGGTGACTACTGAGGGGGGCGTTTTGTATCATAAATCAAGTGGCAAATCAGCAAAATATGGCGATTTGGCTGCCAAAGCTGCGACTTTACCCTTGCCTAAAACTGCTAAACAAAAAGACGTTAAGGATTTTAAAATCGTCGGCACTTCTCGCAAAAATGTAGAAGGTTTGAAAGTCGTAACAGGCAAACCCATGTTTGGTATGGACTATCGCCAAGAAGGAATGTTAGTAGCAATGATACATCATCCGCCTGCATTTGGTATGAAAATCAAATCTTTTGATGCCAAAGATGCCCTTAAAATGAGTGGTATCAAAGATGTTTTTACGATTAAGCTCTTTGAAGAAGGCACTGAAAGAGCGGGGTTTGATACCCGAACTTTCAACGAAGCCCTTGCCATTGTCGGCAATTCAACGTGGGAAGTGATGACTGCCCGTAAAAAGCTGAAAGTGGAGTGGATGAATGCGCCTGAAATCAAAGAAACAATCAATGGCTTTGGTCGCAAAACAGAAGTGACAATTCCTGCGGGTCTCGAAAGTACCGATGTTCATTTGGCGAAAATGGCAGAAATGGCGAAGAAACCTGCTACCCAACTACGCAAAGATGGAGACCCCGAAGCCGCGTTTAAAAATGCCGCAACGATAATTGAGCGCACTTATACCGCCCCGTTTTTGGCGCATAATTGTATGGAACCCATGAACTGCTTTGCTCATGTAACTGCTGAAAGAGCGTTTTTAGCGGGACCTTTACAAGCACCTGAATTTGCAGAAAAAACTATTGCCAGCAGTATCGGTATGCCAGTTGAAAAAATTGATATTGAAATGACCCGCATGGGCGGCGGCTTTGGTCGTCGGGCTTATCCGCATTATATGGTTGAGGCGGCTTTGATTTCTCAAAAAGCCAAAGCACCTATCCATTTGATTTATTCGCGAGAAGATGATATGACTTATGGCATATATCGCCCCATGTACACCGCGACTTATCGGGCGGCTCTTGATGCGGATAAAAAATTGATTGGTTTTCATGTAAAAGGTGGCGGTATTCCAGAGCATCCGATTGCAGCAAATCGTTTCCCTGCGGGTGCGGTTGACAATTATTTAGCGGAAGGGTGGGAGATAGCCTCCAATATTACGATTGGGGCATTCCGTGCGCCACGTTCCAATTTTAATGCCGCCGCCGAACAATCTTTCCTTGATGAAGTGGCAGAAGCGATGGGCAAAGACCCGATTGATTTGCGTTTGGAATTGTTGAAACGAGCTAAAGAAAATCCTGTCGGCAAAAACAATGATTATGATGCGGATAGATACGCGGGCGTTTTAAAACTCGTCAGAGATAAATCAGACTGGAACAATGCCGCTAATCGCAGCAAAAACAGAGGGGTTGCTGCTTATTTCTGTCATAATTCGTATGCGGCTCATGTTGTTGAAATGACGATTCGAGACGGACAACCGTATGTCGAGCAAGTTTTCACGGCTATGGATTGCGGCATTGTCATCAATCACGATGCAGCTAAAAACATGGTCGAAGGTGCTGTTATTGATGGTATTGGCAATGCTTTATATGGCAGTATGACGTTCAAAGACGGTAAAACAGCGCATAAAAATCTGGACACTTACCGCCTCATTCGCCACAACGAAGCACCTAAAAAAGTAGATGTTCATTTCGTTCAAAACGATATTGACCCAACAGGTTTAGGCGAGCCGCCTTTTCCACCTGTGTTTGGCGCAGTCGCTAATGCGTTGTTTAAAGCAACAGGCAAACGGCATTATATTCAGCCTTTTACCTTAGAAACGCCTAAATCACAAGGGTAAATATGCTGTTATATTTGATTGTAAAACAAAAAGACGGGTGCTGATGGCGTCCGTCTTTTTTGTTTTTTTATGAAAATACTGAGGGGGGGGTAATGTTTTGCGGCTTGCCAAAGGTTGGTTGTTTTACCTGAAAAACATCTTTAGGAGTCTATATGTTAAGCACTTTCATCAAACATAACTTCGTCTGAACTACCTACTTTATGTGACGGTTTCTCAATGAGTAATGTAAAATAAAAAGATGAACCTACACCTTCAATACTTTCTACCCATATTTCGCCACCATTTTTTTCTAAAAATCCTTTTACAAGTAATAGTCCGATTCCTGCCCCTTTATTCTTTTTTCTTGTTTCTGAAAGGGTTTTCATTTGTGGTGTAAAAAGTTTTTCCATTATTTCTTTTGACATTCCAATGCCAGTATCCTTAACCTGGACAATAATTTTGTCGTCTTTCCTTTTTGCTGAAACTGTAATTGTTCCACCTTTTCCTGTATGTTTTATGGCATTTGAGACGATATTTTGAATGATGGAAATCAGCATTTTACCATCAGCAAATACAGACGTATTCTCTTCAATTTCGTGATGAAGATTTATTGTGTTAATTAAAGCCGTATCGTTTAAGCTATCAAAAACTTTATTGATGTATTGAGTCAGTTGGATTTTTGTGGGGGCAAATACATCTGATGCATATTTAATCCTTGCCCATTCAACTAAATAGTCTAACATATCTAATTCATCCGTTGATGATTTATAAAGTAAATCAAGCATTTCCTGAGCAACTTCGGGCTTCATTTTATGAAAATTTTCTTTCAAATATTTTGCTGTTCCAATAATAGCTGACAGAGGACTCCTTAAATCGTGTGAAAGTATTGCCAGAACACTCTCTTTATGTGCATTAAGTTCTTCCAATTCTCTGACATATTTTTTTATGGCATCCTCCGATTGTTTCCTGTAAGTTAAGTCCTGCAAAATTTTAACATAGCCTCTCATTTCTCCATCTAAACCGATGAGTGGAAAAACCAACCCATAAGCATAAAATAGACTTTTATCTTTAGCAATGTGCCATCTATTATCTGTAGCTCTACCTTCTTTTAAGGCTGTATCAATTTCCCTTTTCGGAACGCCATTTTTTAAATCTTCTTCTGTAAATATTAAATCGAAATGTTCTCCAATAACTTCATTAGTTTCGTATCCAAATATTTTTGTTGAGCCAGAACTCCAACTATTTATGATTAAATCATTATCTAAAGTAAAAATCGAATAATCTTGCAGGCTGTCTATTATTTGGCTATAAAATTCAGCAGTTGGCACATATTTATTTTTCAGAATTTTCAAATTGCCTTGTTTCTTTTCCATTGTCTTTTTTTAGTCGTTATTAAGTATTGTTATGTTATCGTGTTTGCTGTCATTGTGTATAACGGTTTGCAGATTTGCGATGGACGAGCTTTTCAGAACACATGTTGGTTCGGAGCACTGCACTTTCTGTAATCCTAAAACCGTCTGTGTTAGAAAACAACTTTTATGTGTCGTATAGTTGTTGTACATTATGTTTTTATGACTAACTCAACTATTTTTTTATATAGTTTTTTTTCGTCAATAGGTTTAGCGATGTGTCCATTCATTCCAACAGCTTTACATTTATCTAAATCGTCCATTGTAACATCGGCAGTCAAAGCGATAATTGGAATTTTAGAATTCATTTTGTTGCGGATGTATTCGGTAGCCTCAATTCCGTTCATTTCCGGCATTTGTAAATCCATTAAAATAATATCATAAGAGTTAGATTGCAATTTTTCAATAGCCACTTTTCCATTTTCTGCAAAGTCTTGTTCAAATCCAAATTCATCCAAAATAATTTTCAACAGCAATTGATTTAGAAGAGTATCTTCTACTGCCAATATTTTTATTTTTCTAATTTCTACATTCGATTCAGGAATCGATGATTCACTTCCAATGTCTGAGTTCGTTTTTTTAAAACTTAAAACAAAACTAAAAGTTGAGCCTTCGTTTATTTTACTTTTTACATTAATCGTTCCGCCCTGTCGTTCCACCAATTGTTTAACAATCGCAAGACCTAGTCCAGTTCCACCATATTGTCTCGCTGTGCTACTAGTTGCTTGTTGAAAGCTTTCAAAAAGGGTTGGAATCACATTTTCATCCAATCCAATTCCTGTATCGGAAATAACAAATTCGATAGTTACCTTTTCTTCGTTTGAATCTATTAAGCTAATGCCTACTGTAATTTTACCTTTAGAAGTAAACTTAATAGCATTACTTATTAAATTCAAAATAATTTGATTTAAACGAACTGAATCTCCTATTAATACTTTGGGAATTCTTGAATCATATTCTATAATCAATTTTAAATTCTTCTCTTGAAATTTCAAATCAAATAAATGTAGCATTGCCTTAATATCAAATTCCATTTCGAATGCATTTTCTTCAAAGGTCATTTTGCCTGCATCAACTTTTGCCAAATCGAGTATGTCGTTAATGAGCACTAACAAGGCATCGCTGCTTGTTTTTATTGCCATAATGTATTCCCTTTGTTTTTCTGTTAAGTCTGTTTTCAGCACGACTTTTGAAAACCCGATAATCGCAGTCATTGGCGTTCGGATTTCGTGACTCATATTTGCTAAAAACTGCTGTTTTAAAGCAATCGTTATTTGCGATTGTCGTCCAAATTCAACAGCAATTGCTTTTTCGGTTTCAAGATTAAGGGCTTTATGTTCCAAAGCTTGTTTTTCCAATTGAGAGATGATGGTTTGTCTTGCGTTTTTTCGGGCGCTTAAAACGGAGTAAATTAAAAGGATAAAGTTACCTATTGATAAAATTATAAAAAGCAAGTTTTTATTTTGCTTATCCTTTTCGTTTATAACTTTTCTTTCTGCAAGTAATTCGTATTCTGTGCTTTTAATTTCACTTAATAAGGCTTTTATTCTATAAGTAATAATTTCCCCATTTTTGGCGATTGTTGATTTTTGAATATTAGTTAACAGGTTTGCATGATTTTGGATTATTAAATTTATTGAAAAGTCAATTCGTTGACCGAATAAGGTCTTCAAAGTATCGACCCGTTTCTGTTGATACGGGTTGTCTTGAGTAAGTCTATTTAACTCATTAAAATGTAATTTTATGCTCGGAAGAGATGCATTATATGGTTCTAATAAGGATGTATCATTAGTAAGTAAGTAGCCTCTAACACCAGTTTGATGATTCACTAAATCTACTAATAAATCATCACTATTCTTTATTACTTGTTGTGTATGCTCTACCAAAGCTGTTGAAATATTATTATTTTTTGAATTGGAATAGAAAAGTATAAACATTGACAACAAGACTCCACTTGAAAATATAACTATCAAGTTGTGGTATTTTAGTTTTGTTAATTTCATCAGTATTAAATTAGTCTTAAATTGTTTATTTAAAAGTTACGGTTGTCAATGACGCTTGCCCCTAACTCCTAAATATGTGAAAATTTTGTCGTACTTTTTGTATTGTTTGGTGAATTATTACCAAACAATACAAAAAGTACGACAAAACTACGCTTCTTTTTAATTCAATTGGGCGAATGGGTTTTTATTTTTCAAGTATTCAATGACCCAGATAGGGCTATTTTGAAGCGTTATACTGAGGGGGTGGTAACGGCTTAAGGCTTGGCGATGTGGTGGATTTTTAGCAATAAATTTCATTAGAATTACATCAGTCATCATTTTGAAAAACCAATGTTATCGGTTCGTTGTTTTTCAGATCTATTGTCCGTGTAATTTTCAATTTTTTCTTAGATTAATGGGTTCTTCCAAATAAATTTAAGAATTGGCATTTATTTTCTGTTTATTACAAATTCGAAAATTGCTCCTACAGCAGCACCAATTATTATTCCCATTGCTACACTAAAAGAAACATTATTTGTAGAAGCGCCATAAGCTGCTCCGAATGTAACGCCAAGAGCAGACCCAATTCCGATAGCATTTCCTGATTTCTTATTTTTGTTTTCTGTCATAATTAAAAGTTTGTGTTGTTTCTTAATAATTGTCGTCTGTTTGATGGTTGCTGTGTCAGTCGTTACAATGACCGCTAACTCCTTAATACTCGACAAAACTACACTCCTTTTATAATAATTCCCGTAAGTATTTCAGATCGCTTTTAGTCGTATCTACTATTTCTGCAAATTTGCCGTTCACCATCAATTTTGCCATAGATGTTGCAAAGCCTTTCACTTGTTCAAAATTCAGAGTAGGTGGCATTGCCAACGCATTGGGGTCTGTAAAAATGTTGATGATTGCAGGTCCGTTGTGATTGAAGGCATTTGCGAGGGCTGATTCCACCTCTTTGGATTCTTTAGCCTCCCATGCTGCAATGTTCATAGATTCTGCCAGCTTTACAAAATCAGGATTAACCATATCGGTTTGCCAATCCATATAGCCTTCTACACGCATTTCGAGTTTCACCATTCCTAAGGAACGGTTATTAAAGATGATGAGTTTTACCGGAATTTGATATTGACTGATGGTCATTAAATCGCCCAGCAGCATTGAAATACCACCATCGCCACAAAAAGCAATCACTTGCCGATTGGGATGCGATAAACCTGCGCCCATAGCCATAGGCATGGCGTTGGCCATAGAGCCATGATTGAACGACCCGGTAAGGTAGCGATTGGCTCCTGCCTTTAAATACCGTGCAGCCCATACAGCACTCATGCCCGTGTCAACCGTAAATATGGCATCATCATCTGCTAATTTATCCACCATAAAAGCAACATATTCCGGATGAATCAATTTTTCAGCCCCTTTATCCTCCACATAAGAGTCATACGTTTTTTCAATATCTTGGTGCAAAGCACGCATTTCGTCGAGGAAATCTGTTGATGGTTTTGCTTCCAGTAAGGGTAATAGTTCCTGTAAAGTTGATTTGATATCACCACAGTAGCCATAGTCCACTTTTGCTCTGCGGCCTAATTTCTCTGGCTTGGTATCAATTTGAACAATCTTGCATTGCTCGGGCAGAAACTCACTATACGGAAAATCAGTACCCAGCATCAGAAGCACATCCGCTTTATGCATGGCTTCAAAGCCTGATTTGTTACCCAACAAACCGTTGAGCCCGACAGCATAAGAATTGTCTTTACGTTCAAAGAATATTTTGCCTCGAAAACTATAGCCCAATGGTGCATTGAGTTTTTGGACCAGTTGCATGACTTCATCTACAGCATTGCGACAACCATGACCACAAAACAACATCACTTTTTCATTGCTGTTGATGACTCCAGCAAGTTCCTGAAGATGTTCAATACTCGGAATGACTCTTGGTTGAGTATAGAAATTTTTATTAGAAGAGTAAACATGTTCTATGTCAGCCGCCGCTACATCCCCTGGTAGACCTAAAACTGCGACGCCTTTTTTGCTGATGGCATGCTGAATAGCGGTTTGTAATCCATTCAGAGCTTGCTTTGGCGTATTGGCCATAAAAACATATTTAGAACAATCCTGAAACAGGGATTCAGGTCTTGTTTCTTGAAAGTTGTCGAGCCCTAACTTGTCAGTATGAATGGTTGAGGCAATAGCAATGACTGGATTTTCAGCTCTATTGGCATCATATAAGCCATTGACCAGATGCACATGACCTGGGCCACTACTGCCCATACAACAACCGATGCCATTCAGTTCTGCTTCCATAGAAGCTGCATAGGCTCCGGCCTCTTCATGCCGCACATGAATCCATTGTAACCTGCCGTCTCGCCTGACGGCATCATTTACTGGATTCAGACTATCACCGGTTATGGCATAGATTCTTTTAACACCTGCTGCTACAAGCATTTCTACTAAGTGGTCAGAAACATTTTTTGACATGACTTTTTGGATTAAAATTAAATTTATTGTTGCTCTAATTGGCTTCAACTCGTGAATCTTCGAAAGAGTTATACTGAGGGGGTAAGGTTTTCGGACTTTGCGTTCGGGCGGGAACGCTAACTGCGGGTAAGAATCAAACTACTTATTAATCTAATCCGTGGTGTTTTTCATGCCGACTTATTGCTATATATGAAACTGAAGCAATTATGACAATAAAAAAGATAATATTTATTATTGCTACTGAAATTCCTAATCCACCATCTTTTGGAGCTTGAATAATGAAGTGTGCAAATTTGTAAATCAATGCTGAATAAATGTTGTGAATAAATTTTATAACAACACAAAGGTGAGCAGGTTTTGGGAGATAATTGTTACATAATTTTTGAAATATGTTACACCATTCACACATTCTTAAGTTCGTTTTATGCCTGTCGAGGGGGTTTTGGCTCAAAAACCGTGGATTGTACCGATTCCAGGCACAACAAAATTGCACCGTTTGACTGAAAATAATGGTGCGGCGGCTATTCAACTAACGGCGGCGGAACTGCAAGAGATAGAAGCCGCTTCTGCTCAAATTGAAGTGATTGGTACACGTTATACGGAGGCGATGGAGAAGTCAACGGGGCTTTGATTGTAAAACAAAAAGACGGGTGCTGATTGCGTCCGTCTTTTTGTTTTTTTACCCCCCCTCAGTATTTGAGTGCTTTTTGACGATTTGTTCAACTGTTTTGAGTGGCAAATCCAGTAAATCAGCAATTTCGTCAATAGATTTGCCTTTATGCTTTAATCTCATGACTGTCTCAATGCGTTCTTCTTCTTTTCCTTTGTTTATCAAATCTTGTGCATCTGCCATTTTAGTATGTTGTTCACTTGCAATATTTCTTAGACTTTTCAAGTAATTTTTATAATCTTTTGCATCTTTTTCATTCAATTTCATCTCATCAAGTTTTTCACTGGCTTCTTTCAATCCTTTGGCTGAAAACTCTTTTTTCACCTCGGCATTTTTGAAGAAATAAATCCATTCGTCTAATTTGTCTTTTACTCTATTAGTGAATTTGCCAACCTTAATGACCCAATATTCGGGAAATATTTCATGGACATTTTGCTTATTGTAAAGTTCAATCTGTTTATCCGCAAGTGCTAAAACATCATTTTTATGGATGCCTCTAAAAACGGTTGTTCCATGATAAACATAATCTTTACCTTGTCCTAAGTCAAAATAGGCAATAGTGATTGAGATAACTTTTTTTACTTCTGCATAAGGTTGTCCCTCCTTAATATGTTCGGTAATGGCTTTGGAAGTGCCATAAAGCATCCGATGGAAATAATCATATTCTTTGCTATTTTGTATTTCAATGATGACAAGTTCTCCTTTTGAGTTCTCAACAAGAATATCTACACGGTTAAACTTATCGTTTTCCGTTTCCTTATTGCTTTCACTATCAAGGATTTGTTTAATTTTAATTTCTTCGCCAAGCAACTCCGTTAAAAAGCCTTCAAGAATATCGAAATTAGCTTTGTGGCGAAGCATTTTTTTCATCGCCCAATCAAAACGGACTAATTTTTTTGCCATAATACTTTAATTTTCTGCAAAGTTACATCTAAAAGCCTTGAAATCCAATGTTTTCAAGGCTTTTAGGCTGTTTATACTGAGGGGTTACATCAACCTCTAAAACGGATAACCAATCCCAATATTCAAAACAATATTGTCTTTGCGCCAACTACTGGTGACAAAATTTATTTGTTAAAAAAGCCTTATGAGCTATCAAATAAGGCTTTTCATCATTAAAATCATCGTTGTTTTTCTTCTGGCAGTCTACAAAAATGGTAGGACAATTTGACTAAAAAGAGGTAATAGCCAAAATAATCAAGTGAGGCAATGCGGGTTTGTTCTATGTCTGAAAGGTAAGAGTGGAGTTCACCAGTTGGAAACCAAAAGGCTTTGTCAAAGTGACAGATATAATCTTTTCCATTGACCATAAAAATGTGAATAAATTTTACTATTCCATTTGCCTTTTATGTGAGCGTCTTTAAACTGTTCAAGGGCTTGTAACAATCTTCCTTTTTCAGTTTTTGTCAAATAACTTGGAAAAAGGTGTTCAATCATAGTAAAATCGAAGATAGGTGTCATTACTTAAAGTCGGTTTGGTAAGGTCGGTGTTGTTTTTAATGATTTTCTGAAAGCTTTTTCAAAAGCGATTTCGCCAATTTCTATGAGTGGTTCAGAGCCTTTAAAAATTTCGTTGGCTAAAAACACAATACTTAAATCGTGAGGAATGGCTTTTTCACTAATATCATCTAAGATTTCTGCCTGTTCTTTTTTATCAATAAGCGTCTCCGATACCTTGTTGTTTTCCTCAACAAAAGGCATTGATTGCATCTTTGTTTCCTCTTTTAAAACAGTCGAATTTTTAGGCTTTTTCGCAAGTTTTACGAGACGGGCAAGTACCTCATAACAAGCGTCAAGAACAGATTCATCTTCGATACTATTGACTAATGTATTGATATTCAATTTTATTTGTTGTGCAGACATGACTTTCTTTTTTATTTGAAAAAATAAATATCTCTTTTGAAAAGAGACGTTCCATGTACAAAAATAATGTTTTTTTTGAAAAATACATGATTTTATACCCCTCAGTATTTTTGTAAAAAACGCTCCATTTACATAAGGCTATTTTAAAGGGTTATACTGAGGGGGGGAGTCAACCCCTAAAACGGATAACCAATACCAATATTCAAAACAATATTGTCTTTGCGCCAACTGCTGTTACCAAAATTTATTTGTCCCATCACCCATTCTGAACCACGGGGCAACCACGGCTTGCGAAAAGGAATACCCATATCTAATCGGAGAATCAAGATGTCAATATCGAGTCGAATGCCGATACCGCCATCAACGGCTATGTCTTTCATAAACTGAGACGTGAGACGTGCGTCTTCGCCAAATATCAAGCTGTTTTTTGACCAAATATTGCCCGCATCCATAAACACTGCGCCGCGCAATTTGCTGATAAGCGGGAAACGCAATTCTGTTTGGACTTCTAATTTATAGTCACCGCCTATTTGTGGATAGGCAACTTGTTGTTCACCTGTCGTTAAAACACGACCCGGACCTAACTGACGCGGCACAAAACCGCGCAAACTATTGCTCCCGCCAATGACAAACTGACGCGCAAAGGGCAAATAAGAAGAATTGCCGTAGGGCAAACCGATACCGATATTGAAGCGATTGGACCAATAAACATCGGTGTTTAGTTTCCTGGAATAGCGGACTTCAATATCTGATTTGACGTACTGAGTAAAATAAGCATCGGCTATTTTTTCACTAAAGGCTTCTTTGGGTTTTGTGATAAGTCCTGCGACATTACCCGCAAAATCCACAAGACCACTAAAGTAAAAAATGTCTTTTTCTCGTGGATTGGTGCTGTTAAAACTAAAATTATAGGTTGTTCCTGCAATCACTTCTGGCAGTATGGCATACGACAAAACAGGAAATTTGCTTATTGTTTCTAAGTATTGCGCTGAAAAATTCGTCGCATTATTGTAGATGATACTGAGGGGGGTCAGCGTATGTTCTTTATGAGCATCTTCTTTCCAATTCAAATCATATTGACCTCTAATATAATTTTTAGTGTATAATTGTTGCCGCCTAATCCATTCGTAACCAATGAGAAACTTAGTCACAGGCAAAAAATAGCTGCTTTCTTTTAGTCTGAAAGGCGTTACAAAACGCGGCACTGAGAGCGACAATTCCGTACCCACTCTAAAATTATTATTATCCCGCAATGAATCTACGGACGAGGTTTCTATCGCGCCATACGTTTTAATATTCAGTTGTTCAGCCCCCCTCAGTAAATTGCGGTTTTTCCAATTGATATTGACTTGTCCACCGTTAAATGAATTGGATTTAGTAAAAGCCGCTACTTCTGAATTAAAATTTTTCTTTTTTAAGGGTGTCAAATAGTAATAAACATTCATTCTTTTAGCCGATAGAGAATCGCTCAAAGATTCATATCTGCTTTTGACAAATTTGAATTGCCCCATATTGATATACCTGTTTAAGGTATTATTGTGTTCAGTCAAATTATACAGGGAACCGACTTGATATGTCAACGGACGCACCAATGTTTTAGGTTTATAATTATTGACCGTATCTCTAATAGAATAACCTTCGAAATTTATTAAACCCAATTTCGACGTATCAGGCGGTGGCAATAACAAAGTATAATTGGGGAAAATAGTGACCGCATGAATCGTTTGTGGATAACGCGCATTTTCGGGCGTTTCCTTTTTAACCGTATAAAAAACATTGATTGTATGTTGTTTATTGGTTGTGTCAACGTAGGCTTTTATATAATCAGGACTAAAATAATAAAAACCGCGTGTTTTCAAGGCTAAATCAATGCGATTGCGCTCTGCTTTTATGCTTTCTATATCAAACTGTTCACCTTGTTTTACATAGCTCGTTCGGTTTCTTATTTTTAAAATATGACTTGATAATTCACTCGTATCTAAAACCCATTTAATTGTATCAAATAGATATGGTTGTGTGATTTTAGCATCATAAATAGCTTTTAATTTATACCCTTGCGTATCTGTTTTACCTATAACTTTTGATTTGAAATATCCTTTGTTTTCTAAATAGGCTTGCAGGTTTATTTCATTCGCTTTTATATCCACCTTTGTACTCAAAACAGGGGCTTCACCTAAACGATTGCGTAACCAATTTTTCAGACCCGTTTGCCTTTTAGGTTCACCAATCGCATACCACATTGCTACTTTATAAGGGAAACCCAATATCATTTTATTTTTTCGTGGCGTAGCAATGACCTCTAATGCCTTTCTAATCGGCTTCGTTTTTCCTTTGAAATCTTCTATTTTTTCTACTTTTATTTTTGCCCCACCGTACAAAAGTGTGCCTTCTGGCAAATGCTTTTTTATCTGACAAGACGTGATAAAAAGAAAGCCAGCCATATATAAAACGAGTCCGCTTATTTTCATTTTCTTTTCTTTTTTAAGTTGCTGTTATGTACGCATCTATCATCTTGTAACCCCTCGTTTCAACGAGGGGATTTCCGCTACGCTCTCTCCACATCTATCATCTTTACAAAACATCACATCAAAAAACATAAATAAGATGTGATGTTTTGTAAAGATGATAGATGTAAGTGGTGGGTGTTCATCACCCCGCCGTTGAAACGGCGGGTTACAAGATGATAGATGCCGTTTAAATTATAAAAGCAACTTTAAACCTTAATTGAGCTTTTTTTTAAGTATTTCTTGAAATTTATCGTAGTCAATCGTAAAATTAAATGAAACGCCAGTTTCAATAAAATAACCATCTAACAAGGCTTCGTATTGGTTTTTACGGTATGCCCTCAGCATAAATTTGCCGTCTTTCGACAATTTATAAGTTGTATTGACATCGGGAATGAATTGTGCATTATTGTTATTGGTGTTGTTTGATGTTGGATTTGAGCCGTCAACCGTAAAGCTTTTCCCTACGCTGATATTCAATCTATCGTCTAAAAAGGTTTTACCCACCATCACATCTAAATCTGTGCGTTGTGCATTCGGGTCGTCGCCCACATTTTTTAAATTAACATCAACGTCCACGCCTTTAATTAAATCATTGGCAATTTGATTGATGGCGCCATTTAAAAAACTACTGACACTTTCATTGCTCAATAAATTATTGCCGCTGTTGTTGCTCGCAAAAAAGTCGCTGCTTTGTTCACCAATAAATTTATTTAAAATCAAAATAGCAAATACTTGTTTATTCATAGATGATTCATCAGCCCGTAATTGGTCTAATTTATTATTAATCGTGGTTGACATTTCGGAAGTGACACCTTCTGCTTTATCGGGTAAAATAATATCAAAACTGATTTTAGGTTTATCAATTTGACCTTTTACTTTTAATAAAACTCGAAAGGGTGTTTTGCGCTTATAAATATCATTACCTGTCGCTGTTGCGCCCCCAATTTCGTTTTTAATTAAATCAATAGCAGGTGTTTTAACATCATAAGCTGCTCTAATATCCACATCTGCATTCATCGGGTCGCCGCTTAAAGTAATATCACTGCCGTCAAGCAAAATAAATCTACGTTTGATAAATTGATAACTCAAATCATAAGTCCCTTCACTTAAATCATAAGTCCCCACTAAATTTATGCTGCCATTTGGATTAACCCCTGCATTAATACGTGCTGTGCCTTGTACTTGCAATTCGTCGCCCGTTATGGGGTCAACAATGATGGTGAATTTGGCTTCTTTTTCAATTTCAATATTTAAGTTAAAATCCAAGTTGGTCGTTTTTTTAGCGTCTTGTTGGTCAGCTAAAAAATCTTGGAATGTCTTAGTATTCAATAAGTTATCAATGGTGTCTCTGTCTATAAATTCAATAACACCGTCTCTTTCTGTGGCGGATGGCGGCGAAACTTGACGCACGTAAGTCACCTCTGTACCATTTTTAACAACTAAATTACCTGTTATATTAGGTGTATAAACATCGCCTTTTACTTGCGCTTCCATATCAATAAAGGCAGTGCCATAAATCATATTATTATCAGCAGCCGTGTTATTTAATACTTGAAAACCTTTGGAACGAACCACTAAATCCGTTGTAAAATCATTGGTTTTTGTTTGTGAAACTGAACCGTCAATAGACAATACATTATTAGCATCGTCTTTTATCAACAATTTATCAAAAAATACTGAGGGGTACTTCAAGCGCAACTTTTGATTGTCTATTTTAATAGAAGTGCCGTATTCTGCTGCCGTTGTTTGTAGGTTATTAAACACAATTTCACCATTCCAAATAGGTTTTGTCGGTTCACCTGTTATTTTAATGTTGCCTTTTAACGTACCCGCGCTGTTCTTTAAATTTTTCTGAGAAAAGGATTCCACCGTGGTCATTGTCAGTGGATTCAAATTTATGTTTGCGTCAATTTTATTAGCTGAGTAAGCACCTATTAAATTGATTTCATTGCCGTTGCCCAATAATTTACCGTCTATATTAACATTGCCTTTTTCACTTTGTGCATTCATATCCAAATTGCCAATGCTCGTATTTTGAAAAGTGATGGAGTCTATTTTTATTTGCCCATCCATCGTAGGAATGGTGTTTTTTAAATCGCTCACTTTTAAATCTACATTCAATAAACCATTGATTGCCAATGTATTTTCATCTAATATTCCTGTAATGGTTTTCAATTTAAAATTAGAAACGTTCACTAATAAAGGACTGGTCGGTGAAGCCGTTTCGCTATTCACTTTTATATTTTGCAGCTCATTGGTGATGCCAAAATTTTGGACATTAAATCCTTTAGGACTTGTTTTCACTTGATTACTTTCGTTGACAAGCCAATTGACTCTATTCAGCAATAAATCTTTTCCCAATGAAATATCATATCCTGAGTCTTTATTAGGTGTAGCAAAAACGGTCAAAGCATATTGCTCATTTTTATTGATATCATGGGTCAAAATATGTGCGCTGACATTATTTTTAGAAAAACCACCTTCAATTCGTGCATCATACAACATGATACTGCTCGCTTTAAGGGTATCCGTTATAATATTGACAAGCAAAGAATCATTTCTTCCTAAAACAGTTCCTTGTGTCGGCGATACATACATAGTACCCATCGTTAATGAAGGCACATTCAGTTTAATATTTACAACGCTATCCACATTAGCGGTTGCGATGTGTCCGTTTATTTCAATAGGCTTATCAAATTTTAAATCTTTTACAAAAGCACTATACGCATCATTGGGTTTAATGAAAATATCGGCATTTATGACCCCCTCAGTATTTTGAGTATTTTGAGGATTTTTATTATCACTAAGCACATCCTTAGTCATGGTAGGCGGTACAAATTGATTAATTACTTTTTGTACAAAAGCCGACATTTGGTCATAATAAACCGTGCTGTTCACTTGTGCATCTACAAAAGGCGAGGAAATATCTATAAATGTCGAATCATTTCTAACAAAAGCCAAAGCGCGCGAACTATCTAATTGAATTTTCTGCCCATTTTGAGTAATAACGCTGCTGTCTATTAAAATAAGCGCATTTAGGTTTTTGGGCGATGTATTTTCTACTTTTAACCTGGTAAAAGCACTGATAATTAAACTGTCATTTGTAAATCCTAAAGCAAATAAATCGGCTTTTGGGATATTAAGAACGGCATTTACTGAGGGGTAGTCGGTTTGCAAATTGGCTTTACCGTCGAACATGATTTGTATCAACGAATCATTAATAGAAGCTGTACCACTAAGCAAACCGCTTTTCAAATCCAGGTCGGTTTTGATATTATTAATAATGTTTTGATTAAATCTAAACGATTGAATAGCTGTTAATACAGACATATTATTGTTCTTATAATCAAAACCCTTATTTCCTTTAACTGTAATTTGACCATTTAATAAACCTAACATCGTATCACGTTCAATCCATTTACCTGTTTCTAAATTTTGGGCATTTAATACTATATCATAATCCATTTTATTAGGATTTTGAAAGTCTTTTAAAGTGGCTTTTACACGCGCAATACCAAATTCAGAATTAAGGATTATATCAGTATTTACATTTTGCATATTACCATTAATTAAGCCTTTTAAACTTAATAGATTTGGTAAATTTATAGGCTGTGCACTTGCAGGAATAAAAGGTAATATCAATTCTTTTGAAGCAGAAATGTTTTTTACATTCAGATTGTAAAACAATTTTTTGGTATCCGTTGGATTAGACACATTGCCAGTTAAATCAATGCTTAAATCTTTGCTTCTAAGGGAATTAACGACCAAATTTGAGATATATATTTTATGCACGTTACCTTTGATAGCGGCATCAATAGATATCTTGTCTAATACAGCCAATTGTTTTTTATACGTTTTTGCCAATGCGTCCGACAATAATTCTATATCTTTTTGACTGATAATGGTTTGGGTTAATTTTATTTCGTTATCGGGCAAAGGAAATCTTTGTTTATTACCACCTTTAAATGATTGAGGATAAATCAAAGCCGTTGCCGCCATTTTTGAATACGGCGTTTGTAAATAAAAATCCTTGATATCTACATTACTGCTGTCCATATCTATAATGCCGCTGAGGGTATCTATCGCAAAACCGCTTTTATCCTTAAAGCCAAAATATTTTATATTTGTATTTATATTTCCATTATTAAATTTGCTATTAGCGGCGAGTAATTTTAATTCTGTTACATCTAAATGATAATAATCTAAACCCGCGCGTTTTTTGGGTTGAGAGATATTATTATAAACAACAGAATTATTTTGTAAGGAAATATCTTTAATAACAATACCCAAAGAAGTCGTATTACTGGCAATAGCCGTCAGTGTATCGGCTACGACTTTTACGACTTCATTTTCTGTTCTATGTTGGAAAAGAACAGAACTATTATTCAGCACAATAGAGCTTGTGGTGTATGTGTTTAATTGGCTTGTGTTGTTTAAATCCAGAATGTCCAAATAATCAATATAATTATCGGTCAACAAATAATCGGGTTTGTTTTCAAAATAAATATGACTGTTTTTGACAACCGTTTTATTAATCGTAAAAAGGGGATTAGGCGTTGTACCACCTGTTGGTTTTTGTATTTTGGTAATTAAATACCTAAAATCCAAGCCTTCGACCATCAAATCATTGATGTCAATATGCAAATCTTTGAGGTTAATGCTGTCCACATTCAGATGAAACTTTTGTAAGTTTACATGCATGAAATTGCCTAAATAATAATCTTTTTGCTTGAATTGCGTATTAGAAATGTCTATGTCCTGAATTTTTAAATACAAAACCTGAGTCGTATCTTTCTGTTTTACGGTCGTTTCTTTGGAGGCAAAAGCATCAAGTATAAATTGATAATTGTAGGTGCTGTCCGCATCTTTGTTATAAAGATTGACATAAAATTGGTCAATAACAACTTTATTGATAACGTATTTAGATTGGATAAGGGCAAACATATCCACATCAATCTTCAGGTGTTTACCCGATATGAGTGTGTCTTGGGCTTTATCCAACATGAATAAGCCATCTACCTCAATCCATTTAGGAAAGCTGAAATCAATCTGACCGATTTCAAAAGTAGTATTTGTTTTATTTTGAACATAAGTTTGAACTTGGTCTCTAATCAGATTTTTTGCCCAACGTGTTTGCAACGACAGCACTATAATGAGTAGCAAAACCATTATACCTAACAAGAAATAACCTATTCCTTTTAAAATCTTTTTCATACGATTAATTAATGATGTAAAAGTGGGTATCTTGGGAAAAAGAAACGTTACACAATTTTTTAAATAAATTACATCATTCACACATTACTCAATTATAGCCCTTGAAACATGGGAAAGATTGGGCAATGAAAAGAACAAAGAAAAATTACATTATCCCCACCCCTCAGTAAAATACCTGATTCACAAATGTAGTAAGAAATCGCTTCGTAATGAACAAATTGAGTCTATTATGACCCATCCTAAATAAATGGTGGTTCTCTGACAATTTTTGTGGTTTCGACATATCGGATACTTTTTACATTTGGGCATTGATTACTAATCAACGCCCGAATGTATAAGGTATCTGATAGGTATTGTTTCGTTGCATTACTGAGGGGTATTCTAAAAGGTGTAAAAAAGACCATCCTCTCAGTATCTGATACTGAGGGGATGGTCAGCTACTTGTTTTTTAAAAAACCATCACTTTTCCGAGATAGCTTTTTTCGCCTTGCTTTCCGATATACAGCAAATACAAACCGCTTTGTTGTGGTTTATCAATTTTATACGTGCTTTCCTCCTTATTCAAAATAATTTTTTGAGAAGAGATTAAGCGACCATTCATATCGTAAAGTTCAAGAGTACCTTGACTGGCTTCTGCGCCTGTTGTTTCCACATAAATGTAATTGCCTTGGACATACTGGTTCACTTTAAAGTCTTGATTTAAAGCGGCTAATACGGTCGGTGAATATTTTTGTTGACCATTATAATCTATTTGTGAAATTCTATAATAGGTAAGGCTATAAGGGTTATTATCCGTAAAAGCATACTGATTTTGCCCTTTGGCACTATTTCCAACAGATTTGATATTGGCTAATGCTTGAAAAATTTTGCCGTCTCTACTTTTTTCTACTACGAAGTATGCGTTATTCAATTCATCTGCCGTACCCCATTCTACTAACACATCGTTTTGAACGGCTTTAGCTTTAAGATATAACCAAGTCACGGGTATTGTGCTTTCGCAAACTGAAGGAATTGTCGCTTGGATATTCGCTGAATTAATAGCCCCATTCGATGTCAAGGCTCTACCTTCAAGTGTTGTTAGAGTACCGATAGTAATTGCACCATTGTTGATGATGTTACCTTTAAAAATGACATTATTAGCAATCGTTACAGCACCGTCAACTTTCCAATAAACGTTTTTCGCTTGTGCGCCATTCTGTAAAACAACCGATGCATTTGCATTGACGGCAAGTGGGCCTGTTATTTTCAAAACAAAAACGGCATCGGCATTACCTTGTGCATTCAAATAAAGAATGCTGTTGAATGAAGCCATACCAGACAATAGATAAGTATGTGGTGTCAAAACAAGTGTATTGCCCAATTGAGCGGGGTATAAAAGCTGAATATCAGTAGATAAGGTGCTGATATAACTTTGAGCAGTGGCCAAATTGTTCGCAGTTGTCACTGTTGCAGCATCAGGATTTGGATGAACCTCGCCGATGACATTCGCAGCGTTAAAACCCGATGTGCTGCCAAAGTTTGTACCAATATCTCCTGTAACAGATGTTGTACCTGAGTTTGTCACCAATCCGTTAGACGAAAATAAAGCAAAACAAGACGTTTTACCTAATGTGGGTGCCATAGGGCCCGTTAAAATAGGTACACCGCAACCGAGTGGCATAACCGTAACAACACCATTAACGACAATGGCACCTGTTGTTGACAACGCTCTGCCTTCAAGATTCGCACCTGCGTTCAAATCAATTGCGGCATTATTGGCAATGACATTTCCTTTCATGATTGTGCCAGAACCAATATTGATGGCACCTTCAATGACCCAAAAAACATTGCAAGCTACTGCGCCATTAATCAAAACAACTTGTGAATTAGCACTTGAGGTAAAAGTACCGCCCGAAACTTTAAAAATAAATAGGGCATTGGGGTTTCCTTGTCCATCGAGTGTTAAATTACCACTCAAATCGGTATGACCCATTAGTCCATATATACCTGCATTGAGTGTTTCACCGTTGCCTAATTGAAAGGCATGAACGGCTGTTGGCGTTTTTGCATTTAATTCATTATAAAGATTGAGTAAATCTGTCGCTGCAGCAGCCGTTGAACCGTCAATATTGTGCATTCCGCCATCGACATTACCAAAACCCGAAACGTCACCAATATTGGCACCCACCTTTCCCGTGATGTGTGAAATACCTGTGTTGCTGACTGCGCCATTTGTTGAGAAAAGTACATAGTTTGCTGCTGTGCCTAAATTAGGTGCTTGGGCAAAATTGATAATGGGGGATAGAAAAAATGCAATGGATGAGACTATAATCAATAGTTTGATTTTCATAAATTTGAATTGAGTTGTGAAATAATTTTCACAGCACAAAGGTGGGTTGATTTGAACGCCTAATACTTACACAATTAAAAATTAAACTTATATAATTCACACATACGGTAAGTTGAGATGCATTATGTATGCCGGGCTGTTTCGAGGGGAAATAGTTTTGTTTCATGGGTCTATTCACATCATAAACAAGGCATTTAGAAGCAAAATAGCTTCTAAATGCCTTGAAAATAGCTTTTATACTGGGGGGGGTAATGCCGCCGCAAAGCATGAACTATTTATTGATGCTGACCTTAAATTCAGGCGCTTCAACTAAATGGAAAGTAGCGGATGCAAACTTGATTTCGCTGTTTGTAGCTTCTATGGCAGTCAGAATTTGCATAAAAAGTTCAGTTTTTGTCGCTCTTCTACTTTTGTAATTGACAACATAGCGCAAGGTGAATTCAACCCAATTATCATTAGCAATCAGAGAAACCATGGGTTCCGTTACAGCATCTTCCAAGCGGTATTTGCTTTGCATTGCTTGCCACTTTTCTCTTGATTTGTTGGTCAAATCTCCAGCAACATTGTTGCCGACTGCCAATAAAAGTTCCTTTGTTTTTACATAGTTACTCCCGTATTGGATGGGAATTTTAATCTCATCCCAAAGAAAAGGGTAGTCGCCAGAATAGTTGAAAACAGGCTCTTTGAACACAAAACTATTGGCAATCAATACGATACGCCCGTTGTAAAGGTCGCCGTCCACCCATTGACCTGTTTCCATCAGGGTCGTTCTCAAAACGCCAATGTCCATGATATCGCCTTTGATACCACCCAATTGAACACGGTCGCCAATTTTGTAGAAACCGCCAAACATGATGGCTAACCACCCTGCAAATGAAGCAATAACTTCTTGTAAGGCGAAGGCAATACCTGCACCCGCTACACCGAGTGCGACGGTCAAACCACCTAATTTGTTGCTAAAAACGATGGTCAGCAACAAAATGGTTAGAAAATAACCAATGAAAGTGCTAAACTTTTTAGCACGATACCGATTGTCTGTATCTTTTATATTTGATAAAAGATTACTCTGTACGGCTTTGATAACAACCCAAATGATACCAATACCAATACAAAAAGTGACAATTTTACCCACTGTGGGGTCATAGAGAAAATCTTGAATTGACGTTTCCATTACTTTGTTTGATTAATGTGAACAACCCTTTGTGGAAAGGGTATAGTAATATTGTTAGCTGTAAATAATTCAAAAATGCGGACTCTGATTTCGCTCTTGATGCTTTCAACTCTGAACACTTCTTCTGACCAAAATAAGACAGTAAAATTTAAGGAAGAATCGGCAAAATCAGCAAATCGAATATTCGGTTCTGGGTCTTGAAGAACACCTTTATGTTCCGTAGCGGCTTGTTTCAATACTTTCATAACAAGGTTCACATCTGAGCCGTAATCAACACCGACGGATATATCAAACCTAGAAGAAATATTACTGTGTGTCCAGTTGATGACTTGATTTTTGGTTAAATTGGTATTCGGTAAAATGATGTATTTATCATCTCTTGCAAGTACTGTTGTTGTTCTTAAATTGATTTCTTGAACTTTACAAATCAATCCATCTACTTCTATAATATCGTTCACTTTTATAGATGAATCAACTAAAAGAATAAGACCTGATATGAAATCACTAAACAAGTTTTGTAAGCCCAAACCTAAACCAACTAACAATGCTGCTGAACCTGCTAAAAGTACTGATAAATTAAAGCCTAATATTTGAAGTATGATGGCAAATGAAATAACATAAACAAAATATCGGATTAAATTATAAACTGCATATCTTTTAGATGGATTGATTTTAGTCGCTGAGTTTATCATCCGTCTTATGATACGGAGCGAAAAAGTCATCATCGTCCAAAATAAGATAAGCATAAGGATGGATGATACCTTTAATGTAAATTCGCCTAATTGTAGAAGGACATAATTTAAAATTTCATTGAAATTCATAAATGTATAAATTTTAAAAGTTAAGGAATAAGGGTTTAAACTTAATGGATAATGTATAGTTGATAATGGATAATTTAAAGCGTTGAAAACCCTTCTGTGGCCTAAATACTTTTAGGCATGGCTGCGTTTGCCCTGGCTGAGTTCGCCATGAAAAGGCTCGGCGTCGATGCCGGCCTTGCGCAGCTTGTCGGCGACGATCTCGGCGGCGAATTTGGTGGCGACAAAAACCAGCACGCGCGCCCATTTTTCCTGCTGGATCAGATGGCGCAGCAATTGGGTGCGCCGGCTGGCATCGACTTCGATGGCGCGTTGCACGATGACGGGCATGGTTGTCGCCGAGGCTGGCACGTCGATGCGCAGCGGATTGCGCAGCAGGGGCGCCAGCAGGCTTTGCATGGCATCCGGGAATGTCGCCGAGAAAAACAAATTCTGCCGATGGACTGGCAGCAGCGCCAGAATGCGCGTGAGCTCGTCGGCAAAACCCAGATCCAGCATGCGGTCAGCCTCGTCCAGCACCAGGGTCTGGACCTGGGACAGATCCAGGGCGTTGTGATCCACCAAGTCGAGCAATCGCCCTGGCGTGGCCACGACGATGTCGGCGCCGGCGCGCAGCCCCATCATTTGGGGGTTGATCGACACCCCGCCAAACACTACCGTGGTTTTGACCGCCACTGGCAGCGCTGGCGACAGGGCGTCGAGCACCTGGCCAATCTGCGCAGCCAGCTCGCGCGTCGGCGCGAGCATCAGGGCACGAACCGCAGCGCGCCGGCCTGGGCGCGTGCCCGGCGCATCAGGGCGTTTTGATTGCAGACGTTGCAGCACCGGCAGGCAAAACGCGGCAGTTTTGCCGGAGCCGGTCTGCGCCAGTGCCAGCACGTCCCGGCCATCAATGATCGCCCCGATGGCCGCCGTCTGCACCGGCGTGGGCGCAAGGTAGCCCTGGGCGCCAATGGCGCGCAGCAAAGCGGCGTCAAGCCCGAATGTGGAAAATGGCATGGGTTGGAATGGTTTTGGGAAAATTCGCCTGAATCCGCGTGACGCCGGCCAGGAGAAATTGCACGGAGGTTGCTAGTGTCGCTGATCTAAAATCCTGCAAAGCTTTGGAATCCAACAAGTCAATCCGGGAGTCGATGCACCATGGGAATCTTCAGTCGCTTGTTTGGCCGCCGCGAGCCTGCGGGCCAGGCGCCGCTGTCACGGCCTGTGCCGGGCGCCAATCCGAATTTCCCCGAAACCACCACCCGCGACATCACCCGCCGTGAGTTGGCGCGGGTGGCGCTGGGCGACGTGCGCCGGCGCCACGGTTTGCCCGCCAACTGGCTCGAATGCGAAATCATGGCCATGCCCGGACGGGGCAAAGAATCCCAGGTGCTGGTGCTGGTGCTGTTGCGGGTGCTGCGCTGGGACGAAAATTTGATGAAGTACTCGATGGCCATCCAGCGCGAACTGGGCGCCCAGATCCTGTTGCTCGATCCGGGCGCGACGCGCTGGTTGCAGGGCGTGGTGTGGCAACTGGCTTCCGGCGAGAACTGCCGCTTTTTGCAAATGCCGGATCCGGCAGTCTGGACGCAGGCATCGGCTAAAGCGTCCGAGCGGGTGGATGTGCTGGACCGGCGCAAATCCCGTCGCACTGGCGGCAAGTGGCAACGCCAGTCGGATCACCAAAAAACTGTGGTTTTGCAGCGCCCGCCGGTTGAAGAATTTCCCGAAACCCGGCGCGCCGGCTTGTAAAGGCCGCATCGGCCCCTTTTTTTACAAGGTGTCGGTAAAGCTGCGCAGCTTGTCTGAGCGGCTCGGGTGCTTCAATTTGCGCAGGGCCTTGGCTTCAATCTGGCGGATGCGCTCGCGCGTTACGTCAAACTGCTTGCCCACTTCTTCGAGGGTGTGGTCGCTGGTCATCTCAATGCCGAAGCGCATGCGCAGCACTTTGGCTTCGCGGGGTGTCAGGCTGTCCAGAATGTCCTTGACGACATCGCGCAGGCCGGCCTGCATGGCGGCTTCCATGGGCGCCGTGTTGGCGCCGTCTTCAATGAAGTCGCCCAGGTGGGAGTCGTCGTCGTCTCCGATTGGCGTTTCCATCGAAATCGGCTCTTTGGCGATCTTCATGATCTTGCGGATTTTGTCCTCGGGAATTTCCATGCGCTCGGCCAACACGGAGGCGTCGGGCTCGAAACCAAACTCCTGCAAGTGCTGGCGGCTGATGCGGTTCATCTTGTTGATGGTTTCGATCATGTGCACCGGAATGCGGATGGTGCGCGCCTGGTCGGCAATCGAACGTGTGATGGCCTGGCGGATCCACCAGGTCGCGTAGGTCGAAAACTTGTAGCCACGGCGGTATTCAAACTTGTCCACGGCTTTCATCAGGCCGATGTTGCCCTCCTGGATCAAATCCAGGAATTGCAGGCCGCGGTTGGTGTATTTCTTGGCGATCGAGATCACCAGGCGCAAATTGGCCTCGATCATCTCTTTCTTGGCCGCGCGCGAAGAGAACTCCCCCTCGTTCATGCGCTTGTTGATGTCCTTGAGCTGGTCCAGGGGCACGACCACGCGGGCCTGCAGGTCGGACAGCTTTTGCTGCAAGTCCTGCACCGGCGGAATGTTGCGCCCCATGATGGCGCTCCAGGGTTTCCCGGCGGCGGCCTGTTTTTCGATCCATTTGAGATTGAGAAGCTGGCTGGCCACGCGGTTGCCGTTTTTGTCGCGCCCGCTGAAATCGGCGATGAAGCCCTCTTGCGGGTAGCCGCATTTGTCGACGATGATGCGGCGCATCTCGCGCTCTTTTTTGCGGATGTCGTCAACCTGGGCGCGCACCATGTCGCACAGTTTTTCAATCGCCTTGGCGGTGAAGCGGATCGACATCAGCTCTTCGGACAAGGCCTTTTGCGCGGCCACGTAATGTGGCGTGCCGTAACCTTCCTTGTCGTAGATCTTGTGGACTTTTTCAAACAGTTCGCGCAGGCGGTCGTAGCGGCTCAAGGCCTCTTTTTTCAGCTCTTCGAGCTTCTTGGTCAAGGCCTTGGAACCGCCCTTGCCGTCATCGTCGTCCTCGGCGTCGAACTCGTCGAAATCTTCCTCGGCGACGTAATCGTCAGCCTCGTTGGGGTTGGAGAAGCCGTCCACGATGGTGGTGATGACGACCTTGCCTTCGCGGATTTCCTCACCCAGGCGCAGGATTTCAGCGATGGTGGCGGGGCTCGCGCTGATCGCCTCCATCATCGCCATCAGGCCGCCTTCAATGCGCTTGGCGATCTCGATTTCGCCTTCGCGCGTCAGCAGTTCGACCGTGCCCATCTCGCGCATGTACATGCGCACCGGGTCGGTAGTGCGGCCGAACTCGCTGTCCACGGTGCTTAACGCGGCTTCGGCGGCTTCTTCGGCTTCTTCTTCGGTGGCGCCAGCCGGGGCGCTGTTGGTCAGGATCAGGCTCTCGGCATCGGGTGTCTGCTCGTACACCGCCACACCCAGGTCGTTCAGGGTGGTGATGACGGCTTCCATGGTCTCTGCATCGATCAGCTTGTCGGGCAGGTGGTCCGAGATTTCGCCGTGGGTCAGGTAGCCACGCGTTTTGCCCAGCTTGATCAGGGCCTTGAGGCGCTGGCGGCGTTTGGCCATGTCTTCTTCGGACAGGATGGTGTCGTCCAGGCCAAATTCCTTCATCAGCGCACGCTCCTTGGCCTTGCTGATTTTCATGCGCAGAGGTTTGACTTTTTCCCCGGCCGGAACCGGCTCGCCCACCAGGTCGGCTTCGATCTCGGCCATGTCGGCCAGGTCGGAGCTGGCCGCGCCTTTGATTTTTTCTTCGCCGACCTTGGGTTTCCGCCCGCGCTTGGCACCTGCGGACTCAGCGCCATCAAGGCCAGGGGACGCCGGTTTGGGCGGCCGGCCAGCCTTCTTCTTGGCCGACGACTCATTGGCCGCGACAGGTGCTGGCGATTTGGCGCCCTTGGTGGATTCGACTGCGGATTTGACCGTGGATTTTGAAGCTGGCACTGGTGCGACTTTCATTTTTGGCTTGTCAGGGGTCGTGGACGCAGCCGGGGCAGCTGGCTTTTTGACAGCTATGGCGACAATTTCGGCAGACTTCTTGGACTTTTGGGCGGGCATTCAAAAACCTCGGGACATCAAAGACATTGGGGCGAACCTGAACCGATACAAGTGGCGCTATTGGCGTGATTGGCAAAAGGCAAAGCCGGGACGCCACGGCAAAGAAATTACGCCAACGGCGTCATGGGCGGCTTAATCCGCGACGCTTAATTCGCAGCGTTAACCATCACCTGGGCAAGATGTCGGGGCGAACATTTGGAATACAGTCCTTGCGGCGAGGTGGCCCTGCCCAGTCGTTGTTGAACGCTGTCATCTTGGGGCCGTGTCCGGAGGTGCTGCTGTCGCTCTTGCCAAATCAACAGAAAATTATACCTTGAAAATCTTGATTTTCAAGACAAAACACGGGCAGAACGCGCGGGCCTGGGTCAAACCGCCCTTGAACGCGCTTCCAGTTCGATTTTGCGGGTTTGCAGTTCCCGGTAGCGCAGCAGGGCGGAAGGGTCGGCCTTGGACGCTTCGATCGCCTCGTTTTGCTGGGCGCTGATGCGCTCGACCAGCATGCGGTCAAGCAACTGGCGCAGTTCTTTGTCGGCCTCGGACGGCGACTGCTCGGCGTGCAGTTCAGGCCCGGACATGAGTTTGAGCGCCAGCGCCTCGCAATCCAGGCCGCGCAGCCCCTCGCACAAGGCACCCCAGGGCAGCGCGCCGTATTCGTGCGACTGGCCATCCAGCCAGACGAACAAGGCTCCGTGCGGCTCCGGCTGTTCACACAGCATGGTGTGGTCCTCGTTCGACAGGGCGTCCCAGGCCGCCATGTTGCCGAGCAACAGGCGCGCGGCATGGTCGGCGCGGCTGGCCGGCAAGGCCCGGGTGTTCAAACGCGGCCTGTCCGCAGGAAAATATGGTGTTTTTTGGCTGTAGCCCTCGCCGTCATTGCGTAGGTAGCTTCCCTTTTGATAGCGTCCTGTTTTGCCTGGGTCGCCACCGGCGGGTTTGGGCAGCCACAAATCGGTGAGCTCGCGGCCGGCCAATTGCACCAGATCGGCGATCTCGGTGAGCAGTTGGCGCTTAAGCGCGCCGTCGGGCATGTCCATCCACAGTGGCCGGGCGTTGCTGGCCAGCAAGGAGCGGCCCTCGGCCGTGTTCAGGTCGCAGCCGTCGCGCGCCGAGTCGATCAGAAAGCGGCTCAGGGGCACGGCCTCGCTGATGTAGCGCGAGAAGGCGTCTTTGCCAAATTCCCGGATATAGCTGTCGGGGTCGTGTTCGGCGGGCAGAAACAGGAACTTGACATTGCGCACGTCGCTCGCAAAGGGCAGGGCGGCGTCCAGCGCCTTGCGCGCAGCGCGCCGGCCCGCTGCGTCGCCGTCAAAGCTGAACACCACGGCATCGGTAAAGCGAAACAGCTTTTGCACATGGTCGTTGGTGCAGGCCGTGCCCAGGGTGGCTACGGTGTTGGGGAAGCCCAGTTGCGCCAACGCAACGACATCCATGTAGCCTTCGGTGACCAGGACAAAGCCATGCTCGCGCAGGGCCTGGCGCGCCTCGAACAGGCCGTACAACTCGCGGCCCTTGCTGAACACGGGCGTTTCGGGTGAGTTCAGGTATTTCGGTTTGTCGTCTCCTAATACCCGTCCGCCAAAGCCGATGCATTCGCCCTTGATATTGCGGATCGGAAACATGACGCGGTCGCGGAAGCGGTCGTAGCGCTTTTGGTCGTTGGGGTCTTCTTCATTCAAGATCACCAAACCGCTTTCCACCAGCAGCGGGTCGTCGTATTTGGGGAAGACGCCGGCCAGGCTGCGCCAGCCTTCAGGCGCGTAACCCAAGCCGAATTGTCTGGCGACTTCGCCGCTGACGCCCCGGCCCTTGAAATAATCGACCGCGCGCGGCGAGTCTTTCAGGTGCTGGCGGTAGGATTCACCGGCTTTTTCCAGTACGTCGTTCAGGGTGGTCTGTTTTTGCCGTGCTTCGGCGGCGCGGGCGCGGTCTTGCGGCGACACGTCTTCTTCGGGCACCTGCATGCCGTATTGGCCCGCCAGGTCTTTCACCGCCTCAATAAAATTCATGCCCGCGTGGTCCATCAAAAACCCGATGGCGTTGCCGTTCTTGCCGCAGCCGAAGCAGTGGTAAAACTGTTTGGTCGGGCTCACGCTGAAAGACGGTGATTTCTCCCCGTGGAAGGGGCACAGGCCCATGAAGTTGGCCCCGCCTTTTTTGAGCTGCACGTAGCGGCCGACGATGTCCACCACGTCGGCGCGCGACAGCAGCTCTTGAATGAAAGATTGGGGAATGGCCACTCGGGAATTGTAGAAAAAGATTGGGCGCGAATATTGGACGCGAAAGGAGTTGGGGCGGGCCGGGACGCCTCAGTCGCCCATGACCGTGCCTTCACGCCGCGGGTCGGCGCCGCCGAGCCAGCCCGAGCCCTGGCGCTGGATGGCCTGCATGCCGCTGGGCAAATCCAGTTCCACCACGCTGTGGCCCATGGCCTTCAAGGCGCTGATGGTCTCGGATGGAAAGCGGCCTTTTTCGAGCAGGGCCGGCCCGTTGAACGAACTGAAATTGGGCAGATTGGCGGCCTCCTGCACCGTCAAGCCCCAGTTCAGCGGCGCGAACACCAGCACGCTGGCCTGGCGGATGATGAAGGGGCCGCCGGAGCCCCCGGCGGCCAAGGCAAGCCGGCCGGTTTGCTGCTCGAAGACCAGGGTCGGCGCCATCGACGACAGAGGCCGTTTGCCGGGCTGCACCCGGTTGGCGATGGGCGCGCCATTGGCGTCGCCCGGGGAAAAGCTGAAGTCCGTCAACTCGTTGTTCAACAAAAAGCCATGCACCATCTGGCGCGCGCCGAAGGCCGCTTCAATCGTCGTGGTCAGGGCCAGCGCGTTGCCAGCGGCATCGACGATGCTGATGTGGGAGGTGCCGTATTCTATCTGCCCAGGCATCGGCGCATAACCGGTTTTGAAGCCAGCGGGCTGGCCGGGGCGGGCGATCTTCATGCTTTGTGCGCCGGGGCCTTGGGCGATCAGCGCTGCGCGCGCGGCCAGATAGGCGGGATCGAGCAGGCTCATCCAGCTGCCAGCGGGCGGTTCGACAAAATCCGGGTCGCCCAGGTACAGGTTTCGGTCGGCAAACACCAGGCGCGACGCTTCGGTATACAGGTGCAGCCAAGCAGCCGACGGCAGCCCTTTTTCCAGCGGAAGCTTGGCCGCCGCTGTGTTGCCGAGCATGCCCAGAATTTGCCCGACCGAGATGGCGCCTGCGCTGGGCGGCGGAAAGCCGCAAACCTGAAAATCCCCGGCGTTTGCCGTGTAGGCCTGGCAGATGGCCGCGCGTTTTTTTGCCTGGTATCCGCCCAAGTCGGCCAAAGTCAACAGGCCGGGGTTGCTGGCGTGCTGGCGCACCTTGTCCACCATGGCCTGCGCCAGTTCGCCCTGGTACAGGGCATCGGCGCCCTGGCTGGCGATCTTTTGAAAGACGGCTGCCAAGGCGGGGTTGCGCAAGACGTGCCCGGCCGGATGCGGATTGCCATCAGCTTGATAGAAATAAGCCCGGGCCGGCGGATCTTGGCGCAAATAGGGATCGGTTTTCAACAGAGTGTTCAGGCGGGCGCTGACCTTGAAGCCATTTTGGGCCAAGTGGATCGCTGGCGCGAATAGCTGCGCCCAAGGCAGCCGGCCATGCTGGCGGTGGGCCATCTCCAGCATGCGCAATGTGCCGGGCACACCCACGGCGCGGCCGCCCACGGCGGCTTGGCTGAAAGGCATCGGCTGGCTGTCAGCGCCCAGAAACAGCGCGGGCGTCGCAGCCATGGGCGCGGTCTCGCGGCCATCAAAAGCCTCGACCTGTTTGCCGTCGAAGTGCAGCAGGAACGCGCCGCCGCCAAGCCCGCTGCTTTGCGGCTCCACCAGGTTCAGAACCATCTGCACTGCGATCGCCGCGTCGACCGCGCTGCCGCCGGACTGGATGATTTGGTAGCCCGCCTGCGTGGCCAGTGGGTTGGCCGTGGCCACAGCAAATCTGGATGTCGGCCAACCGGGCTTGTCGGTGTAGCCGCTGGCGCCCTCGGGCCGCATCTGCGCGATATCGCGGATGTCCGCTGGGGCGGCCGGCGTGGCGCAACCGGCCAGCGCGGTGAGTGCGGTGAGTGCGGTGAGTGCGGTGAGCGCCAGCGCCGAGGCCCAAGCGGAGAATTTGGATTCCATAAATGCTATATTAATAATAGCTAACTACGTATATTCGAAGAGGGTAATCGGCACATTTTTCTCCAAAATCTGGAAAAATGTCAGTTTGGCGATGGCATAGGCTGACATCGGATCGCCAGACCGCCGTCCGCCAAACCGTCTCGCGTTCAGCGCGGTGCCAGGCGAATCGCGCCGTCCAGGCGGATCACCTCGCCATTCAACATGTCGTTTTCAAAAATATGCACGGCCAGCTTGGCGTAATCCAGCGGCGTGCCCAGGCGCGAAGGGAAGGGCACGGCGGCGGCCAACGAGTCCTGAACCTCTTTGGGCATCGACGCCATCATGGGCGTGCCGAAGATGCCGGGGGCGATGGTCATGTTGCGGATGCCGTTGCGCGACAGGTCTCGCGCAATAGGCAGCGTCATGCCAACCACGCCGCCCTTGGACGCGCTGTAGGCGGCCTGGCCGATCTGGCCGTCGTAAGCCGCCACAGATGCGGTCGAGATCATCGCGCCGCGCTCGCCCGTGTCTTCAGGTTCGTTCTTGCACATGGCGTCGGACGCCAGGCGGATCATGTTGAAGCTGCCGATCAGGTTGATCGTGACGGTGCGCTTGAAGGCTTCAAAATTGTGCGGGCCGTTTTTGCCGACGGTTTTTTCCGCCGAGGCAATGCCGGCGCAATTGACCAGGCCCATGAGTTTGCCCAGGCTGACGGCCTTGGCCACTACGGCCTGGCCGTCGGCTTCGCTGGTCACGTCACACTTCACAAAGGCGCCGCCAATCTCTTTGGCCACGGCTTCGCCTTTTTCGGCCTGCATGTCGGCGATCACCACCGTGCCGCCCTTGCTGGCCAACATGCGCGCTGTGCCTTCGCCCAGCCCAGACGCGCCGCCGGTGACGATGAATACTTTGCCTTTGATTTCCATGATTGAAACTCCTGATGGGTTGATTGAATAGGGAGATTGACGCTGGTCCGTGGGGTGGCGTCAAGGTTCTTGCGAATTATGGCGGATGCATCCGTGCGTCCAAAGAACTGATGAATTTAGCTGCTATAATTCGGGCTTCTCGGACGTATCCTTAGGCGCGTAGCTCAGCTGGTTAGAGCACCACCTTGACATGGTGGGGGTCGTTGGTTCGAGTCCAATCGCGCCTACCAATTTCAGTCAAATATTTGCCGCACCTTACCTGGTGGCATTGATGTTGGCAAGCAACTCACCCAAGCGTTCCCCTGCGGTTCAAATTGTTCCCCTGCGGTCGAAATTGTTCCCCTGCAGTCCAAGGAGTCGCCAAGCCGACTGCAGTGGCAGCTTGTCCAGAGGCACTGAGGGTAAACCTTCTTTGTTGTCGGATTACCCACTCCCTAGAATGTGTTGCAGTGCAATATCCGGATTTTCGCCATGAAGATCCGGTTTTGCCTTGAATCCGAGGAGTCCATCCACCCATGCAAACCAAAAAAACAAATGACGCCAAGAGTTCCCAGCGCGTCATTAAAAAATACCCCAACCGGCGCCTCTACGACACCGACACCTCGGCCTACATCACCCTGGCCGAGGTCAAGCAACTGGTGATGGACAGCGAGGCTTTTGTGGTGCGCGACGCCAAAACCGGCGAAGACCTGACGCGCAGCATCCTCTTGCAGATCATTCTGGAGGAAGAGGCCAATGGTTCACCCATGTTCACGCCCGACGTGCTGGCCAGTGTGATCCGTTTTTATGGCAATTCCATGCAGGGCTTCATGGGCGGCTACCTGGAGAAGAGCATTCAATCCATGATGGAAGTGCAAAGCAAGCTCGGCGGGCAGTCCAAAAACCTCACCCCCGAAATGTGGTCACAGTTCATGGGCCTTCAATCGCCCCTGATGCAAGGCATGATGGGCAAAAACCTGGAGCAATCCAAAAATATTTTCACCCAGATGCAGGAACAAATGCAAAAACAGACTGAGCAGATGCTGGGTACATTTGGCGTCAAGAGATAGATGGATTTATGAGCGAAGTGCTTTTACCCCCCCCAATTCAATCCTCCAAAATCCCCAAGGTCGGCTTTGTCAGCCTGGGCTGCCCCAAAGCGCTGACCGACTCCGAATTGATCCTCACGCAATTGAGCGCCGAGGGTTATCAAACCTCCAAGACCTTCCAGGGCGCGGACCTGGTGATCGTCAACACCTGTGGCTTCATTGACGACGCGGTGAAAGAAAGCCTGGACACCATCGGCGAAGCCCTGGCCGAAAACGGCCGCGTCATCGTCACCGGTTGCCTGGGTGCCAAGTCTGGCGCGGACGGCGGCAACCTGGTGCGGCAAATGCACCCGAGCGTCCTGGCTGTAACGGGCCCCCATGCAACGCAGGAGGTGATGGACGCGGTGCATTTGAATTTGCCCAAGCCGCATGACCCGTTTGTGGACCTCGTCCCCAATTCGTTTGGGGTGGCGGGCATCAAGCTCACGCCGCGCCATTACGCCTATTTGAAGATCAGCGAAGGCTGCAACCACCGCTGCACGTTTTGCATCATCCCGTCGATGCGCGGCGACTTGGTGTCGCGGCCTATAGGCGATGTGCTCAATGAAGCGCGCGCGCTGTTTGAGGGTGGCGTGAAAGAACTGCTGGTGATCAGCCAGGACACCTCAGCCTACGGCGTAGACGTGAAATACCGCACCGGCTTCTGGGATGGCAAACCCATCAAGACCCGCATGCTGGACCTGGTGCAGGCGCTGGGCGAGATTGCCGAGCCGTATGGCGCATGGGTGCGGCTGCACTATGTCTACCCCTACCCGACCGTGGACGCGGTGCTGCCGCTGATGGCCACGGGCAAGGTGCTGCCGTACCTGGACGTGCCGCTACAGCACAGCCACCCCGATGTGCTCAAGCGCATGAAGCGTCCGGCCAGCGGCGAGAAGAATCTGGAACGTCTTCAAAAATGGCGTGAGATATGCCCCGAGATCGTGATCCGCAGCACCTTCATCGCCGGTTTTCCGGGTGAAACCGAAGCGGAATTTGAGCATCTGCTGGATTTCATGAAAGAAGCCCAGATTGATCGGGCGGGCTGCTTTGCCTATAGCCCGGTGGACGGC
>JANLQI010000331.1:0-2511 GCA_031367705.1 Saprospiraceae bacterium | reverse complement strand
AACCATTCAATTTCCGTCTACTATACCTGAGCTCAAAACCTTAAAAAAGACATAGTGTCAACGCCATCTGCATAGTCAGTAAGACTTGGTTTTTGGGCTTCGCCAAAATAAAAAGTCGGTAAGCCCTCTACCTCCTCTTTGGCGACGATTAATTGTATTTCGTCTCGCCTTTGCCAAAGATTTATCTTCAAATCTGTCAAATCGTCGTAGTATTCAAAGTATAAACCGGCTATGGGAGAAGCCAAATCAGTGCTTTCTCGCATCAAAATGCAGCCATTGGCTTCGTGTTTGATTTTGTTCAGAATTAAAAGAGTGAAGTTATAGTCGAAATTATTTTTGTACTTATCATGTTGAACTATCTCTCTAAATTCATGGAACGCTGTTAAAAGCGGATGAAAATTGTAGCCATTAGGTACATAAATTTTTGATACATTGCGGCAACCGAGTCCAAAATAAGTAAACACATCTTTGCCTAAAAGTTCTAAATCTTCTGCCGTTTCAGACCCCCTCAGTATCGCAACTGCATTTCTATTTTTACGGATAATGTGCGGGTATTTTCCAAAATAAGCCTCAAAATAACGTGCTGAATTGTTACTACCTGTGGCAATCACGGCATCAAAATCTTTTAAGAACCCCTCAGTAATTTGTAGGAAATCAGCTGTTCGAGGGTCAATATCTTTCAAAATTTGGAAGAGATAAGGCAGCAAAAATGGGTCTTTATCTGAAATCTTAATTTTGGCTTTATTGCCAGAAACAAACACACATAATATATCGTGAAAACCAACAAGTGGAATATTGCCCGCCATGACGAGACCGACTGTTTTAGGTTGTCGCTTCTCTGATGGCGTTTGTAAATAATCGTAGATTTTGACCCAATTTTCTAATTTTTCCTTGTTCAAAAAGTGCATTGCAATTTCTGAAATGGCTTGACTTTGATTGTCAATCGTAAACCAGGAGTTGTTGCTCGCTGTGCGGCGCAAGACGGCTTCGCGTTCATCGGAAGGTTCAAGTAGCCGTTTTCCCAATATCGAAAGGGCATCAATTCGTTCTGATAATGTCATCGAGCATTTGTTTTACACGGGTTGTACCGAGTTTGTTCATCGTATCTATATTGTTTTCTGGGATATCACCCACCTCTGGATAGGCTTCTAAGGCGCGGGTTATGCTGTCTTCACGCAGTAGGTGAAACATGGGGAAAGGTGAACGATTCGTGTAGTTTTCCACGTCCGTTATTTCCGTTTCATCAAATTGATAATCAGGATGAAAAGAAGCGATTTGAATGACACCATCTAACTCAACTTCTTCAAAAATAAACTCTGCCATATTCAGATAGTCGAGATAATTCTCAAACTTTTCAAAGGCTTCGGGTACAATGATGAGTGTTGTCTCTAATACTGAGGGGGTCGTTGCGATGAGCTCATTGGCTTCGATAAGCAATCTTTCTGTGAGCTTTTCAAGGTCTGAATCCTCGAAAACGACATATCGGATTTTATCGTTCTTAAAAGGATGTTTTGCAAATGGACATAGATTCAAGCCAATGACAAAACGTTCCAACCACAATTTCGTGGTTTCTATTATCTGTTCTTTATCTTTCATAGCGCAAAGATAAATAGGATATTTGGTTTTTTGGTTTTTGGTTAATAGGGATTAGTTATTGGTTACAACCAATAACCATTAACCAATCCTTAATAACCACTGTGGCACGGGTTTTGGAATGTTTATAAAGATAAACGAATTTTTCCATGACATAATTAACAACAAAACATGACGCGAATCTTAGTGATTGACGAGGAGGCTGAAATGCGACAGGCTTACAAAGCGGTGCTTGAACAATTAGACTGCCAGGTGGATATGGCAAATGATGGGATTGAAGGTTTAGAACGATTTTTAAACAAAATTTATGACGTTGTGATTAGTGAGTTCAATTTAGAGAGTTTCGATGGGCTACAAATGTTGGAACATTTCCAGCAAATTGATCCAAAAGTGCCGATTATTTTTTCAAGTGGACTGGCAGATGAAGATGTGATTAGAGAAGTTTTAGAAAATGGCGCGGTTGATTTTTTGCCCAAACCCGCAAAAATTGACCAATTATTGATAAGTATCAGCAAAGCCATTTATTTTAAGCCACACAATGTTTCCGATAAAAATGATGCTGTTCCTATGGCAGGTCGTTGAAACAACAACAAAGAGAATTTAAGCCCAAATAGTTGATAATCAACTATTTGGGCTTTGTCATTCTATTCCTTATCAAAAATAAAAAAATAGTTGTTTGGACATGGGTTTTATGTACCCAATTTCAATAATTGTGTCTGATAAAAAAATATGTTTCAAAACACCTACTAAAAAATGCGTACAATCTGTTTTGAAGTCCTAAATTTGAGCGAAAAAACACCCTTTTATGCGTCAACTGTTAATTGCCTTTTTACTGATTTCAAACACTTCTATTTTCTGTCAAACGTTATTTGATATAGACGCTGTACCTTGCCCAATGGAAGGAATTGCTAAAAGAAA
>JANLQI010000476.1:0-21509 GCA_031367705.1 Saprospiraceae bacterium | reverse complement strand
ATGCGTTGTTCCAAAGTGAGTTCGCGCCAAGCCAAATCCTTTACCGCTACTTTACCGCCTGTGTTTTTCAGCGATTCCGCATAAGTCGTGAGGGCATCCGTGGCGTTTGGATTTTTATTGAAAATAACGTCTTCCACAAGCGTTAACAGCTCTTTTGGAATGTCGTCATAGACTTCAATCATACCCGCATTGACGATACCCATATCCATTCCTGCACGTGTTGCATGATACAAAAAGACAGAGTGCATCGCTTCGCGCACCTTGTCGTTACCCCTAAAACTGAAAGAAACATTGGATACACCGCCCGAAATTTTTGCGCCTGGACAACGTTGCTTGATGCCCCGACATGCCTCAATGAAATAAACAGCATAATTATTATGTTCCTCAATACCTGTTGCAATTGCAAAAATATTTGGGTCAAAAATGATGTCATAAGGCTTGAAACCGACTTGTTCGACCAAAATTTTATAAGCTCTGGCGCAAATATCTACTTTACGCTCCATTGTATCGGCTTGTCCTTCTTCATCAAAAGCCATGACAACGGCTGCTGCACCGTATTTTCTGACGATTTTGGCTTGTTCGATAAACTTTTCCTCGCCTTCTTTCATCGAAATCGAGTTGACAATACATTTGCCTTGCACACATTTCAAACCCGCTTCGATAACATTGAATTTTGACGAGTCAATCATAATCGGCAACTTCGCAATATCGGGTTCGGACATAACGAGGTGCAAAAATTCCACCATCGCCTTTTCAGAATCCAATAAACCTTCGTCCATATTGATGTCAATGACTTGCGCGCCACCTTCTACTTGCGAACGTGCCACATCCAAAGCAGCTGAGAAATCGCCTTGTTTAATCAAACGTGCAAAGGCACGTGAACCTGTTACATTCGTCCGTTCACCGACGTTGATAAAGTTTGTATTTTCACGCACAATCAAAGGTTCAAGCCCCGAATACGTTGAATTGCCCTTGTCTTTCACTGGTTTACGTGGCTTTATGCCTTTTACAGCTTCTGCCATCAAACGAATGTGGTCGGGTGTTGTACCACAACAGCCACCTATAATATTGAGGAAACCGCTTTCTGCAAATTCACGAATAAAGACTTGCATTTGCTCCGCCGTTTGGTCGTATTCGCCAAATTCATTGGGGAGTCCCGCATTCGGATAAGCATGAACATGACAAGAAGCAATATTTGACAAAGACTCAACGTGTGGACGCATTTCTTCTGCACCCAAAGCGCAGTTTAAACCAATGGTTAACAAATTAGAAACGTGATTGACAGAAATATAAAACGCCTCAACCGTTTGACCAGACAAAGTTCTGCCCGATGCATCGGTAATTGTGCCCGAAATCATCACTGGGAGCGGTGATACTGAGGGGTGCTCTTCGTAGTATTTTTCAATCGCATAAATTGCTGCTTTGGCGTTCAATGTATCGAAAATAGTTTCGACCAACAAAATATCAACGCCACCGTCAATCAAGGCACCGACTTCTTCATAGTATGCGTCAACCAGTTCATCAAACGTCACGGCTCGAAAACCTGGATTGTTGACATCGGGTGAAATTGAAGCGGTACGGTTTGTGGGTCCCATTGCACCCGCCACATAGCGCGGTTTGTCCGGATTAGCTGCGGTATATTCATCGGCAACCTTACGTGCAACGCGTGCAGATTCAAAATTAATGTCATAAACCGCTTCTTCCAATTCATAATCGGCTTGTGCGATGCGTGTACCTGAAAAAGTGTTGGTTTCGATGATATCTGCCCCTGCATCGAGGTAGGCTCGGTGAATGGCTTCAATCACATCGGGGCGAGTGATGGACAAAATATCGTTATTTCCTTGAATATCACGGTGAAAGTCCTTGAAACGTTCCCCACGGAAGTCTTTTTCAGTGAGTTTATATTCTTGAATAAGTGAACCCATAGCGCCGTCAATGACGAGGATGCGTTCTTTGGTGAGTTGGCGAATGTCTATTTTAGTCATAAAATGATTTAGAATGAGTGATAATTGAGGAGAAAATGCCCCCATCAGTAAATTGGAAGTCTTTTTAATGTAAAAAGCGGCGCAAAGTTACAGACTTGTTTAATGAAAGTAAAACATAAATTGATTTGAATGGTTTTTCATTTAAAGTTAGGGTGTAAAATATTTTTATTCTCGAAAAGGCTTACTTTTGTAAAAAAAAGATGGAACAAGTTAATAGTTTACCGCAAATACGCATTTTCAAAAAAGGAGAAGAACCCGATGATGTACTCTATTGGTTGTCAAGACCGCCTATTGAGCGCATACGTGCGTTAGAAGAAATCCGTAAACAATACAACGATTGGAAATATGGTACTGGACGAGAATTTCAAAGAGTTTATAAGATTGTTAAACGAAAACGACGTTAAATACCTCGTTGTTGGCGGCTTTGCTGTGGCTTATCATGGCTATCCAAGATATACCAAAGACATTGACTTTTGGGTTTGGGCACATCCAGAAAATGCGGAAAAAGTTATCAAAACAATCAAAGACTTTGGTTTTTGCATGTTGGGTTTTCAAAAAGAGGACTTGCTCGACCCTAACAATATCGTTCAATTGGGTTATGAACCGAATAGAATTGACCTTATTATTGATTTGGAAGGATTAGACTTTGAAACTTGTTTTACAAACTGTCAAGATGCTGAATTTGAGGGTGTTCCGATTCATTTCATAAATCTTGATGACTTAGTAAAAAACAAGATGTCAACGGGGCGTTTGAAGGATAAAGTAGATGCTCAAACGCTTGTTAAGAAAAACAAGAAAAAGAAAAAATGAATTATATTTAAAAAAAGAGAAAATGTCATCCAAGGGATTGTTCAAATCAGGATTGAGAATGGGCAGTAGTGTTTCAGTAAAACTTAATTGGAAACCACTGGTCTTTCTAAAATAAAAAAGCCTTTTGCACCGCACAAAAGGCTTTTTACTGAGGGGGTATTATCTATCTTTACAAAAATATTTTATTGCTCATTAAACATCCATCTATGAAAAACTACGTTTCTCAATTACTTGCCGATTTGAAATCCGCAGCCAAAAACTTACCTTCAACTCCAAACTACAAGGTTTTATATCCCGACCATCCTGCTCACGACTATGGCTTAGAGTACATCGTTGCATGGGAATGTACGCCGTTTGAACCGATGTCCGATATTTATGGCATTAAAGCCGAGGCTTTTCCGCCTGATGATAAATTAACAGATGAAGAAGTCGCTGAATTGAACGATGGGATTTTACAGCTTTGGCTTGCTTACAATACAGATGCAGACATTCCAGACAATGCACCTCCGCGTTTGCTCTACAAAGTCCTTAGAGATGCTTGGGCAAATGAAGAAATACAGTTTTTTCCACCCGAGATGGGCGGTTTTTCGACTATGGAATTTTGTGATGTAGAGCCTGAGTCATGTCGTTGGGGCGCGTTTTGTAAGTGCATAGAGTCCGCAAAAGAGTTTGAAAAAGAGCATGAAGAATTTCAAAGACGTTATGATGCAGGTGAATTTGACGATGTTCAGCCGCCGATAACGGATTATTTGAGCTATCATAACCATATACATCGCAGAAATGAAGGCGATTTGCCTTTTTAGGATAAACTTCTTTCCCTCTTTTGGATTGAATCAAAGTAAAACATAATTGGTAGGGAATGGTTTTTCTGAAAATAAAAAATACTGAGGGGGTATAAATCGTATTAATTTTCTACGATTTTTCAATTAAACCTTTATTTTTGTAAAAAAAAAACACCAACAATATGATAGAGTCACAATATGCCACAGCCGAAGTCGCTGCCGAAGCCGTTAGCGATGTAAACATTTCCGAAGCCCTCATTTATGAAATGGTGGATGGAAAGCCGATTTATTATAGCGGTTGGCAAGCCGTATTAAAAAACGAGAAAACTATTGAACAAATCATGGCAAGTAGCTTAATCCAGTCCTATCTCGTCGGTGAGGTATTTGCGGCAACTCATGTTGCCCTTCGCAAAAAATACATTTTCGGAACAAATGAAGCAGGTTTAAAATTCAAAAAAGGCGATTGGCGAGCTGCTGATATTTGCCTTTGGACAAAAGCATCTTTAAAAAATACGCCTTTGAACGCGCATTATGCCGAAATAATACCTGAAATTGTGATTGAAGTAGATACAAAAGCCGATTTAATGAGTAATCCAACTTATTATTTTGATAAAACCAAACATCTGCACAAAAACGGTGTCAGGCGTGTCCTTTGGATTTTTACGTCAACTGAACAAGTGATGATTGCCGAAAAAGGTCAAAACTGGTCTATTCAAGACTGGGCTGAATCGTTTGAAGTGACAGACGGTTTTATGTTGAATGTCAAAGAATTGGTTGATGAATATAACGAGGATTAATATAAATAGATTACTAATCTTCTCCTAAATATTCCATATTCAAGTCTTTCATCTGATCGATAACCCAATAATCCATATTGCCTCTGTTTCTCGAAATTTCACGACATTCTACCTTAAAATAGGCTTCTAATTTCTCTTTTGTAATGATTTTCAAGGCTTTTTCATAAGCATTAACCGCTGCATTGTAATCACCGTCAGGCAACCCACCAAACTGATTGGCTTGGTCAAGTGCTACATCTACACGATATAACAGCAATTCAACGACTTCTTTTTTAGAGATACAAACCTTTTCAAACTCGGTTATTATCTTCCGAACTTCTACATTACTGGTATTTCGCGGATTGCCACCACGCGTCCAAAACTGGTTATTGACTTTCTTTTTATAGTCGGCAAGGACAGATTTTCTATCTTCTGGACGCATCAATTCTTGTGCATAATAGTCGTGCACTTGTGGCAGTTTGTTGAAAAGAATGATGAGTTCTTCTCGTATTTCATCGGTGGACATTTGCGCGACGAATTTTTTAAAATCCGTTATTTTTACTTTTGCCATGTTGTTTTAGATTTTTTAATGAAAGTACTGAGGGGTGAATTTACGCCACATCGTACAGAAAAATCATAATATTACATTAATTTTAACCCTAAATTAAATCAAACCGCTTAAATGAATAGACTACGCAATTTTTTAACCAACCTAAAGACTTGGTATCAGACGACATCTTTTGACAAGATGGCGAAAAAATCAAACAATATTTTATTGTTAGGATGGCGTTTGGGCATCGCTTTGTTGATTGTTTGGGCAGTTTGGCGGTTCAATAATTTTACCGAAAACAATGCTTTGTATGTCATAAAAGCCTTTTCTGTGCCGCCAGATATGGAGCAAAAAGGATTTAAAGGCGAAACGGTTGTGGCAAAAGTCATGTCCGAAATGTTGCAAATCATGTACCCACGAGACAGCAGCACGAGCCGCAGCAGTGCTTGTCGCCAAAATGACAAAGCCCGTTTGAAAAGCCAATTGCGTATTGCCGATGGCAGTGAGAGAAAAGATTATGACATAAAAGGGCTTTTTGAGGCAGGTAAAACATTGTTAGGTTATGAAGACAAAGTAATTACAGGCTATGTCGTCAATACCGATAAACACATCACCATGTTTATACAAATGCCAGATGAACCACTTAGGTCAGTGTCTATTCCCGAAAATGCGCCTTTGGATTCGCTTTTTTACAAAGCCGCTTTGTTTTTAACACGACAAACGACCCCTCAGTATTTAGCCAATTATTTTATCCAAAAAGAGCGTTTTGACGAAGCGGAAAGTTTGTTGTCTGAATTAGATTTTAAGCAAAATAATTTGCCTGATGTAACTGAACAAGAACACATTCAGACCCTTTCAAATTGGGCTAATTTTTACCTAACCAAAGCCATTACCTTGCATGAAAAAGACCTATTCAATAATGCTATTGAAAAAGCAAGGGAATTACACAGTCGTTATCCCGACGATATTGCGGGATATGCAATGGAAGTGAGTATTTTGATGACAAAAGCAGGATACTACGATGGCTATGGATATAATAAAATATCTGCTATTGATACACTCGCAAAACAAGCATTTGCCTTAGCAAAAGAAGCTGAACGTAAGGAAAAACGCTTAAATAGTGCCTATTTTGACAAAAAACAGGTCATGGGTTTGATGCTTTGCAATGCGGCTTATTTGGCAAATCAATGCAAGTTAGAAGACCCAAAAGTCTTAGAAAAGTCTTTCCAGAAGTCACGCGCCATCATGCCACAAAGTGTTTATATTTATAATACTTTGGCTTATTTTTACCTCAAACAAGACAATGCAGACTCCGCTAAACGCTATATTACAGATGCCTTAAATGCCAATCAATCTGATGGAAATATTTGCGATTCGTTTGCAGAAATTATGTTCCATTTTGGCGATACCACACAGTTTTTAAAGGGCATTGACATGGCTTTGAAGTATCAAAAACCTGCCACGAAAGCCAATGTTGAGAAATATAGAACCGATAAACGTTGGCAAAGTATTATGAATACGTCTTATAAAGCGGAGTACGAGGCTTTGTTTGACCATTATACTCAAATACGTTAATAGAAAAAATTTATAGACGGAAATAATATTTTCAAAAACTTTATGTTTTAAAAAGTGTGAATAATAAAATTTTTATGTTGAAATTTGTGATCTAAAAAACTTACAAATGGAATTATCACATCTTTTGGAAAGCATAAATCAGGTGAATACCTATTTTCAAAATGAAGCAGTAAGGCAGGTCAATACGGCTTTAAGTCTTAGAAATTGGCTCGTCGGCTTCTACCTTTATGAATATGAGCAAAATGGAAAAGACCGTGCGACGTATGGTGAGCGATTGTATAAAGTCATTGCGGCGCGGTTGAAACAAATAAAGCCCATGAAAGGCCTTTCCGAGCGTGCTTTATATACGTGCATAGAATTTTATAAAGCTTACCCTCAAATTTTGCAGACGGTGTCTGCAAAATTCAAGAACCAAAAGTTATTTATGAATGTGAGTGACTTTAAACCTCAAAAAGTAACAAGTAATTTAAGTGTGACAGACGCTGACCTTCTACTGAGCCGCCTTAGTTTTTCCCATTTTATTGAGCTTTTGAAGGCAGAAACGCCTTTGAAACGAATATTTTATGAAATAGAAGCCATAAAAAATAACTGGAAAGTTCGAGAACTTAAAAGAGCCATTGAAACATTATTGTTTGAAAGAACGGGGCTTTCAACGGATAAAGAAGGTGTCATTAATAAAATCCGAGACGGTCTTGTTTTAGAAGCCACGGAGGTTATACGTAACCCTTATATTTTGGAGTTTTTAGATTTAAAAGAAGAATATCAATACAGCGAAAAAGACTTAGAAACGGCAATAATCAGTCATTTACAGGATTTTTTGATAGAATTAGGACGTGGTTTCTGTTTTGAAGCCCGTCAAAAACGTATCACTTTTGACAACGAACATTACCATATTGACCTTGTTTTTTATCATCGTTTATTACGTTGTCATGTTTTGATTGACCTTAAAATTGGTACTTTCGACCATGCCGATGCCGGTCAAATGAATATGTATATCAATTATTTTAGAGAAAATGAAATGATTGAAGGCGACAATCCGCCTGTTGGTATCATATTGTGCGCTCAAAAAAATGATACATTGGTTCATTATGCAACTGGAAATTTATCGCAACAAATTTTTGTTAGTAAATATCTTGTTGAATTGCCAAAAGAAGAAGAATTGATACGTTTTGTTGAGCGTGAGCAAATGTATTTGAGCAAAATGAATAAATTGTAATCTATGTATTAAACAAAATCTACATCCACATCATAAGGATATTCCATCAAATACTCAATAGCCTTATCAATATCAAAATTTTCAAAAACGACACGGTAAAGCATTTCAGAAATAGGCACATGAAGGCGATATGTCCTTGCTAACGAACGTGCTAAACGCAATGTCCGTACGCCTTCTGCCACTTCTGTCATCGAGTTGAGAATGTCTTCGCGAGTTTCGCCTTGTGCAAGGCGCATACCGAATGTATAATTTCGGCTATTTGTAGAGGTCGCTGTGGCAATCAAATCACCAATGCCCGCCGTGCCAAGAAAGGCTTGATTTGATGCGCCTAACTTTTTGCCAAAAGCAATCATTTCCGTCAAACCTCGTGTCAAAAGCATCGCTTGAATGTTGCGACCCATGCCTTTGCCGCCCAAAATGCCTGAACCGAGTGCTATGATGTTTTTAAAAGCACCGGCCAATTCTGCACCCAAAATTTCGTGACTGCCAAAAACATGGAACTGTTTGGAGTTTAAAACCACTTTTCCCGCATCAATCACTTCCTTGAAACGGCTCGCTATCAAGGTCGCTGTGGGTTGCCCTTCGAGGATTTCGTTTGCTAAATTAGGCCCTGACAAGCAGCCAATGCGTATCACGGAGGTTTCTTCGACAATCACTTCGCTCATTGTGCGGATATTGGCGCGGGTAACAGGCGTATGGCGTTTGAGTTCGCCTTCCTTTAAATTCACTAAATCTAAGCCTTTTGTACCATGTATAAGTATATGATATGGCTTCAAATAGGGAGAAAAAAGCTGCATCGTTGTCCTAAAACCTGATGACGGAACGATAGGGAAAATCAAACGGCACTGCTCTGCAATATCCTGCGGATTATTGGTGGCACGTATTTTCGTGCTCAATGATTGACCGTAATAAAAGCGTTCATCGTTGATGGCTACAACCGTTTCAGGTTTACGAGTATATATGAGGACTTCTGTATTGTGTTCCAATAATTTTGCGATAGCAATACCAAAACTACCTGCGCCAATGATGCCTACGGGACGCTTTTCTGTCATTTTTTTCTTGATTTTATGGGCAAATGTAGCTATTTAAGACAATTCTTTTGTTAAATAATCTGAAACAGAATTGTGAACAAAGTCATTTTGCAACCGATGACCATACCCCTCAGTAGGAATGAACGTTGAGCCTTGCCAATTGGCATGAATCTGTTCGCTATCAGAAAAATTACAGATGTCATCGGTTTTATCGTGCATGATTAAACCGTTGATTTTCAATGGTTTAATGAGTTCTTTTATGGAAAAATATTCAATAGGTTTAGCAAAACGTTGTTCCAATTTATTGTAAAAACCACGTCTTACATTTTTAGAAACTTGAACAAAATCAAGGAATTTATTGAAAATTTGATTCAATTCTGAAGGTGGTGCCAGCAAAACAACCCGTTTTACTGAGGGGTGCAAATAATGAATGGCGCAAAAAGCCGTCGCAAATGCACCAGCAGAATGACCGACCATAGCAATAGGTGTAAAATGTTTGGCGGCCACTTCAATCATTTCGGCATAAAGCAAAGCATTGAAATATGGGCTGCCCGACTCGCCATGTGCAGGTGCATCAAGGGCAACAACAGAAAAACCATTTTTTCGCAATTTGTTGACCAAAACTTCCCAACGGGCGGCATTGCTTTCCCAACCATGCGCCAACAAAACAGTGCCTTTGCTGCCTTCCCAACGATAAGTTTGGATTTTTACATCACCTAAAAACAATGTTTCCCAAGTGGCTTCGCTCAATGTTTGGCGATTTTCATCAGTCAAACGACCTTTTCGAGGCTTGAATATGATTTCACCCGTCTTTTGTCCTGCCTTTAATTCAGAAAAAAGAGCCAATCCATTCAGATAATTGCGAAGTAGGAATAGTTGTATTTTTACACGTATTTGTTTCATTTTTTATTAAATATCGTACGTAGCACGGACTTTCAGTCCGTGAATGTTTAAAAAGTCGTTGGGTATGTTGTAAAACATTGATTTTTAATGAGTTATAACTTATTAGAAGTTTGAAACTTGCGGCAAATTTGTCCTTAAATAGATTTTTTGATGACTACACATTCACGGACTGGAAGTCCGTGCTACGGTGCTTTTTGACCGATTTTTTCTATTTCTGTTACCAAGTCTTCTAATTGCCAAGCATCTTCATTTTTAAATTCACCGATTTCTGTACGGCATAATTTTGTCAAATAACCACCACTGCCACAGGCTTTACCAAAATCGAAAGCCAATGAACGGATATAAGTTCCTTTTGAACAACGAACATAAAAGCCGATTTCTGATTCTGTAACTTGTTGGATATCAAATTGATGTATCGTTATTCGTCGAGATTGAATCTCAACTTCTTCGCCACTTCGAGCGGATTCATACAATCGTTTTCCATTTTTTTTGATGGCTGAAAATATGGGTGGCATTTGGTCTATTTCGCCTAAAAACTGTTGCCGTGCAGTTTCTAATACTGAGGGGGTGATGTGTTCGATAGGAAAACGCTCATTGACTTCTGTTTCGGCATCGTAACTTGGTGTTGTTTCGCCTAATTTTATGATGCCAGTATAAGCCTTCGGTAAGCCCATAAATGAATCAATTTGTTTCGTCATTTTGCCAAAACAAACGATGAGCAGACCCGTCGCCAAAGGGTCGAGTGTACCCGCATGTCCGACTTTATATTTTTTATTTTTATACAAACGTGTCAACCGATGACGGAGTTTATTGACCACCGCAAACGATGTCCACCCCAAAGGTTTATCAATGAGAAACACGCCGCCTTCAATCGCTGAATCTATCATTATAGGCGATAATGCGCTGCGTTGCGTGACTGGGATAATTTTATCGGTCATAAGCTACAAAGATTGTACTGTTTGAAAATCTCTTTTTATCAACCAAAACAATTAATTTAAGTGTGATTTAGTGTTTTTTCAAAAAAAAATATAAACTTTGTTCATAAGAGCATCGTATCAAGGCAAACAATTATTTTTCACACTTTTAAACCGATTGAACGATTATGAAAAAAAAAATATTTATCATCGGCTTTTGCTTCGTGTTTTTACAATTCAATTACGCCCAAATGTCTGCGGGTGTGACCCTCGGGTGCATTAATTATCAAGGTGATTTAGTTAAAGGTTATGTTGATTTGAAAGAAATCAATATTGGTTATGGTCTTTTGGTTGCTAAACAATTTGACAATCCCAAATTTTCCTTGAAAGGGCAGTTGCAATTGGGTGAAATTTCAGGCAATGATGCCAATTATCCAGACCGCCAAAATCGAGGTGTAAAATTCACTTCACCTATTACTTTCATCGGTTCTGCTGTACAATATGCGCCATTTGCAAGGAATGCTTTCAATTCAGATGGTGATTTTATTCCTCAAACCAATGTTTTTGTTTCGGCTGGTGTGGGTGTTACATTTATAAATCCCAAAGTTCAAGGTTTAGCGGCCAATGCACCTGATAGAAATGCGACTATACCTACAGCATTATTAACCATTCCTTTAGGCATTGGTCTTCATTTTGATATGACTGAAGAATGGTCTTTAGCACTTCAAGGTTCGTTTTTTGTCACTTCAACAGATTATCTTGATGGCATAAGCATAGCGGGTACGCCCAGCAATAACGATTACTTTTTTTTCTATGGTTTATCCCTCGCACGGAAGTGGGGGTATAATAAAAAAAGGTAAAGTGGTTGATTCGTTATTCGTTATTAGGGATTGGTCATCAGTATTCACTCATGACCAATCTCTAATAATCAACAAATAACTAATTTATAAAAAGCTGAATACCTATTGCTTGTAATATGAGAATCAATAAACCGACGACGATGCGGTAATAACCAAACACTTTAAAGCCATTTTTGGTCAAAAAACCGATAAATGTGCGAATTGCAATCAAAGCGACGACGAAAGCGACAATATTACCCACTGCCAATACGCCCCAGTCGGCACTAGTGAGGGGGGCAATTTCACCCAATTTTACACCTTTCCAAAATTCGTAACCATCCTTGAGCGTTGCTGCTGCCATCGTTGGTACAGCGAGGAAAAAAGAAAACTCTGCCGCCCGTTGCCGTGTTAGTTTTTGCGTTAAGCCACCGATAATAGTAGCAGCAGAACGGCTCAAACCAGGGAAGATCATCGCAAGGACTTGAAAACAACCAATTGTCAATGCTTTTTTGTAAGTTATTTCTTGACTTTGTTCGGTTGGTTTGTCTTCATTTTTGATGAACCAATCGTCAACGAAAAGCAAAATGATACCGCCTACGAGCAACATAACGGCAATAAAAGTTGGGCTTTCAAGCAAGGCTTTGACGTGTTTGTAGAACAAAACGCCAAAAACAGCGGCAGGAATAAATCCGACAGCGAGTTTGACATAAAAATCAAAACTTTGTAGAAAACGTCTCCAATAAAGCACGACAACGGACAGAATTGCCCCGAATTGGATAACGACCTCAAACATTTTAGTGAAATCGCTGCCTGAGATGCCCATCAGCGACGATGTGATAACCATGTGTCCGGTGGAACTGACGGGTAAAAACTCGGTCAAACCCTCGATAATGGCGATGATAATGGCTTGTAAATATGTCATTTTTAAAGTTGGCTATTTAAAACAAAAATAGACCTATAAGGTGTTTATGTCCTTATAAGTCTGGAAAATAGTTTTTTTTACGTACTTATTCAGCCGTTGTATTTTTTTTGAAAATGGCTATAATCTGTACACCTAAACCTACAAGAATCAAAAAAGGTGCAATAACGGTGCGCGTTGGGCTATAAATGATGCTTTCGTCCCATACATTAGGGTCTGTCATCGCGCCACCTGACATACAGATGAATCCAACAGCCATGATTGCCAAACCGATGAACATCCATTTGTAGGTTTCACGTCCGAAAACCAATTTGTCATTGCGTTGCCCAAATACTGAGGGGGTCGCTGCTTTCGCCCGAGCTGCAGTTGCTTGAGGACGAGCAGGTGTAGCCGCTTTGGGCTGTATTTGTATGGGTTGCGATTTTTGCTGTGGCTTATTAGGCTTTGCCATTTTTTAATAATTTATGGTTTGTAAAAAATGTATTTTAAACAGTTAGTTGCCTATCAACTTTTTTAATTATTTTGCAAAGAAAACGAATTTTATACTGAGGGGGGTGTTAATTAGGGTTAAAAATTATTAAATTGTTGTATTGTTCAATTGCGCCGTTTGCAATACAACAATTCATCAATTTAACAATACAATTAATACAACTCATCTAATCTCATTTTCAAATATTTATTGACGACATAAAATGTACTTATCCAACTAATCAAAACGCCAAGAAGAATTAAACCTGCAATGTATAGCCAAAATAGGTTGTTTCCAAGTAACAGGTTGAGTTCGGGTGCTTCTTTTTGAACAAAAAACCAAATAACTGCCATGATGCCAATGGCTATAACCGCACTTAGAAAACCATTTATCATGCCACGTTGGATATATGGACGGGTAATGAAACGCCAAGATGCGCCCACAAGTTCCATATTTTTGATGATAAAACGGTCGCTGTATAGATTGAGACGGATAGTGTTGTGAATCAAAGTAATGGCAACAATAATGAATAATCCAGTGATAATGAAGGCAATAAGGGCTATTTTTTGTACAGCTTTCGACACTTCACCAATCAAACCTTCATCCATATAGACATCTGAAACGGCTATGTTGTCTTTCAAACGTTTTGAAATAGCTGTTATACTATCCGCAGACATTCGGTCTGATTTTAGGTTTATGGAATACGCGTCGAAGAAGGGTAGGGGCATATCGGGATCGATATAGCTATCGCCCAAACTTTTACGCATCGTCTCCGCGGCTTCTTGTTTGGAGACAAAACGAGCTGCACGAGCGAAATCGGCAGTGGGTAACCAGCGTTTTAAGTCACTTAAAGCAGTGGAGTCGGCTTCTTCTTTCAACTCGACCATCATGCTGATTTTTTCCTGTTGACTGTCGGCTTGCTGTTTTACAAATAATAGTGCAGCTCCAAAGAAGCCTAATAGAAACAAAACCAATGCGACACTGATGATGCTATAAAAATAATTTGTCTTACGCCTTATTGCCATAAATATGTTGAGATATAGAGATAATTAATGACTTTTGAGGCGTAAAAATAGTATTATTAACTGGAATTTTAAGGTATTAAGAAGATAAGTGCACTTGTTACTTAGAAACTATAATATTTAAATTTAATATTGGTAAGATATTTGATATTTAAATAAGTTGTTAAGGAAAACTTAATCTATAAAAAATTGAAATTCATTACGTTCTAAACAAGGTAACTTTGAGTGACGATACATTGGATATTCGGCATATCTTTGCCGAACCGACTTATGGCTGTATTAATGATATTATAAACTTTGAATCTCTATTGCACGTGACCCGAAATCTTGTCATCATACCGACTTACAATGAGAAAGAAAATATCATCAAAATTATTGATGCCGTTTTTGCTCTCGATATGCCGTTTCACATCTTGGTTGTGGACGATGGCTCACCCGATGGTACAGCTCAGTTAGTTAAAAATCATCAAGCGTATTATCCTGATGCGCTACATATTATAGAACGTAAAGGTAAATTAGGGCTTGGGACAGCATATATCGCAGGTTTCCGTTGGGGCATTGAACGAGAGTACGATTATATTTTGGAAATGGATGCTGACTTTAGCCACAAACCAATGGACTTACCACGTCTTGTGACTGCTTGTACTGAGGGGTGGAGCATGAGTGTCGGTAGCCGTTATGTCAAAGGTGGCGATGTTAAAAACTGGACTTGGGATAGGATTTTGTTGAGTTATGGGGCTTCTTGGTATGTCCGTATCGTCACTTGGTTGCCTGTTGCTGACCCGACGGCGGGCTTTGTTTGCTACTCACGCGAGGTTTTAGAAGCGATAGATTTGAGTAAAATACGTTTTATTGGCTATGCTTTCCAGATAGAAATGAAGTTTGCAGCGCATACTTTGGGTTTTAAAATCAAAGAAGTGCCTATCAAGTTTGTGGATAGGGTAGAAGGCGTTTCAAAAATGAATATGAGTATTTTTAGTGAGGCCATAAAAGGCGTTTTGCAAATGCGTTGGGCAAGTTTTTTTAGTTCATACAAAAACAAAAATGCAAGTACGAAGGCATCCGTTGAAGTCTAAAATGCATTTGAGCGGCCACAATTTAAACAATATCAATCAAATCTTCCTGCAAGATCCCCTCAGTATAAAGGCGGTTTTTATGCCTAACAGGGATTGTGAAACTAAAAGTTGAACCTTCATTTTTTACCGATTCAGCCCAAATACGACCCCCTTGTTTTTCAATAATTCTTTTGCATATCGCCAATCCGATGCCGTTTCCTTTAACACGGTCATTGTCTAATCTTTGGAAAATACCAAAAATTCTTTCTTTATACTGCTCATCGAAGCCTATACCATTGTCTTTCAATTGAAATAACCAGCGGTTATTCAATTGAATCACAGTTATTTCAATTTCTGGTTGACGTAGAGGATGACGATATTTTATTGCATTTCCGATGAGATTTTGAAAAACTTGAACCAACATTAGGCGATTGGCTTGAATAACAGGCAGATTTGAAGTCGTAATCGTCACCTGACTTAGATTGATAGCGACTGTAAGGTTCTTTTTGGCCTCTGAAAGAACGTCTTCAACATTGACCCATTCAATTGGTAAACTTTGGGCACTCCACTGAGTATATTCGCGCATATCTTTTATGAGCGTACTCATCCTTTTGGCACCATCAATCACAAATTGGAAATCTTTACGAGCTTCTTCATTTTCAAGTGTGTTGATATACCGCTTTTGTATAAATTGGGAGAAACTGGTAATCATACGCAAAGGTTCCTGCAAATCATGGCTGATTACATAACTAAACTCTTCCAAAGAGGCATTTTGAGCTCTCAATTGGTGTGTTGATTCTTGTAATTGTGCATCGGCAAGCCGTTCAAGAGAAATGTCTGTAAACATAGAAATCGTATATAATTTATCGTTTACAGTCATTTGAGACATGGTTTGACGTATCCACAAAGTCGTGCCCGATTTTTGAATAAGCCGTTGCTCAATATAGTTATTTTCCTTTTCTAAAAACACATCGAATTGTTCATGGGTCATAATATCTTCTGGAAACATGAGGTTTTTGAGCCCTGATTTCAAAAGCTCCCCCTCAGTATAACCCGTCATTTTTTGAAAAAAATGATTAAATTTGAACGCTTTATACGTATTATCAAGCATGACAATGCCAATTGGGGCATTGTCGAAAATATTGCGAAACCACAATTCACTTTCGGACAAGTCATTTTCCCGTTGCTTCAGTTTATGCACATAATCTAATTTTATATAAAAAACATAGTAGCCACAAGTAAAGAGCAGAAGCGCGATTGTTGTCACAAATTTTTTAGTATGTAAGTCTATTTGACTCAACCATACAAGCCCGATGAAACATGTAGAAGCCAAAAAAACGTATAAAGTCATCGTTTTTTTAAACTTGAACATGCCGATCATACCCACCAAAAAGGTTAAAGTAAAGACTGTTTGTATCGTTTGAAATTGATTAAGAAAAGCGGCAGAAGAAATGATTGCGGCATAGGTTATGGAAAACAGATTCCCTGTTTCGTTTGCCCATTTTTTAATAAAAGCAATATGATAAGAAGCAAAAATTAAGTACAACTGTATGACAATCAATATACTACGTATTAATGGCAAGTCGGGAATAGGGTCTTCAAAGTAGTTGTTAATAATGGGTATAAGGAAAAGAACACTTGTGCCGATAAGTGTACCCACTCGGAAATCGAAAACGTCGTAACCGTCTGAGTTACGGCTGAGTAGTTTTAGTATTTGTTTTTGCAATTTATATATAATAAGACTGAAAAGGAGGTGTTTAGTCAAAATAACTGCCAAAAATAGTAAAGCCCATGCGGATTGCATGGGCTTTAAGGCATTTTTTTTTCAAAATACCGTTATTCAAGTATGAATTATTAATGTATAATTAACCTTTGATAACTGCTGCAACTGTCGCGCCGATGTCAGCAGGTGATTTGACAACGTGGATACCACATTCGCCCAGGATACGCATTTTTGCTTCTGCTGTATCATCAGCCGAGCCAACAATAGCTCCTGCATGACCCATTTTACGACCTTTTGGTGCTGTTTGACCAGCAATAAAGCCAATAACAGGTTTTTTATTGCCTGTTTCTTTGATCCAATATGCTGCATCTGCTTCCATGCTGCCGCCGATTTCACCGATGAGAACAATCGCATCTGTTTCTGGGTCGTTCATGAACATCTCAACCGCTTCTTTTGTCGTTGTGCCAATGATAGGGTCACCGCCGATACCGATAGCTGTTGATACACCCAAACCTGCTTTAACTACTTGGTCTGCCGCTTCATACGTCAATGTACCAGATTTAGAAACAATACCAATACGTCCTTTTTTGAAGACAAAACCGGGCATAATGCCTACTTTTGCTTCGCCTGGTGTAATAACGCCTGGGCAGTTTGGTCCAATCAAACGACAAGGTTTGTCATTCAAATAAGCCTTCGCTTTCATCATATCTTGTACGGGAATCCCCTCAGTAATACAGATAATGACTTCGATTCCAGCTTCAGCGGCTTCCATGATGGCATCTGCTGCAAATTTCGGGGGCACAAATATCAAAGTGACGTTTGCTTGAACTTGGTCAACTGCGTTTTGAACGGTGTTGAAAACAGGACGGTCGAGGTGTGTACTGCCGCCTTTTCCAGGCGTTACGCCACCAACAACGTTTGTGCCGTATTCAATGCACTGTTCAGCGTGGAATGTACCTTCTTTTCCCGTAAAGCCTTGTACGATGACTCTCGAGTTTTTATTAACTAATACTGACATATCAAATGAGTGAGTGAGTGAAAGAATGAGAGAATTTGGATATTCCGTTATTTCGGTGTAAAAATATATAGATTTCTATATGTTTTAGGCATGATGCCTTATTTTTTTTTGTCAATGACAAAAACATCTTCATCGTTGGTTTTCATGAAGTAGCGTTCACGGGCAAATTTTTCGGTATTGCTTTCCATATCAAGGCGTTGTGCTTCCACTTCCTTGATTTGGTTTTCATAATAAACCTTATCGTTGTGCAATTTACTGACCGTTCGTGCGAGCTTAATTTGTGTAAACAAATTCGCTTTATCAAATATCACCATCCATATAAAAAATATAGCGAGTATGATAAACACGCGGTTGCGAAACCCTTGTGGCAATTGATTGATTAAGGGTTTGAACGGATTGAGAACGGAACGGTCGCCAAGTGCCATGTTGTAATGATTTATTATTTATGTTGCAAATCTATACAATTCAGAATGAATAGTGTAAAAAACAGTTGTTTTTCACTTGAAATTTCAAAATTGAGTGACTCTTTGTGAAAACAAACCCCCTCAGTAAAAAGCGTGTTTTTACAAAAAAAACAGGCAACTTCGGATCTCCCCAAGTTGCCTGTTGTATTTCTAATATATCTGAAAAGAATGATTCTTATGCTTCAAGTGCTGCTGCGCCGCCCACAATTTCTGACAATTCTTTTGTAATCGCTTCTTGACGTGCTTTATTGTAGTTGATACGGAGGTTTTTCAACATTTCATTAGCGTTTTCTGTTGCTTTGTCCATCGCTGTCATACGTGCGCCATGTTCAGAGGCTTGCGTATCGAGCGTATATTTATAGAAAGTCGTTTGCAAAATGCTTGGCACCAATTCCTGTAACAATTGTTGTTGGTCAGGCTCAAAAATGTAATCTGCTTTCGCTTTTTTAGCACCTTTGGCAACTTCCAATTTTCTAACAGGTAGAAACTGCTCACATTCAGCGAATTGCGTAGCGGCGTTTTTGAAACGTCCGTAAGCAATTGAAATATGGTCGAATTTCTTTTGTTCAAAATTGTCCATCAAGTATTCACCAACTGTTTTGACAGCGTCAAAACTCAATGAATTGTACAACTCAACATGGTCAACGACTGTGCAGTTTGTATAGCGACGACGGAAATAGTCATAGCTTTTTTTACCGACACAAACGATGGTCAATTTGCCATTGTCACGTTGTTTTGCGTATGTTTCGTTGATTGTCAACACCGCTTGCTTGATAATATTGGTATTGAACGCACCACATAAGCCACGACTTGCCGTAACGACAACCATACAAGCGTTTTCAATTTCACGCTCAACGCCAAACACCGTTTCTGAATCACCGTCGAGGTTCGACAAAATGTTGATGAGCATTTTATTGAGATGGTCTGCATAAGGGCGCATCTGAACAATCGCACCTTGCGCCCGACGGAGTTTTGCCGCCGAAACCATTTTCATCGCTTTTGTAATCTGTTGCGTACTAATGACCGACGCAATGCGGATACGGACTTCTTTTAAACTTGCCATTTTTTATTTGACTTCTGCTGAAAAATCAGCTTCTATTTAACAATTTTACTGAGGGGGTCTCATAAAGATTATATTTAACACATAGCCACATAGGAGACATAGTTTTTTGTCATCCAGTAAGGAACTAAAACTATGTTTCTTATGTGACTATGTGTTTAAAATAATATCAATAATTTATACTTGCTTAGAAATTTGTGCTGCCAATGTCTTCAATGTTTCCAAATCAGCCGCTTCCAACTTGCCATTACGCAAGTTTTCCAAAAGACCTTTGTGGCTCGCATCAAGCGCAAGGTAAAGTGCCTCTTCAAAAGCACCTACTTTATTGATTGGAACATTACGAAGCAAGTTGTTTGTACCGCAATAGATTGCCGCTACTTGTTTCTCAACAGATACTGGCGAATATTGTGGTTGTTTCAACAATTCCACGTTGCGTGAACCTTTGTCCAAAACACCTTTTGTCGCTGCATCAAGGTCAGAACCGAACTTTGCAAACGCTTCCAATTCACGATATTGTGCTTGGTCAAGTTTCAAAGTACCTGCAATCTTCTTCATTGACTTAATCTGTGCGTTACCACCTACACGCGATACCGAGATACCAACGTTAATCGCAGGACGTACACCTGAGTTAAATAAAGCCAAATCCAAGAAAATCTGACCGTCTGTAATCGAAATTACGTTGGTTGGGATATACGCCGAAACGTCACCCGCTTGTGTTTCAATAATCGGCAAAGCCGTTAATGAACCACCACCTCTCACGATACCTGCTGCTTTCAAAGATTCAGGTAAGTCGTTCATATCGTTGGCGATTTTGTCATTCGCAATAACCTTTGCAGCACGCTCTAACAAACGGCTGTGGAGGTAGAAAACGTCACCTGGATATGCCTCACGTCCTGGAGGACGACGTAATAACAACGAAACTTCACGGTAAGCCACCGCTTGTTTTGACAAATCATCATAAACAATCAAGGCTGGGCGACCTGTATCACGGAAAAATTCGCCAATCGCCGCGCCCGCAAATGGTGCATAAAACTGCATTGGAGCAGGGTCAGCAGCTGATGAAGCAACGATAACCGTGTAAGCCATCGCACCTGTTTCTTCCAAAACGCGGGCAACTTGTGCCACAGTTGACGACTTTTGACCACACGCCACATATATACAGAACACGGGTTCGCCGCGGTCATAAAATTCTTTTTGATTGATGATGGTGTCCAACGCAATCGCAGTTTTACCTGTTTGGCGGTCACCAATAATCAATTCACGTTGTCCACGACCAATCGGAATCATCGCGTCAATCGCTTTGATACCTGTTTGCAATAGCTCGTTTACAGGTTGACGGAAGATAACGCCCGGTGCTTTACGCTCCAAAGGCATTTCGTATTTCACACCTGTGATTGGACCTTTACCGTCAATCGGTTGACCCAAAGTGTTGACAACACGACCAATCAAACCTTCACCTACTTGAATTGAAGCGATACGGCTTGTACGGCGTGCCGTTGAACCTTCTTTAATACCATCAGGCGAACCGAGCAATACGACACCCACGTTGTCTTCTTCCAAGTTCAAGGCAATGGCTTGTGTGCCATTCTCAAACTCGACGAGTTCACCCGCTTGAACGTTGTTCAAGCCATAAATGCGCGCAATACCGTCGCCGACTTGCAATACTGTACCGATTTGTTCCAATTCGGTTGCCGTTGAGAAACCACTCAACTGCTGCTTGAGTATCGCTGATATTTCTTCTGGTCTTACATCAACCATTTTATTATCGTTTTATAAATTTTAAAAAATAAAAAGTATCGAATATTATAAAGCGTCAAGACGCTAAATTTCTGATTTTTAATGTTTTATACTGAGGGGGTCAATTATATGTCGCTTTTATTTTTGCTATTACTTGTGCATTACTTGCACAACAGTATAGACATGTAAAAGTCCCTTGCAAATTAAATTTTTCTCCCGCTTTTTGCCTTGGCAGAATCACTGTTTTCTTCCAAACAGTGGGAGTAGGTGCTAACGGATTATAAATAGTCACTTCTACTGTTTTATCTGTCAAGTTTTCAATTTCTAATAAATTACTTAAACAATATGTTCTTGGTGAAGAACCAACAGTATAAATAAATGCTGTCGTTGTCGTATCAATTCTGGTTAACCTAAGCGTTTCTTGTCCTAAAAATGCTGTGGTCGAATCTTTTTCAATGTACTTAGTCAATTCAGTATATGACGCTATATGTACCGAATCATAAGATGCTTTCATTAAAGGTATAACATCTGATGCTGTCGGACACACGGAGGAATTACAGGGTAAAATATTACATAAACTAAATTGTGCATTGACTTGCCCGCCTCCTCCACTTGGATAAATACTTGAAGATGGAAAGGTTGTCCCATTTTTATTAAATAA
>JANLQI010000323.1:0-5229 GCA_031367705.1 Saprospiraceae bacterium | reverse complement strand
TTGGAGGCAGACGGTAAATATCGCATCGGTTTAGAAGGTTTGTATGTCAGTAATCAGCAACTTTCAGACGGTACGATAGGAAAAGGTTATGTTATGTTTGGGTTTTTAGCAGAAAAAATGTGGGAACATTTCAATATTTTCCTAAACGCTGAAAATTTTACAGACCGCAGACAAACACGGTGGGATAAAGTATTTACAGGCTCAATTACCAATCCTGTTTTTAGCGATATTTATGCCCCGACAGACGGCATTGTGATAAACTTTGGCGTAAAAATTAAACTTTAAAATAGTCAAAATACTGAGGGGGTAAAAATTCCGCATTAACAATATAGTCGTTTCTACGAATAAAAATAAACTAAAATAGGGCAAACGCATCAAAGTATTGTTAGAGAAGAATCACTTTAAAATCGTAACGTTTATTGAATGTTCTGAATTTTAAGTCAAGAATTGTCAATAAAATTAAAATATAATTATACGTGTAAGTTACTGAAAAACAATCATAAATCTCTAACAATACTTTGATGCGTTTGCCCTAAAACTAAAATAATTACAATGAAAAATAAACTAAAATACATTACACCGACAGTTTGGACTTTATCATTGGTAAGTATGTTTACAGATACAGCAAGCGAAATGCTGTATCCTATTATGCCCATTTATTTAAAGAGTATTGGGTTTTCAATTGTTTTAATTGGCATATTAGAAGGCGTTGCAGAAGCTACCGCAGGACTTAGTAAAGGTTACTTTGGCAAGCTATCCGACAACACGGGCAGACGCGTTCCTTTTGTACAAATTGGCTATGCTTTTAGTGCCTTATCAAAACCAATGATGGCACTTTTTGTCTATCCGTTTTGGATTTTCTTTGCACGGACAGTTGACCGTTTCGGAAAAGGAATAAGAACAGGTGCAAGAGATGCCATGCTTTCAGACGAAGCAACCCCCGAAACAAAAGGTAAAATCTTTGGCTTTCATCGTTCAATGGATACCTTCGGTGCAGTATTGGGTCCATCATTTGCGTTGCTCTATCTCTATTACTATCCTCAAAATTATAAAACGCTGTTCTATATTGCTTTTATTCCAGGATGCCTTTCAATTCTTGCTTCGTTCTTTTTGAAAGACAAAAATAAAACCAGCATAGCAGTTAAAAAAACGACACCATTTTTTTCATTCATAAAGTATTGGAAAGATAGCCCTTTGATATATCGTAAAGTTGTGTTCGGTCTTTTAGCATTTACTTTATTCAATAGTTCAGATGTTTTTTTATTGCTAAAAGCAAAGCAAGCAGGATTAAGTGATACTATGGTTATTGGTGTTTACATATTTTACAATCTAATTTTTGCATTGTGTGCTTTCCCAATTGGCATAATTGCCGACAAAATTGGTTTGAAGAACATATTTGTATTCGGACTTTCTATTTTTGCAATCGTCTATTTTGGAATTGGTTTTAGTACCAATGTGTACACCATCTTTGGGCTATTTGCACTTTACGGCATTTATGCCGCCGCAACAGAAGGTATTTCTAAAGCATGGATTAGCACCATAACAGACAAAAAAGATACAGCAACTGCAATTGGTACTTTTGCTGGTTTTCAAAGTATTTGCACGATGCTTGCAAGTTCTTTAGCAGGACTCATTTGGTATCAGTTTGGTGCAATGACTACATTTATAATTACTGCAACGGCAACATTGTTTATCATTTTATATTTTTCATTTGCAATCAACATTGATAACAAAAATCAACTTAATTTTAACAATTTTTTGTCCAGACTATGGGGCGCATTGTAGGATAAAATAAATTCAAGTCCTATTACCAATCCTGTTTTAGAGATATTCATGCCCCAGCACACGGCATTGTGATAAACTTAGGCGTTAAAATTAAACTTTGAAATAGCCAAAATACTGGGGGGAGGTAAAATTCCTCCTCATAATATAAACGTGATTTTGACAGAAAAAAAACCGAATTAGGTGTTGACAAAAATAAAAAAAATAAAAAAGGTATGCGTGAGTGCAACCGTAGAAGTCTATGAGACAGAATTACCAATTCTGTCTCAATATTTATACTGAGGGGGTACTATTCATTGACCTATTTTATACTTTCGTGTAGTTTTTGAGACAATAGTTATAACTTCGGTTTTAAGTGTGCTTTTGAGTTCTTTGATTATGTATTGGCTTTATTAGGTGAGGGAAGAAAAAGAACCACTTGGCAGGGGATTCTTTTTCTTTTAGCGGAGCTTATCTTTTTCAAGGGCAATTTTTACTGCTGTTGTAATATCGAGCTGTTGTAGGAACGGTTTTTTTTGTAGGTTTTGATGAAGGTCTTTTGCATACTTTTCTAAATCTTTTTCGCTCAAAGTATCATCGGTACAAAAGGCTTTGACTGTCTTTGTTATCTTTATTAATTGAGCATTTTCTACTCCACTCAATTTTTCATTTTTTTTATCTGCCATTTTAAAAAAAAGGTTAAAAAATTACTTTCATGTATATATCATGACGGATATATTTTGCAACATATATTTTGCAACATATATTTTAACTACTTATTAGTATATAAAAAATTGTAAACAAATTATTTAAGATATGCCAATAGAATTGTTTGACAGCGCAGGGAAACGCAAGTATTTGACCGCAGAGGAAAGAGAGAAATTTGAAGAAGCTGCAAAGGAAGCCGAGCGAGAAATAAGAACCTTCTGCCTGATTCTTAAAAATACAGGTTGCAGAATTTCCGAAGCCTTAAACCTCAAAGTCCGAAATATTGACTTTGAAGCCAAAGCCGTAGTTTTTGAAACTTTGAAACGGAGGAAGAAAAAAGTATTTCGTCAAGTGCCTTTATCTGATGCGTTTTTAGACGAGTTAAACCTTGTGCATGGCTTGAAAGCCCGACAAGTGCAGAAGAAAAACACCGAAGAACGGATATGGTCAATGTCAAGGGCGACCGCATCAAGACGAGTAGATGAAGTGATGCAAGCGGCTAAAATTTCGGGTATTCAAGCCTGTCCGAAGGGATTGAGACACGCCTTCGCCATTGCTTGCCTTGAAATGCAAATACCCCTCAATTTAATTTCCAAGTGGTTAGGGCATAGCAGCGTTATCACGACTGCCATTTATGCTAACGCACTTGGAGAAGAAGAACGGAATATTGCGGCAAGGCTTTGGAGTAAATAGGATAATTATTACTTAGTTTTCATCAAAGAAAGGTAATAGTTTAACCTTTCATTACCCAATAAATTGAGTTTTTCTATTGCTTGTAAATGACAATTTTTATACTTTTTACCAGAGCTGCAATAGCAAAATTGATTTCGGTTTAACCGATAGGATAGCGCAAAATTAATACTTTGCGCTATAAAATCAATATTATCACTATTTACTATTTCTTTTAGACGCTCAATTATACCATCAAATCCGTGTTTAAATTCACCAATTGGGTATTTTCCCTCATGGGAAAAATAGGCTTGCATAGCAAGATGTGGGCGTAAAATTTCATCAAGAAACCTAATGGCATTTATACCCCGTTTGCAAATTAAAATTGCATCTGGTTCAACAACCAAGCAAAGTGAGTGGTCTGCTGTATTAACATGACGGTCTGCAATTCTTTCTATTTTCCCGCCAGTTTCCCAAACATTAGGGAGAACAATAGGGAAGTTATTGAATTTAATTCTCACATTAAATTCTTCAAGCAGTTCACCATCGGGGTAATAAAGATTGAATTGCCCAACGAGCAAATAAATCAAACCTTCTTTTTCTATTTTTAAAGTAGGATAGATTTTAACGGCATTTTCTAAGTCTGCCTTTATATCATATTTTATAAACATTAGTTTGACCAAGGCTTATGACCAGATTGAGAAATTGTAGTTAATGCTGCTGCTCTTTCTTCATTACTTCTCGATGTGTTAGGAGTAGCCGCCGCAATTCCCATAAGTTGCATAGCACTACTTACAGCCCTATCACCAAATTTGTTTTTTAAAGTTGTGGTAGCATTTTGTAAGTCCTTTTCGTGCATAAATGCCCCAGTAAGGTCTCTTTTAAACTGATTATGCCATGAAAAAAAAGTAGTAGCGTAATAACTTGTTTCGGGTTCGTTCCATTTATCGGCGAAGTTTTCAGCCATATTAACGGGGTTTAAAATGTAATATTTACCGTTTATTTGGTCAATGAACTTTGGCATTTCATCAACCATCTGCATAACAATATCATAAAATAAAGTTGAGCCAGATGATAGCATTACTTTCTCATAGGCTTTTGCTGCCAGTGTGCTAATGACAATTGAAACGGGCTTAAATTCACTCATATTATTATCAGCAAACCTAATATCCCTATGTCGCTTCATAAGTTGCACCCCTCTTTGTAAAGGTGTTCTAACTTTGTATTCAGGCACTTTTTCAACTTTCCCCAGTTTAGAAATTTCTCTTTCTAAAATGCCTCTGATGCTTGCAGCTTGCTCCTCCATTACATCTAAGAACCAAAGCGCATACCCTTCTGTATTACTTTTAGGTAGGTCATTTTCGTATAGGTATTTTTCATAACCTATGTGTTTGTTATCTGTAATTGTAATGGCGTGTTTTGCATATTTTTCTTTGATACCTTGCATCAAAAGCCAGTCATAACCTTCTGGAATTGCGGGAACAATATCAAGATGGAAGGTAGGCGCATCAGAATATAAAAGCCGCCAACAGCGTCTTTTTTCTTTGTCTAACATTCGGTCATAATTGGCATTTTCCCGTAACCGTTTCTCAAACAACCCTTTTATCTCCTTCTGTTTTACAGGATATGGACAGTTTTTAAGGACACAAGTAAGGTCAACATCAAACCCTTCATCTTCCGTAAGTGGGCGTATAGGTGTGCCTGTGCGGATTGAGCCTTGCACCATAACATGAGGCTCATAAGGAGCAAGTAGCGTCCCTTTTTCAGCTAAAAAACTGCCTACTGCTTTGTATCGTTCCGTAGCTTTTTCGTATTGATTTTCCGTTAAATCAATAGTTTCCGCGATTTTTTGTAGTAAATCGCTAAATCTTTGTTTGTCAAATTCTGATGTCATATAATTATAAATTTATTGATTTTTAATGATGATGGTTTTTTGAAAACCGTTAAAATTTGTTGCTGAATTTTGGTCATAAATAACCAAAGGCATATCAGCTTTGGGCATCCACACCCGCCCCGTCTCAATAGCAAGTGAGATAGGCATTACAGGAAATACATGAAGTTCTGATTTTTGTCCATGCACAGCTTTAATAC
>JANLQI010000321.1:0-1592 GCA_031367705.1 Saprospiraceae bacterium | reverse complement strand
GGGCGGTTTGTTGAGTCCTTCCGATTTTGAAACCTTCTCTTTGCGATATATTCGTCAGATTGTAACGGCTTTGAAAGATGCGTGTCCGACCATCGTTTTTGCCAAAGGCGCATGGTTTGCCCTTGAAGAAATGAGCCAATTGGGCGCAAGTGGTTTGGGTATTGATTGGTGTATTACGCCACAACAAGCCCGTTTGTGGGCAGGTGACAACGTCACTTTGCAAGGCAATTTTGACCCAGCACGGTTGCTCTCGCCCATTCCTGAAATCCGTAAAGGGGTGCATGATATGATTGATGCGTTTGGAACAACCCGTTATATCGCCAATTTAGGTCATGGCATTTTGCCTAATATTCCAGTTGAAAATGCGAAGGCATTTGTAGATGCGGTGAAGGAATATTCGATGGAATATGCGGCTGTCTAACCCCCTCAGTATTTTTGTCATTCTGAGGAAAACCGACACTTAAACGGTGTCGTCTAAAACGAAATGACGCGGACAAGTGAGGCGATGATTTTAAATCATCGCCTCACTAAAAACCAGTGCGTCATTAGTACCGAAGTAAAAGAAGCTAACTAATTTATTATCAACGATTTAGATTATTTCACTTCCTTCAGAATGACAAAAAAATGCTGATAAAAAACAATAAACATGAAAGAATCATTCATCCAATTCATACACACCCTTCAAGACAACATCTGCGCAGCCCTTGAAAAAATAGATGGCAAAGCCACTTTTCAAGAAGATGCTTGGCAACGAGACGGCGGTGGCGGAGGCAAAAGTCGCATCATCAGAGGCGGCAATGTGTTTGAAAAGGGCGGGGTGAATACGTCTGTGGTGCATGGTCAATTGCCACTAACTATGGCGCAACATTTTGGGGTGAAAGAATCACAATTTTTTGCCTGTGGTATTTCATTGGTCATTCATCCACTCAATCCGATGATACCAACGGTTCACGCCAATTATCGTTATTTTGAATTGTATGGTGAAAACGGTGAAAAGATAGATGCGTGGTTTGGCGGCGGTGCTGATTTGACACCATATTATCTGTGGGAAGAAGACGGTGTTCATTTTCACAAGACGCATAAAGAGGCGTGTGACCCATTTGGCTTGGATATTTATCCAAAATTGAAACAACAATGCGACGAATATTTCATCAATAAACATCGCGACAATGAAGCACGAGGCATAGGCGGTATTTTTTTCGATTATATGCGCCCCACAGTAGAAATGTCTGAAAATCAAGTATTTGTGTTTTCGAAAAGCTGTGGTCAGGCATTTTTAAAGGCTTATTTGCCCATTGTTGAAAAAAGAAAAGACGAACCATTTACAGAAGAGAACCAACTCTGGCAAGGCGTTCGGCGTGGTCGTTATGTTGAGTTTAATTTGATTCACGACAGAGGAACGCTATTCGGTTTGCGGACAAATGGACGCATTGAGTCTATTTTGATGAGTTTACCAGCCATCGCTCGTTGGGAATATGATTTTCATCCTAAACCCAATAGTCGTGAAGCGGAACTTTTAGAATTTCTAAAACCAAGAGATTGGGCTAAAGCGTTTTGAGTTTTGGGTTTTGAGTTTTGTATAAAACTCAAAA
>JANLQI010000275.1:0-43911 GCA_031367705.1 Saprospiraceae bacterium | reverse complement strand
CACTTAAACGGTGTCGTCTAAAACGGAATGACGCGGACAAGTGAGGCGATGATTTTAAATCATCGCCTCACTAAAAACACAGTGCGTCATTAGTAACGAAGTGAAAGAATCTGCTTTGGATATTATTTAGATTCTTTCAGTTCGTTACTAATGACAAAAAAGGAACACCTATAAATTACCCCTCAGTATTTTTATGAAAACAACGTGTCAAAATGACACAATGCTAAATTTTTAATTAGCTTTGCTTCTGTCAACTAAATTTCTAATTTTTAAAAGCAAGATTTAATTATGAAAACACGCACATTGCTCGGCATTATGCTGGTTCTGCACACCTTTATTTTTGCTCAAAACAAAGTCGTTATCAATGCCGATTTGGGTAAAGATGTCATCAGTCGTCATATTTATGGTCATTTTGCAGAGCATCTTGGACGGTGTATCTACGATGGTTTTTATGTGGGTGAAAAAAACACCAAAATCCCCAACAAAGATGGTGTTCGCTTGGATATTGTGGATGCGCTCAAAAAACTGAAAATTCCTAACTTGCGCTGGCCAGGCGGTTGTTTTGCGGATACTTATCATTGGAAAGATGGTATTGGGCCGAAAGAAAAACGCCCTTCGATGCTCAATGTTTGGTGGGGTGGGGTGACGGAAGACAACAGTTTCGGTACGCACGACTTTTTGAATATGTGTGAAATATTGGGTGCAGAACCGTATCTTTCGGGTAATGTCGGCAGTGGCACCGTTCAAGAATTGATTGATTGGACGCGTTACACTACTTTTGAAAAAGGCAACCCAATGTCAGAATTGCGCAAGCAAAACGGTCGTGAAAAGCCTTGGAATGTTAAGTTTTGGGGTATAGGCAACGAGGCTTGGGGCTGTGGAGGCAATATGAAACCTGAATATTATGCGAATATTTACCGCCAATTCACGACTTTTTTGACAAGTTGGAACAACGATAACAAAATTATGCGTATTGCTTCGGGTGCAAGTGATGACGATTACAACTGGACGGAAGTTTTAATGCGCGATATTAACCACAACTTACTCGAAGGCTTGGCTGTGCATCACTATTCGGTGATTGAATGGCGGAAAAAAGGCTCTGATGTTGATTTTTCGGAACAAGAATACTTTACGACGATGCAAAAGGCATTGCAAATGGACGAAATACTGAGGGGGCATACAACAATTATGAATAAATATGACCCCAAAAAGAAAGTCGCATTGGTCGTTGACGAGTGGGGTGGTTGGTATGATGTCGAAAAAGGCACAAATGGCGCATTTTTGTACCAACAAAATACGATGCGTGATGCGATGATTGCTGGAACGACTTTGAATATTTTTCATAAATACTGCGACCGTTTGAAAATAGCTAATTTAGCGCAAGCCGTCAATGTACTTCAAGCCGTGATTTTGACTAAAGAGGATAAAATGATTCTCACACCGACTTATCACGTCATGGAAATGTACAATGTGCACCAAGACGCGACGATGCTACCCCTCAGTATAAAGTCGGAAAATTATGGTTTGGGTAAGGACAGTCTTCAAGCAGTGTCTGCGTCGGCTTCGAAAGACAAGGATGGTGTTGTTCATATTTCTTTGGTCAATATCAATCCGAATAAAGGGCAGGAAATATCAATCAGTTTAAGAGGTATGTCCGCTTCGAGCGTAAGTGGTCGTATATTAACGTCTCAAAAATTGCAAGACCACAATGATTTTGACAATCCAAATAAGGTGAAACCTGCTGATTTTAAAGGGGCGACCTTGAAAGGAGATGATTTGAAAGTGACCTTGCCGCCTGTGTCTGTCGTCGTTTTGACGATGAAATAATAAATACTCAATGATAACAACTTGCGTCAAGTTTAAAACTTGACGCAAGTTAAAATTTTGAAAATCAATATTTTATACAAATATTTTTATAAAAATGAAAAAACTAAATACCTTATCAATCCTTTTCGTTGCTCTTCTTTTATTTACTCAATCGGTCTCAGCACAGCGTAACGAAACGAAAGCGAATGACTCAAACACGCCTTTACATTTGTTGCAACCCGACTATCCAGTGCCTTATGGCAAAGTGGAGATAGCGGATGTGACAAAAGTTTTGAACCGCATTCATAGCTATCTTGATACTGTAACGCCACCGCATTTTGTCAACAGCAAAACAGGGAACGTGTTGACGGATTTATCAAAAATTGATGAAAATACCGTTTTGCAAAAAAGCGATTTTCGTCTTGTCAGCTACGAATGGGGTGTGACTTATGGCGCAATGTTGTTGGCAACAGAAGTGACAGGTGATGTGCGGTATAAAAAATATGCAGATACACGCCTTCAATTTCTTGCAGATGCGGCACCTTATTTCAAAAAATCTGCTGCAGAACATGGAGATTGGGGTTCAAAAACGCCTTTGCGCAACCTTATTTTGCCTCATGCTTTGGACGATTGTGGCGCGATGTGTGCGGCGATGATTAAAGCAACTCGGGCAGGTTCAAAGGCGGATTTTCGTCCTTTGATTGATATTCATATTGACTACATTATGAATAAAGAGCATCGTTTGAAAGATGGCACTTTGGCACGTATGCGTCCGCAACCGAACACAATTTGGCTCGACGATTTGTTTATGGCGATTCCTGCTTTGGCACAAATGGGCAAATTGACGGGTGATTTAAAATATTATAATGAAGCCACAAAACAGCTTTTAGCTTATGCAAAACGCATGTTTAACAAGGAAAAAGGTTTGTTTATGCACGGTTGGGTGGAAGGCATGAGTGTTCATCCTCAGTTTCACTGGGCAAGGGCAAACGGTTGGGCTGTGATGACGATGGTTGAATTGTTGGAGGTATTGCCAGTAACGCATCCGCAAAGGGCAGAAGTGCTTGAATTACTGAGGGGGCATGTGAAGGGCTTAACATCGTATCAATCGGGTTCAGGTTTTTGGCATCAGTTGTTAGACCGTTCCGATTCATATCTTGAGACCTCGGCGACTGCTATATATACGTATGCTTTTGCAAGGGCGATTAATCGCGGTTGGATTGACGGTTTGGCTTATGCACCTGCATCACTTTTGGCTTGGAACGCGGTGTCAACGAAAGTGAATGAGAAAGGACATGTCGAAGGCACTTGCGTGGGTACAGGCATGGCTTTCGACCCTGCGTTTTATTATCATCGTCCGATTAGTCCGTTTGCGGCACATGGTTATGGCCCTGTGATTTTGGCGGGTGCGGAAGTGATTCAACTATTGAAGAACAAGCAGTTTGAGATAAATGATAGCTCTTTGCAGTTGTTGCAGAAGAAGTAGTGTTATTAGACCACAAAAGCCACCTCGTATGCGTTTCGAGGTGGCTTTTGTATTTGTGTGTGAAGCAGCAGAGGAGAAATCCCGAATGGCACAGACCAAGTCATTCGCCTTCTATTTTTACGCATATTTATTTCTCAATCCCCTTCCGATAGTCCGACGGCTTCACATTCATCTTCTTTTTAAAAATACGAGAAAAGTAAAATTCAGATTCAAAACCCGCTTGATTGGCAACTTCTGCGACTAAAAGCGTTGTTTCTTTTAGCATTTGGGCGGCTTTTTCGATTTTTAAATTCAAATGATACTGACCAGGTGAGATGCCCATGACATCTTTAAACGCTTTGCGAAACCATACGTAACTGACGTTTTGTTCCGATGCTAATTTTTCCAAATCAAGATTGTCTGACCAATTTTGATGTATTTTGTAGCGGACTGCTCTGATAATTTGCTCTTGTCGCGTTCGTGACTTTTCGGTCATCAAAGCCGACGCATACACCAAACCAAGCAACTGAATGACCAAACACGACGAAATTTGGGTGAAAGCAATGCCTTCATATTTAACAGTATCAATGAGACGTATAAATATGTTCAGAAATTCGGTATTAAAACCCATGTTTAAAACAGGATTTTGGGCATCAAAACAGTCCTGCCGCATCAAATATTGGGCATAATGACCATCAAAACCGACCCAAAACTCTTCCCAACCTGTATTGTCCAAAGGTTTATAACGATGCCACACATCTGGAAAAAGCAAAAACAATGTGCCGCCTTCAACGACAATTGGCTCAACATTTTGCATTTCAAAAACGCCTTTTCCATTTGAAATATAGACCATTTGGAACTCTTTGAGCCGCCGTCCACGCTCCCAATTGAAATAATGTGAAGCGGGATGTTTCGGGTCGGGGTACTTTTTATGCGGTTCATGCACGTAATGACCAACCGTAATGACGTTTACGCCCCAACTCGGTTCCGATTCAGCTAATTCGTTTAATTGCTCATCGTTAAAGTATTTTCTATAAACATTCATATCAGAAAGTGTAAAATTATGGACAAAAGCGATAAGTGCAATATACCGCAGTATTTGTTCCTTTGTGAAATAATTGACAAATATAATTTTGATTTTTTAACTTTTTATGAAAATTTATATTTGCACAGCATTTTTGGTTTAAAAAATAAAGCTCAATAACGTTACTTTTTGATAATTAAAATTGCCAAAATTGCGATTATACTGAGGGGGGGATTTTTGACAATTTTTTGTAAAAACAGAAGCTCAAAAACCTCTATCGAAAGCAGAAAAAGAGTTAATTTTTCATACATTCTATAAGTTTTTATCGCCAATTTTAATATTGGCGATTTTTTTTGAAAATTATTTTTTTTTCATACAGAATGAACCCTGTTGAAGTCTAAAAATTCATCAGTTATCATTCAAAATTCATCATTTTTAATAATGACATTACCCGACATGACTGCTCAATTTAATCACGTTAGTTACCTTTGGAACGATGCAAAAGCCGCAGAACTCGCAGGCGATGAAGTTGCTTTGTTCATTTATCGCTCAAACCTTTTGGGTGCAGATTTGCGCTTAACAAATTACGGCGGCGGCAACACTTCTGTTAAAATCACCGATAAAGATCCGTTAACGAAGGGTGAAACCAATGTTATGTGGATTAAAGGCTCTGGCGGCGATATTGGGACTTTGACAAAATCAGGTTGTGCAGCTCTTTATCTTGACCGTTTGCGTAGCCTTGAAAACGTCTATCGTGGCGTCGCTTTTGAGGACGAAATGGTGGAATTGTTCAATCACTGCATTTTCGATTTGGCTTCAAAAGCACCTTCAATTGATACACCTTTGCATGGCTTCTTACCCTTTAAACACATTGACCATTTGCATCCCGACGCAGCTATCGCTATTTGTGCGGCAAAAGACGGCAAAAAAATAACAGAAGAATTGTTCAATGGCGAAATCGGTTGGGTCGAATGGAAACGCCCGGGCTTTGAATTGGGCTTGGAATTGCGCCGTTGTTTGGAGGCAAGTGCTGCAAAAGGCATTGCTTTGAAAGGCATTATGCTCGGTTCGCACGGCTTGTTTACGTGGGGCGACACGTCTTACGAAAGTTATATCAATACCTTAGAAGTTATTGAAAAGTGTGCTCAATATTTGGAAGATAATTACGGCAAAACACGTCCTGTTTTTGGCGGTGCAAAAATAGAAAGCCTTGAAAAGGATAATCGCTTGAAAAAAGCGGCTAAAATCGCTCCGATACTGAGGGGGTACTGTTCGTCAGAAAAGAAAATGGTCGGTCATTTTACAGACGTTGATACGGTGTTGCAATTCGTTAATTCCAATGATTTGTCAAAATTAGCACCGCTTGGCACGTCTTGTCCAGACCATTTTTTGAGGACAAAAATTGCGCCTTTGGTTCTTGATGCATCAAAATTGGACGAAAAAGATTACTTAAACACTGTTTTTGAAGAATATCGCAATGGCTACCGCCAATATTATGAAACCTGCAAGCATCCGAATTCTCCTGCGATGCGTGACCCTAACCCTGTTGTTATCTTAATTCCAACGGTAGGCATGTTCACTTTTGCGAAGGACAAAACGATGGCACGTTTAGCGTCAGAGTATTATATCAATGCGATAAATGTTATGCGTGGTGCGGAAGCGATTTCTGAATATACTTCGTTGCCACGTCAAGAGGCTTTTGATATCGAATATTGGTTGTTAGAAGAAGCCAAGTTGCAGCGTATGCCTAAGCCAAAACCGTTGTCTGGTCGTGTGGCTTTGGTGACTGGCAGTGCGGGTGGTATCGGCAAAGCGATTGCAAAAAAGCTCGTTACTGAGGGGGCCTGTGTGATTTTAAACGACATCAATACAGAACGTTTAGAAGGCGCAAAAGCGGAATTTATCAAGGCTTTTGGTAGAGATGCCGTAGCCACAACGCTTCTGGATGTAACAAATTCAAACTCGATTGAAGACGCTTTGGCAAATGCATGTTTGGCGTTTGGCGGCGTGGATATTATCGTAAACAATGCGGGTATCAGTTTGTCAAAATCGATTGAAGACCATACGATTGCAGACTGGGATAAGGTTTATGATATATTAGTCAAAGGTCAATTTTTAGTCAGTCGTGAAGCGGTGGGCGTGATGCGTAAACAAGGTTTTGGCGGCGATATTGTCAATATTGTTTCAAAAAACGCTGTTGTTTCAGGTCCAAACAACTTGGCTTATGGTTCTGCAAAAGCGGCACAAGCGCACGGCACTCGTTTGTTAGCTGCCGAATTAGGGGCTGATAAAATTCGGGTGAACATGGTTAATCCAGATGCCGTTATCGCTGATTCCAATATTTGGGCAGGCGGTTGGGCAGAAGGTCGTGCCAAAGCCTACGGCATTACCGTGGCAGAATTGCCAGCCTATTATGCCAAACGGACGCTTTTGAATGAAATTATTTTACCAGATGATATTGCGAATGCCACATTCGCTTTGGTAGGCGGCTTGCTGAATAAATCAACAGGCAATGCGATTAATGTAGATGGTGGTGTGGCAATGGGCTTTTTGCGTTGATTTTTTGTTAACACATAGTCATATAGGACACATAGTTTTTTCATTTTCGAGATAAAAAGATAAAAAACTATGTGTCCTATATGACTATGTGTTTCAAACAAAAAAAAACCTGTTTTTACTTGTTATTAAACATAAACAATATGAATCGTCTATTTTTCAGTCTATTTTTTCTAAGTGTTGTTCATCAAATCACAGCGCAAGACTTTTTTCAAAAAGAGCGTAAAATATGGGCGACAAAAGCGGAGGCGTTTAAACCTAAACTCGTCGAAACGATAAAAAAGCCGCTTCGAGCCGTTACGATGGTGAAGGACGATAAGGCTTTTCAAGGCTGGAAAATAGACAAAACATCTGCGATTGATACTGTTTTTTCAAAATCGTTTAAAAAACAATCAGGCGTTATTCTTGATTTTGGCGAACATTTGACGGGTTATTTCAGCTTTAAAGTAGCAGAAATAAGAGGTGTAGCAGACGCACCTTTGCGTTTCAAGTTAACATTTGGCGAAGTGCCAGCTGAGGTTAACACGCCTTTTGACCCTTACAATCAAGGCATGAGTCGGGCATGGCTGCAAGATGAAATCATGACCGTTACAGAATTGCCAGCGGTGGTGACGATTCCAAGGCGGTTATCTTTTCGGTATGTGAAAATAGAATTGCTGGGTTCATCGGCTTATTTTGATTTTAAAATTGGGGATGCGTATTGCAAAGCGACGACTGCGGTGGCAACAAAGTTGCCTAATTTATCGCCAAAAACACCTGAAATAGTATCGAAAATTGATAAAATTGCTGCAAATACGCTCAAGGAATGTATGCAAACGGTTTTCGAAGATGGCCCTAAACGCGACCATCGCTTGTGGATTGGCGATTTGTATTTGCAATCTATGGCGAATAATTATTCTTTTAAAAATTACAACCTCACGAAACGGTGTTTGTACCTTTTAGCATCACTTTGTACTGAGGGGGGGTATTTGCCATCAAATGTTTTTGAAAATCCAAAGCCACACAATCAAAAAGGTGCGCCTTTTTTGTTCGAATATTCTTTGTTGTACAATCCGTTGCTTTTAGATTATTTAAAAGCGACAAATGATAAAGCGACAGTTGAAGAATTGTGGGTTGTCGCAAAAAAGCAATTGGATAACCCGAAGAAATTTCTGTTAGAAAATGGGCTTTTTGACAATACGGCAGCAGCCAAAAGTGGTTGGTGGATATTCGTAGATTGGAAAGAGGATTTGGATAAACAGGCGGCACTGCAAGGCATTATTATTATGTCGCTGCGCAAAACGCTGGAATTGGCAAAATTGTTAGGCAAAGAAAAAGAGGTTTCCGAATTGCCAAATTTGATTGAAAAAATGTCGCAAGGCGCAAAAACACAGTTATTTGATGTCCAAAAAGGCGTTTTTGTAAGCGGAAATGACAAACAAATTTCTTATGCCTCGCAAGCATGGATGGTTTTGGCGAATGTTGTGGACAAAGAAACGGGCAAAAAAGCCTTGATAAATGCTTTAAAACAAGAGAATGTAGTCAAACCAGGCGGACCTTATTTGATGCACTACTATATCGAGGCGATGATTCAAGTCGGTATGCAGGATGAAGCTAAAAACGAGTTGGTGCGCTATTGGGGAAATATGGTTGAAAAAGGGGCGGATACATTTTGGGAGGTTTTTGACCCCAAAAATGATTTTATTTCACCTTATGGCTTTTATCCAATGAACAGTTATTGCCATGCGTGGAGTTGTACGCCGTTGTATTTTATTCGGAAATATCCTGAGATTTTTCAGAAATAGCGTTTTTACTGAGGGGGTGTTTTCATTTTGGAAATAAAGGAATGACGGTTATAAAATCGCTGAATTTTGTGAAATCGCTTTCATTGTGCGTCAAAATGTAGGGAATATTGTAAACAGATAAGGTTGCGCAACGTAAAAATCGAATATGTCTTTATGCGTTGTTAGTTGAGGAAGTAATTTTAACCACTGTGATAAAACATCGGCATTTTCATAAATAACATTAAAACGATTCTGAAACTGAACAACATTTTGCTGTACAATTTTAGATTGAATTTTTAAATCAAGTTTATGATAGGCAGCATTTCGCATCGTGAGGTTTGTATATTCACGTAAAATTTGGCTACTGATGTATAGCCTATTTTTTAAAAATTGTAATTCTCTCAAATGCGTAATCGCTTGTTTACCATTGACGGAATTTAAGTCGTTACCATAATACAGAATATTGGTATCAACAAAAATGCGAGAATTAGAGACGGTCGATAAAGTTGTCTTCATAGATTGAATAGCGGTCTATAATAATGTCTGTTGGAACAGCAATTTGTCCCATTCCTTCTAACGGGTTTAACGGAATAATATCCTCGTCTTCGATAGGAAGCAGAGAATCTGGTTTAATGCTATTGCTTGTTTTCGCATCCATTTTTGTTGTTTTCTCTTGTTTTTTCAAAAGAGAATTAAGAAACAAACGCAACTCTTCCATGTTTTCAGGACTAAGAAGATTGATTTTATTGACTATTGTAGTATCCATTTTTTATAATTTTAAGACAAAATAAGTCAAATTTATGGAAAAATACAAATTTTACTGAGGGGTATCATTCACTTTTTTCACCCTCAATGTCTTTTGTTTTTTCTTTATTTGCCAAAAGATGCAAATAATTTTCTTTTGAAACCACAATCGTGTTTTGAACTGTTTCAAACCGTTTACGGGCTTCACCTGCGGCACTGCCTCCTTTCAAAGCCGCATCGTGATTTTCTGTAAACCCTTGTGCATCAAGGCTCATAGCGTTCAAGCGAGTCGCTTCTTCGCCCAATGCACTGAAAATAAGTTCAAGGGGAGTCATGTGGTCGCGCAAGTTTTCTTTTTCTAAATTTTTGTATTTCGCATGTTGTGAAGGTGTTAAGCCAAAAGTGGCTTTAGCGATTTCAGCCGTTAAAATCGAGTATTCTTGACCTTCTTTGACACCGCGTTTTTTCCATTCATCGGTCAAGCGTTTTCGGGCTTCGATGCTTTGTTGGCGGCGTTCAATCCATTCGTCGGGATAGCCTTTTGCACGGTAATAATCCACGCTTCGTTGGGCAGCGAGTTCGGGGTTTTCAATTTCTTCAAGGCGTTCTTTACCGACATTGGCGAGCCAGAGTTTGAAAGGTTCAGCATTGGGCGATGGTATAGACATAATGAGGCGAAGTACCCCCTCAGTATTGGCGCAATTCATTTTTTGTTTGCCGCCTTCTGTCATAATTGAAAGGGGGGTAGAGAGTTTCACCCCCCCTTCAAAAAGTTCAGGGTCTCGTTTTTTCATATCTTTCCAATACTGCTTAACATTCGTTGTACTGGTTAAGATTTGAATAATATCGTTTATGACGAACCACCATTCGTTTTCATGCCATTCGCGGCGAACTTTATTTTCTTGAAAAAGCGCAATTTTCTTATCATCCATTTTGAAAAAGAGTTTTTATTGGTTCTAAAAATATTTGCAAAAGCAAAGATAAACAAACAAATAATTTCAAACAAATTTATTTTACAGACATAACAATCATTCCTCAACCATAAATTAAACAACAAGATATGCAAATCGAAAAATATCAACTCGACGCTCACAACGAGCAACATTATGCAAAGCATAAAAAACGCCTGGACTTTTTGACCTCTGAAATTGAAGGCGAAAGGGCTATTTTACAAAAACTCATTGATTTTCAAATTGCTATTCCATCGTGGGCTTTGGGTACGGGCGGTACCCGTTTTGGACGTTTTTCGGGCGGTGGAGAGCCGCGTACATTGGATGAAAAAATTGAAGATGTGGGCTTGCTTCATGCTTTAAACCAGTCAAGTGGCGCGATTTCGCTGCACATTCCTTGGGATATACCAGAAAACGCAGCCGCTACGAAAGCTTTGGCAGCACAGCACGGTTTGGCATTTGATGCCGTCAATTCCAATACTTTTCAGGACCAAAAAGATCAAAAACTGAGCTATAAGTTCGGTTCTTTGCAACACACTGACCCCGCAGTTCGCAAGCAAGCCGTTGAGCACAATATTGAAGTGATTCGTCAAGGCATTGAATTGGGTTCAAAATCCATAACTATTTGGTTGTCAGATGGTTCTAATTTTCCTGGGCAGTTGAATTTTAGAAAAGCGTTTCAAAATACTTTGGAAAGTTTGAAAGAAATATACGCTGCAATGCCCGAAGATTGGAAAATGTTCATCGAATATAAATGTGCAGAGCCTAATTTTTACTCCATGACCGTTGGCGATTGGGGTCAATCTCTGCTTTTTGCAAGCAAATTAGGCGATAGAGCTTATACTTTGGTTGATTTAGGACATCATTTGCCTAATGCCAATATTGAACAAATTGTTGCATTGTTGTTGATGGAAGGCAAATTGGCTGGTTTCCATTTCAACGATTCAAAATATGGTGATGATGATTTGACGGTTGGTTGTATCAGTCCATATCAATTGTTCTTGATTTTCAATGAGTTAGTAGAAGGTATGGATGCTCTCGGTATGAACCATGCTACGGATTTGGGTTGGATGATTGATGCTTCGCACAATGTCAAAGACCCTTTGGAAGACCTTTTGCAGTCCGTTGAAGCCATTATGCAGTCTTATGCAAAATCGTTATTGGTGGATAGAAAAGCCTTGACGAAAGCACAAGTGGCAAATGATGTTGTCCGTTGTCAAGAGATTTTGCAAACGGCATATCTCACCGATGTCCGCGCCCTTGTTGCCGAAGCACGTCTGAAATCGGGTGGTGCATTAGACCCCCTCAGTATTTACCGCGATTTGAAGGTGCGCGAGCAATTGATTACTGAACGTGGTGCGGTGGCTGTAGCGACGGGTTTATAATTTTGGCGATTTAAGCCGCTGCAAAAACTTTTAAATCTGCTTTGATACGTATTTCAGAAAGTAGGCGGCTTAAATCTTCTAAAAAACCATCCCGTTGCCGTTCAAACTGTTTGACCATACTCTGTTCTTCATGCTGTTGGTGCATATCAATTATGTAATTGACTTTTTGGATTTGTTCCAAAACGCCTACGATGTTGACCGTATTTATCGGTTTTATTAATTCTTCCATTTTTTATCAAATGTTAGTTCAAATGCAATCCGTTATAGCCATTTTCGACATAGGAAAAACCAATAAAAAACTGTTTCTCATTGACGAGCAGTACCACATTGTTTTAGAAAAAACAGAACAATTCGCTGAGACAACTGACGAAGATGGCGAGCCGTGTGAGAATTTGACAAAGCTGACTGATTGGGTGTTGTCCTCTTTTCAAGCCGTTTTGACTGATGAATCATACCGTATAAAAGCCGTTAATTTTTCAGCTTATGGGGCATCGTTTGTACATGTCGATACTGAGGGTGGGCCTGTTACGCCGCTTTACAACTATTTGAAGCCGCTCTCAGAAGTTTTAAAAAAGCAGTTTTATGAAGATAATGGGGGAGAAGCGGCATTTTCAAGAAAAGCGGCTTCGCCTGTTTTAGGCAATCTCAATTCGGGGATGCAGATTTATAGGTTGAAATATGAGAAGCCAGAAGTGTTTGATAACATTAAATACTCGCTTCATTTACCCCAGTATTTGAGTTTTTTATTAACAAAAAAATATTATTCAGATATTACAAGTATCGGTTGTCATACCAATTTGTGGGATTTCGATAAAAATCAATATGCCGATTGGGTAGGAGAGGAGGGGGTATTGGAGAAGTTATCGCCGATATTTCCTTCAGATGCCGTTGTTGAAGTTCGGCCCCCGACCCCAGAGGGGAGCAATGCGGTGGCTCAAAACTTGTTGAAAATAGGCGTTGGCTTGCATGACAGTTCGGCGGCATTGATACCTTATTTGCGTAGTTTTCAAGAGCCTTTTTTGCTCATTTCTACGGGTACGTGGTGCATTTCTATGAATCCATTTAACAATACGCCTTTGACGGATTTTGAATTGGAAAATGACTGTTTGTGTTATATGACTTATGAAGGAAAACGGGTGAAATCGGCGCGTCTTTTTGCTGGGTTTGAGCATGAGGAACAGACGCAACGCATTGCTAAACACTATAATTTGCCTACAAATTTTTATAAAACAATAGATTTTGACCCTAAAATCATTGAAATACTGAGGGGTCGGAATCGTGAGATTTTGCGGGGTTTTATTGCTGCAACAGTGCGTACAGCATCTGTTTTTATTCAACGTGATTTGAATGATTTGGAAACAGTTGAAATGGCATATCATCAACTTATTTTGGATTTGATGGCGCAACAAGTGGCTTCAACGCGCTTGGTTTTGGACGAAAAAACGCCTGTTCGCCGCATTTTTGTGGATGGTGGTTTTTCTAAAAACCCGATTTATATGAATCTTTTGGCGAGTCAATTTCCAGAAATAGAAGTATTTGCAGCCTCTGTGGCACAAGCAACGGCAATTGGTGCTGCCTTAGCGATTCATAAACATTGGAATACGCCAGCAGTGCCAAGTAATTTGATTGATTTGAAATATTACGCTTCGTTTTAAGGACGACAAGATGTAACTCCGCGACGAAAATTAAGCCTTAACAAACATAAAGAGGATTAAACAGAGGGATGTATCGTCCTGAAATCGGTTGCTAATAGGCGTGTAAAACGATGAGAATTAATGTATTGTAAAAATATATCTTCTACTGAAATAGGTTATTAATAGAAAATTCTAATTTTATGAAAAAACAATACCTACCACTCCTTATCTGCCTTTTGTTGGGATTGACACAATGTATGCCATCCCAAAAATTGCCTAAGAAAAAGAAAACCCTTGCGGCTATGACACTTGCCAATGACTATTTTATGAAAAAATGGACAGATGTGGGTAAAACGATTGTGACTAACAGGGAACGCCCAAGTAATATTTGGACACGTGGGGTCTATTACGAGGGATTAATGGATTTGTATAAAATTGATGCGCAAAAGCGGTATTTAGATTATGCCGTAACGTGGGGCGAATTTCACAAATGGGGCTTGCGAAATGGTATCAAAACACGCAATGGCGACGATCAATGTTGTGGACAGACCTATATTGACCTCTATTTGATAGATAAAAAAGAGGAACGTATTCGTGACATCAAGGCTTCGATGGACAATTTGGTTAATTCTGATAAAATTGATGATTGGTCGTGGGTGGACGCTTTGCAAATGGCGATGCCTGTTTTTGCTCAATTGGGCGTGATTTATAACGATAATCGCTACTACGAAAAGATGTTTGAGATGTATGATTACACCAAAAACAAGCATGGCGACAATGGTTTGTTCAATCCGAGTGAAGGGTTGTGGTGGCGAGACAAGGATTTTGATACACCCTATAAAACACCTGCGGGAAAGAATTGCTATTGGTCAAGGGGCAACGGTTGGGTGGTTGCGGCATTGGTTCGAGTATTGAACGTTATGCCAAAAGATGCACCACACCGCGACGAATATTTGAATATGTACATAACAATGATGAAAGCATTGTTACCCTTACAACGAGCAGATGGTTTTTGGAATGTCAGTTTGACCGATGAAACGGATTTTGGCGGAAAGGAACTATCAGGAACAGCTCTTTTTGCTTACGGTATGGCATGGGGCATCAATAATAATTTGTTGGAAAAGAAAAAATATACCCCCTCAGTAAAAAAGGCTTGGAATGGCATGTTGAAGGACTGTGTGCATCTAAACGGTTTCTTAGGATTTGTGCAAAGTACAGGCAAACAACCGAGTGACGGGCAGCCTGTAACATTTGATAAAATACCTGATTTTGAAGACTTTGGATTAGGCTGTTTTTTGTTGGCAGGAAGTGAAGTGTATAAAATGAGTAATTAATGAATAATGGATAGTTGATAATGGATAATAATTATCCATTATCAACTATCCATTATCATCTATAAAGTAGAATTGCGGATATGCAAATCAGACTTCAGGATAATCTCTTCGTTAGGAATCGCAAACCGTTTTTTGTCCAAATGTTTAAACAAAACAATAGCTGCTTGTTTTCCTATCTCAAATGCAGGTTGCGTAATGGTTGTCAAGGAGGGATTGAGTAAGGCGGCGGTTGTGAGATTAGAGAAAGTGACCACTTTCAGTTTTTTAGGAATATTGATATTCAACTCTTTGCACACATCATAAGTGTGAATAGCGAGTTTTTCGACAGTTGCAAAAACGCTGCAAGGCTTGCGCGACGATGTCAGAAGCGTTCTGATACGGCTGATACTGAGGGGGTCGTCATTGCTACATTCAATCATCCAATCGGGATTTAAAGGTATATCGTATTTGGCAAGGGCTTGTAAATAACCTGATTTGCGTTTTGTCTCTATGGATAAATGGTCGGTCATAGACAGGCAAGCGATGCGGCGGCAACCATTTTTTATCAAGTGTTCGGTGGCATTAAAACTGCTTTCAAAATCGTCGGTGATGATACGTGTTGTTTCAATCTCAGGGCAAACGCGGTCAAAAAAGACGATGGGCATACCTTTTTTGTGAATTTCTTGAAGATGGGCATAGTCCTGTGTGCCGACTGAAACAGACATAAGAATACCATCCGTCCTTCCATTTTGAAAATAATTTATGATACTCAATTCGCGCTCATAGTCTTCATGCGTGAGGTATATTAATACGTGATAATTTTTCTCACGAGCAACGGATTCGATGCCATTAATGACTAAGGTAAAAAAATTATTAGCTATTTCTGGAATCACAACGGCAATGGTTTCGCTCGATTGCCGCCGCAGGCTACTCGCATAAGGATTGGGTGTATAATTAAGTTTCTCTGCTAATTCTCTAACGCGAACTTTTGTTTTTTCACTGATTTCCCAATCATCTCTTAATGCACGAGAGATAGTTGAAACGGATAGATTCAGTTCTTTTGATAGATATTTTAAGTCAATTTTAGACATTCTCTTGTTTTTAGCAAAAGTAGCAGAATTCAGGATTTTCAAAAGCATTTCCGAAAACGTTTCCGTTAATTTATATAAGGCTACCTGTTGAATAATATTTGGTTTGTTGTAGCTTTGTCAAAATATTAAAAAAGTCAAAGTATGGTTCATCAATATTTACAGTACAGTTTTTCACATCGTTCAAAAACGAAAGTTTTAGGATGTCTGCTCATAGCGCTCTTGTTTTCATGCTCTTCAAGCAAAGTATCTAATAGTTCAGTTCAGCCACAATTGGGTTCAAGAACAGTTGATATATTGAAAGTCAATGGTTTGCAATTCAAGGATATGAATAAAAACCACAAACTTGATAAGTACGAAGACTGGCGTTTGGCAACTGATGTGCGGGTTCAAGACCTGATTGCTCAAATGACAATTGAGGAAAAAATCGGTTTCATGCTCATCAGCACGACTCGAATGGGGGGGGATAATGTTTTTGGAACGCCTGACTTGCGGGGTGCCAAAGCTGAAATAACAAGCGGTTTTAATGAAGAAGATGTTGTTTCAAATGTCAATATGTTCACCCGTAAGCCGCTACCCTATCCACAAATGAGTGCGTCGGGTACGACAAAAGGAGTCATGGAACGCCATTTACGCCATTTTATACTGAGGGCTAATACACCTGCAAAAGTGATGGCAGAATGGTCGAACAATTTGCAAGCCTTATGCGAAACATCGCGCCTCGGTATTCCTGCGATTGTCGCTTCTAATCCTCGTAACCATGTGACAACCGATGCTTCTGTCGGCTTGAGTGTTGGTACAACTGCTTTTTCAAAATGGCCCGGTGAATTGGGTATTGCAGCGATGCGTGACCTTAAATTGACCCGTGAATTTGCTGAAATTTCAGCCCAAGAATGGTGTGCTGTGGGTTTGCGGAAAGGCTATCAATACATGGCAGACATGGCAACTGAACCGCGTTGGCAACGTGTGGAAGGCACTTTTGGCGAAGATGCCGACTTGACTTCGAGTATCATTACAGAAATTGTTTTGGGTTTTCAAGGAACAAAATTGGGTACTCATTCAGTGGCTTTGACGACCAAGCATTTCCCAGGTGGTGGTCCACAAGTGGGTGGACAAGACTCGCATTTTGAATGGGGTAAATTTGCACATTATCCTGGCGGCATGTTTGAATATCATGTCAAACCGTTTAAAGCAGCGATTGCGGCTGGTACTTCTTCCATCATGCCTTATTATTCTGCACCGAAAGGAAAAGAGTTTGAAGAAGTTGGTTTTTCATACAACAAAGCCATTATTCAAGATTTACTGAGGGGTCAGCTTGGGTTCAAAGGCATTATTAATTCTGATACAGGTCCGATTGATATGATGCCGTGGGGTGTTGAAAAATTGACAATACAAGAACGTTATCAAAAAGCGGTTTTGGCTGGTGTGGATATATTTTCAGGTACTGCCGACCCGACTTTATTGCTCGAAGTGGTCAAAAAAGGCATGGTAACGGAAGCCCGCATCAATGAATCTATTGCGCGTTTGTTGAAAGAAAAATACGCATTGGGTTTGTTTGAAAACCCTTATGTGGATGTGGCGGCCGCTGAAAAACTGGTTGGTAATGCTGAATTTCAAAAAAGAGCCGATATCGCGTTACGCAAATCAATTGTTTTGTTGCGAAATGATGCGCAATTACTCCCCCTCAGTATTTCAAGCAAAAAGACGAAAATTTACTTTGAATCATACTTTAACAACGGTAAGGACTCAACGCCTTCAAAGGTGCTTCAACCTGTGGGTTATAATGCCAATATTGAATTTGTGGCGACCAAAGAAGCGGCAGATGTCGTCATTTTATGGCTCAAGCCTTCTAATTCGCCGAGAGGTTTATTTGGTTCAAAAGGCGACCCGATTGATTTGAGTTTATCAAAAAACAGCATCAATGTGGATTATGTAAACAGTGTAATGGCTTCAAAACCTACGATTTTAGCTATAAATTTCACGAATCCTTGGGTGATAAACGAAATTGACAAAGGCAATGCCAAAACGATTATTGCGACTTTCGGCACAACACCTGATGCGGTTTTAGACATTGTTACAGGAGCGTTTAAACCGACAGGAAAAATGCCGTTTACAACGCCTGTTTCTCAAAAAGTGGTGGAAGAAAATGAATCAGATGTACCTGGATTTATGAAACCGAAAGGCTATGCGCTGTTCAAATTTGGGGATGGTTTGAGCTTTTAACCCCCTCAGTATTATGCGGATTTCAAGGAAAAAATCAGCATAATATTGTATTTTTCGTGATTTCAGACATCCTTTAAAGTATCCAGTTCTTTGAAATTATTTTGTTTTTAAGGGTTTTTTATCAAAAAGAACTTTTTAATCATTTTAAAATGATGGTTTGTACAAGAAAACGCTCCGAAAACGTTTCCGTAAATTTTATAAGGTAACCTGTACAACTTATGCCTATTCTAATTAGCTTTGTTGAAATTTTACTGAATCTAAAGACTACAATCGACAAACATTATTTTAATAATAATGCTTTTTATAAAACAAAAATGAAATTTTTAAATATGCTATGGTTATGGGCAATTTAAACTTAGAGACACTCTTAGCTAACCCTTCCTCAGTATCAAGTCAAAAAAAATGCACATTTTGTATTCCTAATATGTACTTTTTGATATTTTATGATGTAGAATCGTAATTATGACAATTAAAAATAAACGAATTGGAATATTATTATTTGATTTGCTCAAATTTTCACTTTAAAATTCTGTATCCAAACAAAATTTCCAATTTATATATTAAACAAGTTATTTTTTAAAAATTATTTTTTAAAACTAAACAACTCTCTAGTATGAAAAAATGCTTACTAACGCTCAGCGCTTTGCTGTGCTTTTGCGCATACATTACAGCGCAAAACATCAAAGGCACGGTCTCATCTGATAAAGGTGAACCACTGGTAGGTGCCAGTATCGTTGTAAAAGGCACGACAAATGGTGCCATAACAGATTTAGATGGCAAATATGCCTTAACAATTACAGGTGGAAAAGCAACAACTTTGGTTTTCTCTTATGTCGGCTACAATACGCAAGAAATTGCAATTGGTGGTCGGTCAGAGATTAGCATTAATTTGTCAGAAGGTTCTGCTTTAAATGAACTCGTCGTCGTCGGCTACGGTACTCAAAAGAAAAGCCAATTGACGGGTGCTATTTCCTCTCTTTCTGCAAAGCAAATTACAGAAATGCCCATCACAAACGTTGCACAAGCCTTACAAGGCCGTGTTGCGGGTATTGACGTATCGCAATCGGGTAGTAAGCCTGGTGCTGTGCCAACGATTCGTGTGCGTGGTCGCCGTTCATTCAGAGCGAGTAATGACCCGCTTTATGTCGTTGACGGTATCGCCTTGGGTGGCGGTTTTGAAGACCTTAACCCGAATGATGTCGCTTCAATGGAAATTTTGAAAGATGCGACTGCCACGGCCATTTACGGTGCAAGGGGTGCGAATGGTGTTATTTTGATTACAACCAAAAGAGGTGCAATAGGTGGACAGAAAAAAACAACTGTTAGCTATGATACCTATGTCGGTTCGACAGAGGCACTTGACAAAATAAATTTGTTTACAGGTCCTGAGTTTGCGGAATACATCCGTGAGTCACGCCGGGGTATTGTGTCTGGTAGTACTTATAAAGATGCAGCAGGTAATCCTGTACCATCTGGAAAATCAGATGCTTTTGCAGATTCTAAATTGTTTGAAGCAGTTGAATTAGATGGCATTGCGAACAATCGGACAACGGATTATCAATCAATGCTTTTGCAAAAAGGCATCCAACAAAATCACTCTTTGGGTGTACAAGGTGGTAATGATAGAACCGCTTTCTATATCTCTGGTAGTTTTTTTAGAGATAAGGGTATTTCTTATGGTTTAGATTATACCAGAATGTCACTTCGTGGTAATATTGACCACAAGATCAATGACAATTTGAAAGTGGGCTTGTCTTCCTACACGATGTACAGTATCCGTAATGGAAACAACTTAAATCCTTATGGTTTCACAATAACTCAAAACCCATTAGGCAAAGCACGTGATGACCAAGGCAATATCATATTCGCGCCAACAAACGATGCCTTATTGACCAATCCTTTGGCTGAAATCGTACCGGGTGCTCAGATTGATGAGGAAAAACGCTATCGGATTTTTAACAGCCTTTATGCTGAATTGAAAATCATGGATGGTTTGTCATACAGAGTTAACTTTGGCCCTGACTTTACCATTCAACGGGCAGGTCGTTTTGTCGGTGCTCTTACGAACGAAAGAAAAGGCGGTGATGCCTTAGCTTCAACCACTGACCGTGTTGGTTTTAACTGGTTGCTCGAAAACATCGTCAACTACAATAAAGCTTTTGGCAAACACAATTTTGGTTTGACCGCTTTACATTCTATTCAAAAAGATAATTTCCAGTTCAGTAATATTTCTGTTCAAGGTGTTCCTGCCGAAACACAAAGTTTCCACAATTTAAGTAATGCCAGTACGGTATTAGGTGTGGGTAGCGGCTTGATTGAACGGACGATAAACTCGTATATGGGTCGTCTTAACTATGATTACGATGGCAAATATTTATTGACAGCGACTTTACGCCGCGATGGTGCAACGCCATTTGGTGTCAATACAAAATACGGTAACTTCCCAGGTATCGCTTTGGGTTGGAACATCAATCAAGAAAATTTCTTGAAAGGTCAATCTTGGCTCGATGTATTAAAGTTACGTTTGAGCTATGGTTCTGTGGGTAATCAAGCGGTTGCACCTTATCAAACACAAGGTTTGTTGAGCCGTACCTCTTATGCATGGAACAATACCGCTGCATTTGGTTATAGACCAAACACGATTGGTAATCCAGATTTGCAGTGGGAGGAGTCAACGACACAAAATATTGGTATTGATTTCAGTATCTTGAAAGGACGTATTTATGGTTCGATTGAAGCTTATAAAGTCAATACAACGGCTTTGTTGTTGGCAGACCAATTACCGCCTTCAATAGGTTTTAACTCTGTAACACGTAACGTCGGTGAAACGCAAAACAAAGGTATAGAGTTAAGTATCACAACCGTAAACGTTGACAAAGGCGGTTTTAAATGGACTTCTGATATCGTTTTTACAAAAAATAATGAATCTATTATTTCTTTGTACAACGGTAAAATTGACGACTTGGGTAATAAGTGGTTCATCGGAAAGCCGCTAACAGCGCATTTTGACTTGAAAAAAGACGGTATTTGGCAATTAAATGAAGCAGATGCTGCTAAAGCTTATGGCAGCCGTGTGGGTCAAATCAAAGTCAATGACAATAACGGTAGAGATGCCAACGGTAAATTGACAGGATTGCCTGACGGAAAAATCAACCAAGATGATCGCGTATTCTTAGGTTCTGAAATTCCAGATTGGAGTGGTGGTCTCACAAATCGTTTCAGCTATAAAGGCATTGACTTCTCTTTCATTTTGTATGCGCGTATTGGTCAAACAATTAGAAGTGGTTTTCACGCAAGTAACAACGCTTTAGCAGGTCGTTATCAGCAAATCAAAGTGGATTATTGGACACCTAACAATCCAACTAATGAGTTTCCACAGCCTAACAAAGATCAAGAATTTCCAGTCAATAATGGTACATTGATTTATTTTGATGGTTCATTTGTAAAATTACGTAACATCAACTTTGGTTATACATTACCCTCAAATTTGACTAAAAAGTTGGGTGTCGAATCTTTACGTGTATTCTCAAGTATTCAACAACCTAAAATTTGGTCAGAATACCGCGACAAATACAATGGTGTTGACCCAGAAGTCAACGAAGGCAACAGCACCGGTGGTGGTGTCACACCTGCGACAAAAGTCATAACGGTGGGTTTAAACGTTAAATTTTAAGGATGACTGTTGAATGCAAATGATAATTTTTACCCCCTCAGTAAAATGCATCATTTTTTGATTCATCATTCATAATTCAACATTTATCATTAATAAAAATTAATTTCTTTTAAAATGAAATATAACAATTTTAGAAAAACAATAACAACGCTCTGCGTTTTGGCTGTGCTTTTTGTCGGTCAATCGTGTAAGGGTGTCCTTGACGAAACCGTCGTATCAGGTATTGGCAACGACTATATCAATACACCAAAAGGCTTTGGAGACGCTTCTAACGCCGCCTATTCTTCCTTGAGAAACTATTATGGCACGCAGCAAGGACTTACTTTCACAGAGTATGGCACCGATATCTATGCTACCGGTGCTGACGGTGGCTATAAAGGCTTCCACTTTTATGATGCTCAACTCAATTCCAATGTGGATTATATTGCCAATATTTGGGACGAAATGTATAGAGGCATCAATACTTGTAATGCCGTCATTGAAAGAGCACCTAAAGTAACGGGTGTGACAGATGCTGTAAAAAAGCAACGCATTGCAGAGATGAAGTTCCTTCGTGGACATTACTATTTCTTGTTGTTACAACACTTTGGTGGTGTTGATTTGCGCTTAACAGAAACTTTAGCACCGACAAAAGTCGTAACAAGAGCGACTGAAGGCGACATGTACAAAGCCATTCTTGCAGACCTTGAAGCCGCATTGCCTGATTTGGAAGCCAAAAAAGCATCATCAGATTATGGTCGCGCAACAAAACCTGCTTGTGAGCATTTATTGGCAAGGGTTTATTTGACAAAGAGCACTTCTGCTTCAAAAGCAGGTGATGATGTCAGCAAAGCCGCTACTTATGCATCAAATGTCGTCAACAACACAGCGTATGGTTTTTCTCTTTTACCAGATTTTGCCAGCGTTTTTGACGAAAACAATCAAATCAATAATGAGGTTGTTTTTGCTGTACAATACACTTCTGACCCATTGACTAATGGAGGAGGCAACAACTTGCACTTGTTTTTCGGTATGCAATATGACGTACAGTCGGGTATGGTGCGCGATATTTTCTATGGTCGTCCATTCAAGCGTTTACGTCCAACATCATATTGTTTAAATACAGTATTTGGCGAGCGTGTGAACGACTCACGTTATAAGAAAACATTTAGAGATACATGGTTGTGTAACAATCCGGGAACTTTTAGCAACTTTTTTGATAATTCAAAATCAGGCTCTTTGACATTTAAAACAGGGGATACTACTATGTGGATTCCAGGGTTTGAAATGCCTGCTGCTGAACGCGCAACGAGAAAATACCAAGTATTGGTACCAAGCCGTTACGACGAAGCCTTGTTCCCAACAATGCAGAAGTTTTTTGATACAAAACGTCCAGACAGAACGTATGAGCAAGGCAGCCGCGACTATTTCGTCTTCCGTTTAGCGGATACGAAATTGCTCTTAGCAGAAGCCAATTTGATATTAGGTAAAAGGGTCGAAGCCTTAAAGGAAGTCAATGATGTTCGTTCACGGGCAGCATGGCCAGGTAAACAAGCCGCCATGTTAATCACTGACGCTCAATTGAATATGGATTTTATCATGGAAGAACGCGCACGTGAGTTAGCAGGTGAGCAAATCCGTTGGTTGGACTTGAAACGTTGGGGTAAACTCGTGGAACGTGTAAAATTATACAATCCACAAGCGGCTGCAAACATAAAAGATTATCACAACGTACGTCCAATTCCGCAAACACAAATTGACCGTGTAGAAGGCGGTGGTACTGCTTTTCCGCAGAATCCTAATTATTAATTTTTTAGTTTTTGAATTAGGGTTTATTAAATCCTCAAAAATTTTATAAATCCTAATTCAAAAACACCCCCTCAGTAAAAAAGCCGTGCTGTCTATTGGTGCGGCTTTTTTATTTCTACAAAATTTTAAAAAAAATGACTTGACAATGAAATATTTCTCTTTTTTACTTTTACTAACAACAATGATGTTATCGTGCCAACAACCAACATCAAATACAGCGGCAAATACTGAGGGGGTGCAAAAACAACTGCGCCATGTCGTCATGTTCAAATTCAAGGACAGCACAAGCACCGCCGACATTCAAAAAGTCGAAGCCGCTTTCCGCAAGTTGCCGACTCAAATAAAGGAGATAAAATCCTTTGAATGGGGAACGAACAACAGTCCTGAAGGCTTAGCTAACGGATTTACACATTGTTTTTTCCTCACATTCGCTTCGGAAGCTGACCGCGCGGTTTATTTGCCGCACCCTGACCATAAAGCATTTGGAGCAGTTTTGACACCCCATTTGGATAAAGTTATGGTGATTGATTATTGGGCAGAACATTGATTTCTTCGTCAATAACTTGGCGCAAGTTTGGAACTTGCGCCAAGTTTACTTTACAACACCAAACTATGTTTCTAAAAAAAATACTCATACTACTCCTTCTATCACCCTTTTTACTGAGGGGGCAAACCTACAATACAGCAAAGCCATGGGCATATTGGTGGTGGCTTGGCAGTGCCGTTGATGAAAAAGGCATCACAAAAAACTTGGAAGACTTTGCGGGGGCGGGTTTTGGCGGTATGCACATCATTCCAATTTATGGCACTAAGGGCGAAGAAGCCAAATTTATCCAATATTTAAGCCCAAAATGGGTTGAAATGCTGGCATATACCGTCAAAGAAGCCAATCGTTTAGGTCTCGGCATTGATATGACCGTTGGCACTGGCTGGCCTTTTGGTGGCAGTCAAGTTACTGAAACGGATGCGGCTAAGTCTTTTAAAATAAAACAAGACGCTTCTGGCAAATACATTTTAGATGTTGTGCCAACAAAACAAAAAGTCAAACGTGCTGCGCCAGGGGCAGAAGGTTGGGTCGTTGACCATTTTGATACGACGGCTTTAAAGCATTATTATCAGCCATTTGACAGTGTTTTTTCTAAAAAAAATATAGGCGTACGAGCTTTTTATAACGATTCTTACGAAGTATATGGGGCAAATTGGACACCCGATTTCTTCAAAAAGTTCAAATTACTGAGGGGGTATGATTTGGCAGAAAACCTCGACGTTTTGGCTAAAGATACGGCTATAACAGAACGTGAAAAACGGATTTGGTCAGATTATGCTGAAACGCTTTCGGACTTACTTTACGAAGGTTTTACTAAGGAATTTGTTCAGTTTTCAAAGAAATTTGGCAAAATGACCCGTAATGAGTCACATGGTTCACCTGCCAATATCCTCGATTTGTATGCCTTGAATGATTCGCCCGAATCGGAATTTTTTGGGAGTAAACAATACAATATTCCGCTTTATCGGCAAGACCCTGATTATGAAGAAAAACGTTTTGGCGTGCCAGGTGATATGGTTTTGAAACTCGCTTCGTCGGCAGCAAATGTGGCGGGTAAACGGTTTACGAGTTCAGAAACAGCGACGTGGTTGGGCAATCATTTCAAAGTATCGCTTTGGCAAATCAAGCCGATTATTGACGAATCGTTTTTGGGCGGCATCAATCATATTTTCTTTCATGGCGTGCCATATTCGCCGCCCGATGCACCGTTTCCGGGTTGGTTGTTTTATGCTTCAACCAATTTCAATCAGCAAAGCCATTTTTGGAACACTTTACCGCAACTCAACGGCTATATTGAACGCTGTCAAACGCTGTTACAAAACACGAAACCCGATAATGATGTCTTAATTTATTTTCCCATTTATGACCTGTGGCATACGGCAGGACGAAGTAACAAGACGCATACTTTAGATGTGCATACGATTATTAAACAAGGTATGTTCAATACGCCTTTGGGTCGTTTGGCAAATCAACTCAAAAATGATGGTTATGCCTACGATTTTGTTTCTGATAGACAACTCATTGCGTCAAAAGCCATTGAAAATCAATTGATTACTGAGGGGGGACAAAAATATCGTGCTGTGGTTGTGCCACCAATTGAATATCTCCCGATTGCAACTTTAAGGGCTTTAGACAAATTGCAAAACGAAGGTGTTTTAGTCATTTTTATGGATAAACTACCACGAACGGTTAATGGCTTTTTAGATTATGAAAAACGTGAACAGCAATTTAAAAACTTGTTGAAACGCTTTGTGCCGCACAAAAACGGTTATACACAAGTCTTTGAAAATCATAAGATTAGAAAAGAAAATGCGGCTCAAAATGGCTTGCAATTTATTCGTAAAAAAACAGAAACTGGGGAATTGTATTTCATAGCCAATCAAGACCAAAAGTTTAAAAACGACTCCATTCAACTGTCAACAACGGCTGAATCCGTTCAACTTTTTGACCCTTTGCATCAAACAAAGCGCTTTATCAATTTTAAGAAAATAGGAAAAGATAAAATTCAAATTCCTTTGGATTTGGTTTCAGGTGAAAGTGTTTTTATCGAAACGTTCAACAGCCCCCAGCCCCAGAGGGGAGTCAAACTACCTCAACTTCCCTCTGGGGCTGGGGGAAAAACCCAAACCATACTGAGTGGGTCGTGGCAAGTGGATTTTTTGAAAGGTGAACCTACCCTACCTAAAAGTCTTAAAACGGAAAAATTGGATTCGTGGACAGTTTTAAGCACCGATACGATGGCGCAATATTTCAGCGGAACGGCTCGCTATACCTTGAATTTCAATGCTTTAGATAGCCAAATTGGTAAAACAGGTTGGATAGAATTGGGTGATGTGCGAGAGTCTGCCGTCGTCAGATTGAACGGTATAACGCTCGGTACGGCTTGGTCTTTACCTTTTAGAGTACCGATTACTGAGGGGATACTTTTGAAAGGCAATAACAAATTAGAAATAGAAGTGACCAACCTTTCAGCGAATAGAATCCGTTATTTGGACAAAAAAGGTGTTGAATGGCGCAAGTTTTACGACATTAACTTCGTGGATATCAGTTATCGCCCTTTTGATGCTTCCGCTTGGCAGCCTGTTTCTTCTGGTTTGTTGGGTGAGGTGAAATTAGTGACTTTCTAAATTGATATTGGCGACATTAAGATTTACGAAATTTTTAAAATTTCGTAAATCTGTACTCAATTGTAAATCAATATTTTGCAAAAAATTATTTTATGAAAAACATAATATTTACGCTTGTTTTAATGCTTAATTTCCTTGATGTCGAAGCGCAACACACGATTGATATGCCGCTTTATGAAGGCGATGTACCGAACAGTAAAGCGGTAGAAAACCTTGAAAAAATCACTATGGGTGGCGGCGTATTTCGCATCAGCGATGTCTCAAAACCGACCATAACGCGTTTTATTCCTTTAAAACCGAATGGTCAGTCGGTTATCATTTGTCCAGGTGGTGGCTATTCGATTTTAGCAGCAAACCACGAAGGGGTTGATGTTGCAAAGGCTTTAAATGAGTTGGGCGTGACGGCTTTTGTACTGAAATACCGTATTCCAAGCGACCGAACAAACGTGGATAAAAGCCTTGCGCCACTGCAAGATGCCCAACAAGCCATTCGTATGGTGCGTAAAAATGCCGAAAAATGGGGCATAAAAGCGGATAAAATAGGCATTATGGGTTTTTCCGCAGGTGGTCATTTGGCAGCAACAGCCACGACTCATTTTACGATGAAGGCTGACCCCTCAGTATCGGATACGACTTCAGTACGTCCAGATTTTTCAATTTTAATATATCCTGTCGTCAGTTTTGTAGAAGAAATAACGCATAAAGGTTCTCGCAACAATTTGATTGGTGATAAACCAACAGTTGAAAAGACGACTTTGTTCTCCAATGAACTGCAAGTCACGGCACAAACGCCGCCGACTTTCTTAGTTCATGCGTCGGACGACGGGGCAGTACCTGTCGAAAACAGCATCCGTTTTTATCAAGCCTGTATTAAAAATAAAGTACCTGTGGAAATGCACTTGTACCCAAAAGGTGGTCATGGGTTTGGGATGAACAATCGGACAACGGAGGATAAATGGTTTGATAGATTGGCTAATTGGTTGAAAACAATGTAGTTAGATGATAATGGATAGTTGATAATGGATAATTCATTATTTATATGCGAGATTGTAAAGTATCTTTTTTGAATACTTAAAAAATAGCTTTTGTATGACCACTTTCGGAAACGATTGCGTGAATAGTTTGGAGAGATAAGCAAATAAATATTTGGCTAAACGTAACTTTGTTGAAATAAAAATTCATTTTCAATAACAAAGTAGGGATAATCTAAGACTTAAAACCCTAATACTGAGGGGGTCGGTTATCCAAATATTTTAAAACTAAAAACAAGAATTTTATGAAAAAGACTGCGCTACTTTTAGCCTTCTTCTTGGGCTTTGCCCAATCGTCATTTTCTCAAAAAGAAAATTGGACATCACTTTTTGACGGAAAAACCTTGAATGGTTGGAAACAACTAAACGGTAAAGCCAAGTATTCTGTTGAAAATGGCGAAATAGTCGGTACGACCGTTTCCAACACGACAAATTCATTCCTTTGTACTGAAAAAGACTACGGAGATTTCATTTTTGAAGTTGAATTGAAAGTTGATGATGCCATGAATTCAGGTATCCAATTCCGCAGTTTATCAAAGCCGGATTATCAAAATGGTCGTGTTCATGGCTATCAAATGGAGGTTGACCCCACAGAACGGGCTTGGTCAGGTGGCATTTACGACGAAGCACGTCGTGATTGGTTGTATATCCCAAACATCAACCCCGAAGGCAAAAAGGCTTTTAAAATTGGCGGATGGAATAAATACCGTATCGAAGCCATCGGAAACGTGTTGCGGACTTGGATAAATGGCATCCCTGTTTCGCATCTGATTGACGACATGACGCCAAAGGGTTTGATTGCTTTGCAAGTTCATGCGATTTATGGCGAAATGAAGGAAGGTATGCACATTCGTTGGAAAAACATTCGGATCCAAACCACCAACCTTAAATCCAGTCCACTTGACAACTGTCCTGTTATCAATTTGATGACGAACACTCTTTCTGAACAGGAGAAAAAACAAGGTGTGAAACTGCTGTTTAATGGTAAAGATTTCACAGGTTGGCGTGCTGTTCATGGTACTAAAATGCCTGAAAAACATTGGTCAGTTGTGGATGGCACTATCAATGTCAGCCCTTCTGATGGTTCAGAAACAGGTAATGATATTGTTACAAATGAGCAATATGGAGCTTTTGAATTGACTTTTGACTTCAAATTGACTGAGGGGGCTAATTCAGGTGTGAAATATTTTGTGAATGAAGCCTTCGATTCAGGTGGTAAATCGGGTGTTGGTTTAGAGTTTCAATGTTTGGACGACGAGAAACATCCAGATGCCAAAATGGGTGCTGTGGGCAACCGCACTTTGGCGAGTTTGTATGATTTGATACCGTCAACAAAATTGGATAAACGCTTTCAACGCAAAATTGGCGACTGGAATCAAGGCAGAGTCGTCGTTTATCCAAATAATATCGTTCAGCATTGGTTAAATGGGTTTAAAGTCGTCGAATACGAAAGAAAGAGCAATATTTACAATGCGTTAGTTGCCAGAAGTAAGTATGAAAAATATGTCGGTTTTGGCGCAGGCGATAAAGGGCAAATTTTGTTGCAAGACCATGGCAATAATGTGTCTTTTAAGAATTTGAAGATTCGGGAATTGAAATAAAAGGCTAATTTTGAGTCCACGTTAGGGTAATTCTAAATTTTCCTAACGTGGACTTAATATACTCCTGCAACGATTAAGGCTTGTCTGAAAATCAAACGTTCAACTTGATTTATATCTAAAATGCGGATTGTTGCTTCACCAATTGTCGATTTAGATAAGATTTCACCATTATTATTGGTAAAATGTTCAGGCCATTTATCTTTTCTAGGATTATAAAAACGAACCAATTGATCACTTTTATCACTTAAATAAGTAGCAATGTCGCTACCTTTATTTTGATTACAATGTGGGCAAGCAAAAGCAAGGTTATCTAAAGATGAATTACCACCATGTTTAATACTTCGAATGTGTTCGATATGAAATATGGTTGCTAAAAAAGCTTCTGGAACTAAGCAATATTCACAACGAAACAGGGCTCTTTCAGCCACTTTTTGACGAAGTTTTTCGGAAATGAACTGACGACTCATAGTTTTTAACCATTTAGATATTGAACTGCTCTTGCTTTTGCTAAGCCAATGAGTAAATCATAGGCTAAATAGCGGTCAAGTTCATCTTTTTCAGAAGTGCTTAGGTTGCCTTCTTTTTTAAGATTGACAAGTTGAAGAATACGGTCCTGAATCGCGGGTATGAATTTGAATGCTAAAATTTTTTCAGGCATTGCCTCTGCTATCATAGCCGCTATTTGGTCTTGTGCTGAAACTGAAGCTGTCATTATTTATTTTTCAACAAAGTTAGGGTAATAATTTGTTTTTACAAACCATTTGTATCCCTCATTGTCAAAACTAAAGTAAGTCATTAAAAAATTAAAATCGTAATGAGAAAAAGCCCATTTATCTTCTTTTTGCTTGGTTTTTATGCAATAACAACATTTGCACAAACCAATTCTATCCAAAAATCAGCACCGCTTACTGAGGGGGTAGCTGAAAGTGTCGGTATGTCATCTGAACGCTTGCAGCGCATGGATGCGTTTTTGCAAAAATCTATTGACCAAAAAGAGATACCAGGCGCGGTAGCAATTGTCTGCCGAAATGGTAAAATTATTTATCAAAAAGCCTTTGGTTCTGCCGATAATACGGCTGGACGAGCGATGAAAACGGACGATATTTTCCGCATTGCTTCTATGTCAAAAGCAGTGACTTCTACGGCTGTAATGATGTTGTGGGAACAAGGTTTGTTTCAACTCGATGACCCTATTTCTAAGTATATTCCTGAATTTAAGAACCCCTCAGTATTGGACAGTTTTAATGAATCTGATTCATCTTTTACGGCTCAACCAGCGGGTAAAGAAATAACCATTCGTCATCTGCTGACGCATACTTCGGGGCTTGGATATGGTGTCATAGATGGCGATAAACGTTTTCAAGCGATATATAAAAAAGCGGGTATTGTGGATTTATTTACAACAGAACCCGTCAAAATTGGTGATAATATCAAGAAATTAGCAAAATTGCCTTTGCATCATGTGCCAGGCGAAAAGTTTGTTTACTCGGAAGGATTAGATGTTATGGGCTATTTTATCGAGGTTATTTCTGGAATGCCTTTCGATGTGTATCTGAAAACACACATTTTTGACCCCCTCAGTATGAACGACACATATTTCTATTTGCCCGATGCAAAAGCGAATCGTTTGGTTAAAATTCAAACAAAAACAGGTGAGAATTGGACTTCGTTTGTGGACAATTTTTATGATCCTGACTATCCGATTAAAGGTGCAAAGACCTTCTTTTCAGGCGGTGCGGGTTTGTCGAGTACGGCAATGGATTATGCTACTTTCCTTCAAATGTATTTGAATAATGGAGAACTGAACGGCAAACGATTATTGAGCCGCAAAACCATCGAATCTATGATGATGAATCAAGTAGGTGATTTGTTGGGCGGCGATAAAAGTGACCAAAACTATGGTTTGGCTTTTGGTTTATTGACAGAAAAAGGCATGGGAAAAGGTGGTTTGGGTAGCGAAGGTTTGTTTACTTGGGGAGGGTATTTCAATACCAATTATTTTGCTGACCCAAAGGAAAAAATCATTGGTGTGATTATGAAGCAAACGCAAAAGGTTAATGACAATAATAATAGTGGGAAATTTAGGGCTTTGATTATGCAAGCGGTGGACAATTAAACTTGAAGGTTTTATACGACACAATACTTTTTTGAAATGCGACATAAACAATTAATTATCAATGGTTAAACACCTGTTTTTTCAACAAGGTGAGGTAAGCAAGAAGGTTTTAAAAGGGTTTTTATTGATGCTATCAATATCCATTCATGCCTTTATTCAAGCACAAACACCTTGTCATATTATCGTCCAAGTGACAGACGAGCAATCGGGTAAGCCTTTAATGGGTGCTTTATTGGTGCTTGACGGACGTGAAACGGGTGTAGAATCCAATGCAAAAGGGCAAGTCAAAATGCCTGTGACTTGTGATGCGGAGCATACTGTTACATTTAAGTTTGTCGGTTATAAACCTTTTTCAAAAAGGTTTATGGTGATTGGCGATACCCCCCTCAGTGTCGAAATGGCAAATATCGCAACGCAGCTTGAAGAAGTGGTTATTACCTCCCAAAGTTCAGTTAGGACGATGGAAACACCTGCTTTGGGTGTGAGTATGTTGAGTATAAAAGCCGTTCAAAAATTGCCTCCTGCGGCGGGTGAAGTGGATATTTTAAGGAGTTTGCAAATGTTGCCAGGCATATCAGCCGTAGGCGAAGGTGCAAACGGCGTGAATATCAGAGGTGGTTTTGTTGACCAAAATCTGATTCTTTTGGACAATATGCCGATTTTTAATCCAACGCATTTATTGGGTCTGTTTTCGTTGTTTCCAACGGATGCGATTCGAGAAATGCAGATTTACAAAGGCTCAATTCCTGCAAGATATGGTGGCAAAACGGCAGGCGTTTTAGATGTTAAGTTGCTTGAACCCAATTTGGAAGACTTTAAAATGAAAGGCGGCGCAGGCTTAATTTCAAACAGAATTCAAGCAGAAATACCGATAATCAAAGGAAAATTGGCGTTTATGACTTCTGCTCGCTTTTCATTCAATGAATATTTGATAAATTTTTACAATAATGGGTTAAGAGGCAGAACCGATAAAGCCATTCCGAACAATAAACCGCAGTTTTATGATTTCGCGAATAAGGTGTTGTGGCGACCTTCGGAAAATGATAATATTTCATTCACGAGCTATTTAAGTCACGATGCTTATCGTGTAGATTCTTTGTTTGGTATCGCCAATGTTGTGCCTCGTCAAGCGACTTTGGGCTACGGGCATCAAAGTTTTGCGCTAAAATGGAACCATTATTTTTCTGAGAAATTGAATTTCAATTTGTTAGCCGTTTCGACAAAATACAGCACCAAAACGTCTGCTGAAGAGTTGAGAACGGGTTTTGATTTTACGACACAATTGGATTATCGCAATGTCAAAGCTGAAATGACGTATGCGCCAACGAAGAAACAGCGCATCAATTTCGGGGCGACAATGACGCAATATCGCATTAGTCCTGCTGACCTCACACCCACTTTAGGTTCGGTTGTTTCGACCATACATTTAGAAAAAGAACATTCTTGGGAAGCCGCTTTGTTTGTTTCTGATGAATATGAATTGACTAAAAACCTTTTGGTAGAAGTAGGTTTGCGCTATGTTAATTATTGGAACTTAGGTCCTTATAGCTTGCCAACTTACGCTTCTGATGCGCCAAAAACGTTGAATTCTATTGTTGATACCTTGTTTATAGGTAATAATGCAGTCGAATCACATTACGCGCGTTTCGAGCCACGTCTCGGGTTGCGTTATAAATTGAGTGAAAATCAATCCATTAAAATCGGTTACAATCGGATGAATCAATTCCTCCAGATGATAGCCAATAACTCCACGCCATTGCCCAATGCCCGTTGGAAAACAGCCAATCGGTACGTTCTGCCCGCACAGAGCGATTTGGTGTCGGCGGGTTATTTTCACGATGCCAAAAGCCGTGTTTGGGAATGGTCAATTGAAGGCTATTACCGTTGGCAGCGCGATATTTTTGATTATTTGAACGGTGCGGATTTGTCCACAAACCCCATCGTTGAAACCCAATTACTGAGGGGTACAGCAAAAGCGTATGGTGCAGAGTTGATGATTAACAAAAAGAAAGGGGTGATGACAGGTTGGTTGAGCTATACTTACGCCCGTAGTTTTGAACAAATCACAGGTGATATACCCGATTTACAAAAACTCAATCAAGGCGAATGGTTTCGGACGGCTATTGATAAACCACACACACTCAATATGTTACTCAGTTTTCAGACGGAAAGACACAATTCAGCATCATTTACTTTTGTATATAGCACAGGGCGACCTTACACCGCGCCAGTTAGTTTTTATAAAAGCGGATTCAATATTCTGCCTGTTTATACTGACCGCAATAATGCACGGATTTCAGACTATCATCGGCTCGATTTTTCTTGGACGATAACCAATCCTTCGATGAAAGAACGACGTTGGGAAGGCTCTTGGATAGTGACGATATACAATCTTTATGGGCGAAAAAATGCGTTTTCCTACTTTTTTAACCCTAAATTAGCATTTTATAAACCTTTTAAAGTGAGTGTGTTTCCAGTGCCATTGTTTTCATTGACGTATAATTTTAAGTTTGAATAAAGCAGTAACCAACATTTTGAAAATGAAAAAAATACAATTTTTTATAGCTTTATGTGTCGTAACTGCACTGAGTAACTGTCAATATCCTGTTGATAATTCCACACTGCCCGATGCCAAACAGTTTTTGATTATTGATGCTGAATTGACACCGTCTTATGGTAAAGTTAATGTGACATATACATTGCAAGATGTGACTTCAAAAGGCGGTTATGCTTTTCCAAAAGCACCCCAAGCGTTCGCTTATGTGGTAGATAACCGTGGCGCAGTTTTCCCGTTTGCTAAAACGGATGGTACGCCAAACACAGACTTTAAAGGTGTGATTGGTGCAACCTATAAACTTTACGTTGAAGTAAATGGTAAAAAATATGAATCTAAAGCTGAAAAGATGGCTGATTGTCCTGACATTGATTCGGTAACAACACCTTACCGCCGAGAGGTTTTTAGGTCGCCGACAGACTTGTTTTATGATGGTTTTGATGTATATACAAATAGTAAAGATGCACCAAATGTTGAAAATTTCTATCAATGGGATTGGATTCATTATGAACTTGCGAGCTATTGCGATAAAAAAGAAACAAAATTTGATGGAAGAGAAGTTTTAATTCCTTGTTTTCCCAACAGCTGTTGGAATATTGTCTACAACACGCAAACCATCGTGGCATCTGATAAACTGCGTGATGGACAACCATTAGCGAATCGCGTCGTTCGTGTCCCTTTTGCACAGCCGCCCAATAAATACTATATAAAAGTCATTCAACGTGCGATTACCCCCACAGTATATTCCTATTTGCAGTCTGTTCAAACACAGACACAAAGCACGGGGACACTGTTTGATGTGCCTGCACAAACCCGCTTTAATCCAAATGTCGTTAATGTATCAGACCCAAAAGAGCAGATTTTGGGCGTTTTTAGTGTGTTTTCTTTTAAGTATAAAATCATTTATATTGATATGAGGCAAAATATTCCAGATGCGCAACCTAAGGTCACTCCTGAATACACACCTTATACAGGCGATATTTTTCTGAATGCGCCTTGTGTGGAAGGTTTGTTGCGGACTAAAATCAAACCCGAAGGTTGGGTAGATTAAATAAAACGCCCCCTCAGTAAAAAGGTAATTAAACGATTAAAATAAATATTTTTTCATCAAAATTTAAACTAAATAACAATGAATAGACGTGATTTCGCTAAAAATACAGCCATTGCAAGCCTCGGTGCAATCGCTTTTAGCCCTAAGTCTTATGCCCGAATCATCGGTGCAAACGACCGTGTACGGGTCGGTTGTGTGGGTTTTTCTGACCGCCACAGAGCTTCTCATATTCCACCTTTCAAGGCGTTGCAGAAAGAAATGAATTTCGAAATGGTCGCCCTTTCCGATATTTGGAATCGCCGCCGTGATGAAGGTAAAGCCTACATTGACAAGCAGTTAGGTTCAGATGTTAAGGTCTTCCGCAACAACGACGAGTTGTATGCCTCTAAAATGGTGGACGCTGTTTTTATCAGTACAGCCGATTTCCAACACGCTATTCACACCATTGAAGCAGTGCAAGCGGGTTGCGATACTTACACAGAAAAGCCTTTGGCAGAAACTATGGCTGACAACCGCGCTGTTTTGAAAGCTGTAAAAGAGTCAAAACAAATCGTTCAAATCGGTTCGCAACGCCGTAGTGGTGAGAACTATTTCGCAGCTGAAGAATTTATTAAATCAGGCAAGTTTGGTCCCATTGTCATGGTCGAATTGATGTGGAATGTCAATCAGCCTGGTCGCTGGCGCAGACCTGAATTGACAAAAACGCTCAAAGAATCGGATGTGGATTGGAAACGCTTCCTCATTAATCGTCCTGCCGATACTTTTGACCCACGCAAATACTTGGAATATCGTCTGTTTTGGCCTTATTCATCAGGTATTCCTGGTCAATGGATGAGTCACCAAATTGATACGGTTCACTGGTTCAGCGGTTTGAAGCACCCGCGCAGTGTTGTTGCTAACGGTGGTATCTATCAATGGAAAGATGGTCGTTCAAATGCCGATACTTTAACGGTTGTTTTCGATTATGGTCCAGCCGATATGAGCTCAGGTTTCCAAGTTCAATTTACGTCTCGTTTCTCAAATTCTGCTGGTGAAACTAAGGAATTGTACTACTCAAATGGTGGTATGATTAACTTGGACACCAATGAAATTTCAGATACAGGCGGTTTGCGCGAACGCGAAGCATCAGCGATGGGCTTGAAATCTAACTTGTTAAAGCCGTTCAAATTGGAAGGTTTGAAAGTGTCAACTGATGCGAATACTGGTGGCGATGGTTTGACATTCAACCACATTAAAAACTGGATGGAATGTGTCCGCAGTCGTAAAACGCCGCATGGCCCTATCGAAGCAGGTTATCAGCACTCTATCGCGACGATTATGTCGAATGCCGCTTATCGCACAGGCTTGAAAGTGACTTTTGATGAAAAAACGCAAGAAGTCATGGCGGGTGGTAAGGTGTTTAAATACTAAACACTGATAGTAACGAATTAATGGTTAACGAATATTGAGTTGTTGGATATACCTCATAATTCAATATTTGTTAACCATTATTTGATTTATATAGAAGTATCAAAATACATATTGCCTTGAAAGTGATAAAGGTCTTTCAATATCAACTATATCAATATATTCTATGTTCTTTGGCATTTTATCAGAATAGGGATTGTTGTCAATAATTACAACGCTTTGTTTAGTTAGTTCTGTTATTTGCCCCTTAATAATACCTCTTTCTTTAACTTGAATGGCGATGGTATTGCCGACAAAAAGGTTTTCTAAAAGTTTAGACTCGATGACATAACCAATAGGAATATTCTCATCACCTGAATAAACAGCTACATCAAAGCCATTATAGACTCTCAATGATTGACGATAGTGTTTAACTAAAGAGTTTTTAGTAAGAATAGGACGAAAAGCATGTATTGATTGACCATTCCTTGCAGCATGGTTTGAAAAAGGGTTTTGATTTTGAATTTGTTTATACAATTGAATTAAAATATCTCTTTCAGATAATTTATCGAGCCATTTTGCACTAAATAAAACATTCCAAAGGGTTTGAGGATTTTGATAATCAATGGGTATAATCATGACCATCTCATAAGTATTCATCTTGCCCTTTTCAGGTTGCGAGTGAGCTATTGCAAGTAACTCTAAATTGTGTCTAACATAGTTTAAAATAATTTCATTCATTTTACCAGCGTTTTTTAAGAAAAAAAAGGACACCATCTGTTTGATTTTCAATGGCTTCGATGAATTCTTTAGATTTTATTTCATCATTTGTTCCAATAGCTTCGTAACGTTGTGATTCCGTCCATTTAGAAATAATATCCCAATTAGCTTTAAATACAGGATTTATGTTTGTCTCTTGTTCGATTTTAGTCCAAACGCCTCCCATTATCGCTAATGTCAATAAATCATGGACTTTGAATGCTTTTGCTGTCTCATTTCTTAAACTTTTTGGGGTAAATTCAACCCAATCTAATTTTTTACAAATAACAGCTTTCAAAGCTAATTCGATACTATAACCTGCAATATAAATAGCACTGTCATAAAACCCACTTTTATGTAATGCTTTTGCTTCGGCTATTCGATTTAAGGCTATTTTTTTTAATTCTGAACGTGTAGGCATCAGTTATTTTGATAAGTTTTGTTCTCTGTTCTGTTTTCTTTTACTACAAAAGTATAACTTTTAATTAGCTAAAATTGTTTTTTTTATGAAAAAAATACTCATAATCGTTCTTATACTGAGGGGCCTCTTTTGCGATGCCCAAACCGTCAAACTCGTTCGCAACGATGCAGAACGCAAAGTAGATGTTTTGGTGGGCGGTCAATTTTTTACATCTTATATTTATCCAGATGAGAAAATTTTGAAAAAACCTGTGCTTTTTCCTATAAAAACATCAAAAGGTACAACCATTACACGCGGTTATCCGCTTGCGCCACGCCCGAATGAACGGACAGACCACCCGCATCATGTCGGTTTGTGGTTGAACTACGAATACGTCAATGGCATGGATTATTGGAACAATTCAACAGCTATTCCTGCGGACAAACGGCTTGAAAAATATGGCACAATACGCCATACAGGTATTTCAAAAATAAAAAATGGCAAAGTCGGTAAACTGGCTGTGACTGCTGATTGGGTCGAAAAAGATGGCACAGGCAATGTCATTTTGAAAGAAAAAACGTCCTATCATTTCTCTGGCAAAGGCGACATCCGTTTCATTGACCGTATTACAACCTTAACAGCAGCCGTTGATGAAGTGTCTTTGGATGATGTGAAAGATGGTATGTTTGCCTTACGTGTGACCCGAGAATTGGAATTGCCTTCGGACAAACCCGATGTATTTACAGATGCCAATGGCATTGAAACCAAAGTACCCGTCGTCAATAACGAAGGAAAAGTCGGCAATTACCACAGTAGCGAAAACATTAATGGCGAAGCGGTGTGGTCAACACGCGGCAAATGGATGAACTTGTCGGGAAAAGTCGGTAACGAAAACATAGCCGTTGCCATGCTTGACCATCCTAAAAACATCAATTATCCAACATATTGGCATGCAAGGGGTTATGGACTTTTTGCGCTCAATCCATTAGGCGAAAAAGTGTTTACAAATGGTAAAAAATCCTTGAATTTGAAACTTAAAAAAGGTGAATCCATAACTTTCCGCTATGGTGTCGTTGTAAAATCAGGCGTTTTGACGGATGCGGAGTTGAATGCTATGTCTGAGAATTTTGGGAAATAAATAGTAAATTAATTTTAACACATAGCCACATAGGACACATAGTTTTTCTTTTTTATAAAAAGCTATGTGTCCTATGTGGCTATGTGTTAAAAAAAACTAAAGCATCTTCTTCAATCCTTCCCACTTCACTTTCCAACCCGCAGGAAAGCCCCCCTCAGTACACATCAGCGCAACAGCCGACAAAACGCCACCATTGCCAGGCAGATACAAACGCAAACGGTCATTTTGGTAGTTGTGTCCATTGGGCAAATAAGTATTCGTTTGGATATCCATTAACAAAGCATCAACGGCTTGTTCTGGCATACCCAAACGTGAAGCCGTCATAGCCGTCATAGGGAAATCCCAACCCCATGTGTGTTCCCAATGCCAATTTTTCATCACTTTGTCATAAGTCCTGTGCATCGTTGCGGTATCCACCAACGGCGTTTTGGGCAGCATCCCAAACGCGCCAAATACTGAGGGGTGGTCTATGAGCATTTTTTCATTTGTATAACTGTCTGTGGCGTTTTCAGATGCGAGATAAACACCGTCTAAAACAGGCAACGGAGACAGTTTTGACAACATTTCAGCATACTTTGCATCGGGATTTAAACCCGAACGAATCAGCCATTTTTGCGCTGTTGTCAAAGCCCAGTGCCAATAAACGAGTTCATAAGTCGGGTTAAAAGTATCTTCTGCTTTGTGCGATTCTTGGGCAGGAATCAAGACAGGACCCAATATATAACGCTTTTGTTTTGCGTCAAAATGAGCATAAGAAGCCATAAAATCAGCCGTTTTGAAGACCAAATCCTTGTATTTCTCCAAAGTTTCGGGGTTCGGATGCGCTTGATAGGCTTGTTCGGCGAAATAGATGAAATGTGGTTGCTGCCAAATCAGAAAAGCACCGACAGACGAAGCGGTTTCACCGCCATCAGGGTCTGTCATTTTTTGCCAACGCACGCCGTCATAGCCTTGTCGTTTGGCAATGTCCCGAGCAATATGTTCTGTTTTTTTATACCAATCCAAACTCTTTTCCATCAATGCTATCCTACCCCATTGCGCAAAATGAGCCGCGTGCCACCAGTGCATTTCGAGGTGCGGTTTACCATACCATGAGTTATAGGTCAAGCCCGTTTCTTGTGGCGGCACTGTGCCCGTGCATTGTATTTTTGTGAGATATTCAGACAAAATAACCCGCCTTTCAATCTCAAAAGCACGGGGGTCTGTGGTTTCTGAAAAATCAACTGCGCCACCGCTGTGCCAAAACTGCTGCCATTCTTTGAGATTGTTTTTTTGATTTTGAGTATAATTAAGAATAGAAACGCTTGGTTTTTTAAGAGAAAATGACGCATTTAAAGTAAAAACAGTGCTTTTTACTGAGGGGGTCACTACGAAATGATGTGGCTCTTGTGCGTCAATTTTTGCGGTTTTACTGTCCCAATTGAATTGTACGAAATAGCGATTTGTATCCAAGTCATGTTGTACAAGTGCTTGTTTTTGATTAGAAAAAACAATCTGTGAAGTGTGTTTTTCCGCGTTTTTATAATTATTCCCTTCATCTAAAAATGCATCTGTTGGATAGGGAAAGCGCAAGCTGATTTTAATTTGCCTTTTTGTCAACAATTTAGATATGACTTTTACTGAAATTACATCTTGTACTTGATGACAAAATGTTGAAACATCAACCGTTTCTCCTTCAATTGTAAAATGTGATTTTAACTCACCTGTCCACATATCGAGCGTTTGGCGTATGTCTTTGATGTCTTCTAATAAGGCTTTCGACTTGTCCTTTTTAGTCAATTCAAAACCCAAATTGCCTAACTGCAAACGATGCGGATTTTGACGTATATAATTGGTAGCCAATTTATTACGCTCGGAATCATTAGACTGAACGGTATAAGGTACTTTGCGCCCATGCACGTCATAATCCTTCAAACTTTCTTCTATTTTATACCCCTCCCTATTTGGGAACGAATGCCAGCCCCACTCCGATTGTGTTCCAAGCGAAATGCCTTTGGCATATTCGTTTGGGAAAGTTTGCAAACCCGTTACATCTGCCGTAAAAGCAAATGTACCGTTGCCGACTGACAACGAAGCCAATGAATCGGCTTTGGTCAAGATGATAGTATGACGTTTCACCACCGCTTGACGATTAATTTTAGGGTTTTGAGCAAAGACAAGGCTTGTAAACGCAAGTGCAAGAAGGCTGAAAATGAATCTTTTCACAGGTATTTTTTTAAATATTTTAAGAAATGTCATTAATGCACATAAAGTTCGCTCATTTTTGCACCCTTTATAAAAAGTGAAGTCAAAAGTAAGAAAAATTTAGCATCTTATCTTTCCGCAATTTTGAAACTTGCGGAAAGGTTTCCGAAATTAAAACAATACAATTTTTCAAAATGAAATCGCCTAAACAACAAAAAGAACGGGTTTTTACGCCGTATGAGACCTTTATGATAGCTGTTTTGTCCTTTATACAATTCACGGTCATACTCGATTTCATGGTTTTATCGCCTTTGGGTGCGATTTTGATGCCCACATTGAACATCACGACCACTCAATTCGGCGCAGTTGTCTCCGCTTATGCGTTTAGCGCAGGGATTTCGGGTTTGCTCGCCGCCGGTTTTGCGGACAAATATGACCGCAAGAAATTCTTGGTATTTTTTTATATCGGCTTTTTGTTGGGTACGATGCTTTGTGCTATGGCAACGGATTATCACTATTTACTCATTGCGCGCATCATTACAGGCATTTTTGGTGGCGTGATTGGGTCGGTCAGTTTTGCCATTATTTCTGATATTTTCAAGGTGGAAGTACGCGGTCGGGTCATGGGTTATACCCAAATGTCAGTTGCAGCAAGTCAAATTCTCGGTTTGCCGATAGGTCTTTGGTTGGCAACGCATTTCGATTGGCATGCGTCTTTTTGGATGATTGTCGGTGTTGGCATCTTAGCGGGTATCGTTATCGTTGTGAAAATGAAGCCTATAACAGAACATTTGGCACTTCAAATTAATTACAATGCTTTGCAACACTTGTCCAAAACCCTTTCAAATACCTTTTATCTTCGGGCATATATCGCAACGATTTTATTGGCGACTGGCGGCTTTATGCTCATGCCTTTTGGCAGTGCCTTCAGTACCAATAATTTGGGTTTGACATTAGAACAACTGCCTATTTTGTATGGCATTACAGGACTGTTTTCTATTATTTCAGGACCGATTTTGGGTAGATTGAGCGATAGAATAGGCAAATTCAATCTGTTTTTCATCGGTTCGCTGTTGAGTATGCTCATCATTGGCATCTATACGCACATGGGCATCACGCCGCTTTGGTTGGTGACCGCCATGAGCGTTATGATGTTTACGGGCATTTCGTCGCGTATGATTGCGTCATCTGCTTTGCTTATGTCTGTGCCAGAAGCCAAGGACAGAGGCGCATTTATGAGTGTCAACAGCTCGATTCAGCAGGTTTCAGGCGGCGTAGCTTCGTTTGTCGCGGGGTTAATAGTTGTCCAAAAACCGAATGGTATGATGGAGCACTACGACATTTTAGGGTTTACAGTCATCGGTTCAATGGTCATTGCGATTGGCTTGATTTATTGGTTGGATAGCTTGATAAAAGCGCGACATACTGAGGGGGTGTTTGTGTAACATATTAGAGAACTTGCGTCAAGTTTCAAACTTGACGCAAGTTAAAATATTGACAATTAATGTTTTATATCAAAACTAAGTCGTCCAATTATCATGAACAACCCCAACCAAATAATACTTATCCAAATGTTTTTTAAAAACCAATCGCAGGGAACACCAGTCCATACCTTCCATTTTTTTATCTAAACCAGAAAAATAACTTTCTGTAAAAGGGCAATTTGGATAAACCTCTGTTAGGTTGTTAATCGTGGTGCTTAGACCAATGATTTCATTTAACTGATGTTTTTCAGCATTCAAAAAGTCAGCATTATAGACGAAAACAGCAAAATATTCGCCGCCAGTCATCACAATCTCTTCTTCTCCTGCGGAATACGCACCCCAATTGATTTTCTTTTTTTGCGCCATTTTTTGCTCAAATACAGCTGCTTTAAAAGTCAAATCCCGCACCGTATCCACATACGCATAAGGCGAAAATCGAATACCTAATATTGGATGAATGAAGCCCGCAAAGGTTTTATAATCCTTGATTTTTAGACTTGTCAAAACCTGTTTCGATAAAGCCATGACGACGGAATCATCGTTTTGAGCAGTCGGTATTTTGGGTGTTGGGCGTACAGAATATTCTGATATGAGCTTTTCGTTGCCTTGCTGCGGTGTTTCCGTGCATGACATGAAAAAGCAGATGGTTGTCACTATGTAAAAGAGTTTTTTCAACTTGTTTTTATTTTATTTTTGTGAAATATACAGAGTATTCTAACAAATAAGTTCTTTTGTTTTATCATTCAACACATAGCCATATAGAGCACATAGAAAAGATTGAAAATCAATTAGTTAAAGCTATGTGTCCTATATGACTATGTGTTAAATTAATTCAAACAACTTTGTGGTTAGAGTACTGAAGGGGGCTATTTGATAAAATAAACTTTAAAATTATCGATTATATGTCTTGGTTTTGTTGTTCTAAATGCAAAGTAGCCATTTTATCTTCATTGTTTAGTATTTATGGCGTGTGCAAACATTAGACGATTCAATTCCATATTCTTTTTTATAAAGTTTATCAAGACCCCTCAGTAAATTCAGCTCAAAACTTTTTGTCTAAAAATAACACAATTTATTTTTGAGTTAAAACAATTTTGTTTAAATTTACACTTTCAAATGAACAATCATTTTCTAACAATTAAAATCAAAATATCATGCAATTACAAGCTTATTTAACCTTCAATGGCAACTGCGAAGAGGCTCTTAATTTTTACAAAGACGCATTAGATGGCGAAATCGTCGGTATCATGCGCTTTGGAGACAGCCCTGTTGAGGTCGGTGATGACGACAAAAAACGTATTATGAATGCCTCATTTAAATTTGGCGACAACACTTTTATGGCATCTGACACTATGCCAGGACAAGATGGGCCTACAACAAGCAATATCGCAATGGCGCTCGTGACAACTGACCTCGAAGCCACAGACCGTACTTTTAGCGCATTGGCAGAAGGTGGGAAAATTACGATGCCCTTGGATAACACTTTTTGGAATGCCCGTTTCGGTATGCTGACGGACAAATTCGGTATAGAATGGATGATTAATTGCGATTTGCCGAAGAGTGAGTAGTCAAATCAAGGTATAGTAGACGGAAAAATGGGCTGTTTTTGTTTTTTTTTGAA
>JANLQI010000246.1:0-5321 GCA_031367705.1 Saprospiraceae bacterium | reverse complement strand
CAGGCCGGCGCCTCGATCGGCTTCGCGCGCTCCGCGCAAAGCTGCAATTTTACAACAGGTCAGCACCTCAAAGTTCTTAAGAACTGTAGCGTATTGATACCAAAATACATCGGTGGTCTGTCCTGAACCCAATTGTTTGGCTGCTTCTGCGTTTAATGGAGGAGGATTGGCAAATTGACTCACAGGGTTCATCAGCTGTAAGTATCTGATAGTTTTTCCTCCTATTTGGGCTTTGAGGTCGCTATGAAAATAGCCAATTTGCTACCCGTCGAAGCCGTTATGTCGCAAGCCCCCGGGCAGTCCGCCGCGATGGTGATGGCTGTTTTATTGGGCGCCATCATTTGGAACTTAGGCACTTGGTATTTCGGTATTCCTTGTTCAAGTTCACATACGCTCATTGGCTCTTTGTTGGGTGTCGGTATGGTTTTTTCAACTTTACCAGAAAACGTATCAAAAATCGGTGTCAACTGGGCAGAAGCGATTAAAATCGGCAATGCTTTGCTTTTTTCGCCTCTTTTCGGCTTCTCTATGGCAATTGTTTTGATGTTCATATTGCGATCAAGTATTCGCAGTGACACAGGAAAAGGCATTTTCAAAGAACCGCCTGCCGATTCAAAACCTCCGATATGGATTCGCGGCATCTTGATTACAACTTGTACGTTGGTCAGCTTTTTTCATGGTCAAAACGACGGACAAAAAGGTATTGGTTTATTAATGGTTTGTTTGATGACTTTTATGCCTTTACAATACTCGTTGTCACCTAATTTTGATGCTGTAAAAGCTCAAAACTCGTTGACAATCATACAAGAAGCGATTCCTACTGACCAAATTAATAATCAATTTGCGCCAAAAGAATTAGCATCAACTATTGAAACTATTGGATTTTTGAAAACAGATATTGGTACTGCCAATGATGTTAAAAGCCGTTTGAGTATTCGTAAACGTATCAATTTGTTGTCAAAAAACATCAAAACGATACTTGACGAACCTAATATCATTAGAGACAAGGATAAACGTGCCATCATCAAAAGTGAAGTTAAAACCTTGACAGAATATACGCATTATGCACCATTTTGGGCTATTTTGCTCATTTCTGTCGCTTTGGGCTTGGGTACAATGATTGGTTGGAAACGCATCGTCGTCACCATCGGTGAAAAAATCGGTAAACGCCACATGACTTATGCCGAAGGTGCAACCGCCGAAATCATCGCTGCATCAACCATCGGTTTGTCTTCTTATTATGGCTTACCTGTTTCCACAACACACGTTTTATCGTCAGGTGTGGCAGGTTCGATGGTCGCTTCAAAAGGTGTTAAAAACTTGCAGAAAGGAACGATTACCAATATCGCCTTAGCGTGGGTATTGACATTACCTGCGACGATTATTTTGTCGGGTGGTTTGTATTTGTTGTTCCGCCTTTTTGCGTAACAGCTACCCCCTCAGTATAAATGTCGAAAGCCTTGCAAATGATTGATTTGCAAGGCTTTTGGCGTTTATTTGCACTATTCATATAATGCGTAAAAAAGATAACAAAACATACTATTTGTGTGTTAGTTCAAATACCCTTAAGTTTGTCTCTGAATAAAACAGTCGTCTTTTGATACTGAAATTGCTGAAAACAACACAGATTGAATACCATTTTATTTTTAACCAAAAAATCAAAAAAATATGTTTAGTTTTCTAAAATCCAAAAAATCAACAATCCAATCTATTTCAATTCCAAATTTTGATTGGAATATGGAAACAGAGAATACCGCACTTCTCGTATGGATTAACAATGAAAAAACGATGGGTCTTTCATTAAATTACTTTGATTTAAAGCCCGATTTACCCACAATCACCGATTTAGATATGATCCGAGATTTTTACAGAACACTTGTTTCTCAAGCCAATGGTGGACTCGTTGAAGTGGATATCATTGATTTGAAAGGACATGCGGCTGTAAAAACAATTTTTAAATTCAAACAAGAACCGCATGGTATGGCTTATTTGGCTTCCTTGACCATCCCTTTTGAAAAATGCAGCTATGTGATTAAAATCCAAGCACCTGAATTTGATATGACGGGCATGAGAGACAGTATGATTTTAGCAGATTTTATGCGCGAAAAAAAGGTCAAACTCGGAAAAAATGGACTTGAAAACTGGTTGCAAGACCCTTATGACAGCGATTTTAAGAGTACATGCTTGATGAATCCATCAGACTTGCCTGTTTATGACGCTGAATTTCCAAATCATCCATTGTCACAAGCCCGTAAATTACTGGCGACAATCGAATCCGACATTGAATTCAAAGCGGACATTGCCAATAATAAAAAGTTTATTAAGTACCACTTTTGAGATACCCCCCTCAGTATAAACGTCGAAAGCCTTGCAAATGATTGATTTACAAGGCTTTCGGGTTTGCTGAAATATAAAGTCATTAAATCTTGAAGAAGTATCAAGCAATTGGGTGATATTGTTTCTTTTCGTAACATTTGAAATCGATTAAGTTTAAATCATAATAAGCCTTTGCAAAATGCAGGGTGCGCTCTGTTAAATAGGGTGCTTCTAAAAGGGCTTGTTTGATGCGCTTTGCATCATATTTTAAGAGTATTTCTATTAAATCGTCTAATAGCCCGCGCTCAAAGACCCGCACTATGGTATGTATTTCCAAGTATCGGATATTTTAAAAATATCCGATACTTGCTATAAGTTATTAAGGCTCAAATGTATAAACTTTCGGAAAGTGCATTTATGCACAAAAAAAAACATCAAACAAACACCTATGCCATAACCAATATGGGTTCCATCACCACATTCAAAGTATTATACACGCCCGTTTTTACTTCAAAAACATCAAAAACAACCTTTTTGTAGCCTTCGCAACTAAAAGTGAGGACATATTCGCCATTAGCCAATTGGGCGATGTCAAATTTGCCTAATTTATCGGTTTCATACGTTTTGTTCTTACCCTCAATAATAATTTGGACCTTGTTGATACCTTTTTCAGTCTCCATATCTGTCACTTTGCCCTTTATGCCCGCCACACTTGCGCTCACGACTTGGTCTAAAACATAAGTGAATGTAAATTGGTCGCGCAACTCTGGTTCTTTTTTAAAAAGAATCCGTGCTTCTGCGAACATGTTCATCATTGTTTTATAGACATTATTGTTGGCTTCCGTATTGTCTTTAGTCAAGTCAGTAGCGACTTTTGAGCTTTCGTTATACGCCCGTCTGTACGCATTGTAATTCGCCACTGCCGCTTGATAGTCCGCCAAAAAAGTATCTTGCATATTATTATCCGCTTTCAAATCCGCTTCATTTTTTTGCATAAATTTTATGGCTGAATCATTCAAATCGTTCATCGCGCCTTCATTCCCTTGTTCCGCTTTGGTGTAGTAAGACGAACCCGCAGCGTCGTACTTTGCTTGCAACAATTCTGGTCGAAAAGCCGTCTGCATCAGCGACTTCAACATCAGAAAATGGTGGCAACAATCCTCGGTCGCTTCATCCAAATACACCCGATGCGTACTCGGTTCATCTTTCCGTGTTTTGAAATTGGGAATCGCTTTCGCCGCCGCCACTTCTGCCAATCGGTCATTGATATACCCCTCAGTATAAAAGCCTTTTAGCTTCGCAAAACGCGATAAATATTTAAGGCACAATGCCCATGCAATCGGGGCAGCGAGGTACAGCTCTTGCTGTGTACAACTGAACAAAGAATTTCTTTTCATTGGAAACTTTTTTTAAAATGATGAATTAAAATACCAACTCTTATGAGTTTAATCATTCAATACGATTCATTTTTTAACAAGTTTCAAATAACTATGGATTTTATATCTATTTTTTAAATATTTTTTAAAACACCCAATACAGGGTTTAAATAGTGCAAAATAGATTTGTAAACACGTTTAATATGTCTATCATCAAGTACAACAAAATCAACGAGACGTATCAGTTGTTTTGTTTCATGTATTAGTTGATTTGTTTTATGTATTAGGCGTTTTGTTTCATGTATTAGGTGTTTTGTTTTATGTAAGCCTTTTCTTTTAGTTGGAGACTCTATACAGGGGAAATTCCAAATCTTCCCGAACATGATGGACATATTCCGCAACTCGATACCCCTCAGTAAAAAGGGCTTTGGTATTAAAATGTATTTTATTCGAAATGCTAACAAATTAATTATCAGATTTTTACAACAATGTTTTTTTGTTTATGAGGAAAATGTATTTTTGTGGATTGAATGGATATGTACAAAAACTATACGCTTACATAACGTAGATGCCCGTAATTAAAAAGTAAAAAATATAAATATAATATGACCCGACAAGAAGCCGAAAATAAACTAAAACAACTTTTTAAGTTTGATCATTTTCATGATACACAATGGAATGTAATTGATAAAGTTTTGCAAGGGCAAAGGGTGCTTTTGATTGAGAAAACAGGTTTTGGTAAATCTCTTTGCTACCAATTTCCAGCCACACAATTTGACGGAACAACCGTGATTTTTTCCCCACTCATTGCGCTGATGCGTGACCAAGTTCAGAAATTACAAGCCCTTGGTATCAATGCAAAATGTATCAATTCAAATCAAACCCCAGAAGAAAATAGCCAAATTATTGAGGATGCTAAAAATAATCGTGTGAAAATTATATATATCGCCCCTGAAAGAATGGAAAATGCAGAGTGGTTACAAACTGCAAGGCAAATGAAAATTTCAATGGTTGTCATAGATGAGGCTCATTGTATTTCAGTTTGGGGACATGATTTTAGACCCGCATTTCGGAGGATAATCAACCTTGTAAATTTACTACCTCTAAATTTTCCTGTATTAGCAACAACTGCAACAGCAACAAAGAGAGTTGAATACGACATAGTAACTCAAATTGGGAAAAACATTACTTCTATTCGAGGTAATCTGATAAGACCAAATCTAAAATTATTACTTATAAGAGTAAAGTCAGAAGATGAAAAAATGATATGGTTAGGACAAAATCTGCCGAAAATTAACGGTACAGGCATTGTTTACACAGGTACACAGGTTAATACAGAGGTTTATTCCAAATGGTTAGAGTTTTTACAAATAAACTCAACTTCTTACAATGCAGGTCTTGATGCTGAAAGTAGAATTTCAATAGAAAAAGGATTAATCAACAATAGTTACAAATGCGTTGTTTCAACAAATGCCTTGGGAATGGGCATAGATAAGCCCGACTTAAGGTTCATTGTTCACACACAAATCCCTGTTTCCCCAATACACTATTACCAAGAAATAGGCAGAGCAGGGAGAGACGGGAAATCATCACTTATAATCTTGTTCTATAATCCTGAAATTGATTTAG
>JANLQI010000225.1:0-12827 GCA_031367705.1 Saprospiraceae bacterium | reverse complement strand
CACCATTTTCATTGAACAATTGCGCTCGTTGAAAATACAAATTGGCATCTTTTGGATTTTTAAAAATCAAATCCGTCAACGAGTCAATTGTTGGGTTGCCGGTTTTACCATATTGTGGTGCATCTGTTTTGGGCTCATTTTTACAGCCAATGGCTAAGAAAATGATTGAAAATGTGAGTAAAACGGCTATTTTTAAGTTTTTCATCCTTTTTTATTTTATGAATATTTAAACGGGTGCAAAATTATTAAATTTTACCCCCCTCAGTATATCTTCAACAAAACGTTTTATCTCCGAGTGTATTTTTATAACTTTGTGGTTTTTGAAAACTCAATAACCAAACTTTTGTTTTGGTTTAAAAATATAAGAACATGGCGTTGAAAGAACTTGAAAAGCCCAAAAATACTGAGGGGGGCGTTCAAACCGCAAATAATTCGATTTTCATAAAAGGAGCGAGGTCTAACAACTTGCGAAATGTGGATTTGGTTATTCCAAAAAACAAACTCGTCGTCGTCACAGGCGTTTCGGGCAGCGGCAAGTCTTCGATTACGATGGATACGCTGTTTGCCGAAGGGCAACGTCGCTATGTTGAAAGCCTTTCGAGTTATGCACGACAGTTTTTGATGCGGATGAAAAAGCCTGATGTGGACTACATAAAAGGTGTCTGCCCAGCCATCGCCATTGAACAAAAAACGACAACGGGTAACAACCGTTCAACCGTTGGTTCGATGACAGAGGTGTATGATTTTCTACGTCTTTTATATGCACGAGTAGGCAAAACGATTTCACCTGTTTCAGGTGAAGTGGTTAAAAAACATCAAGTTTCAGATGTTATTGACTTTATTTTGCTTCAAAACGAAGGAGAACGCGTGCAATTGTTTATTCCAATACCTACAAAATACGACGATAGAACGCTCGAAGCGGAACTCAATTTGTTGATGCAAAAAGGTTATACACGCGTTTGGGCTAACGGGAATTTGGCGCAAATTGACGAAATACTGAGGGGGGAGGGAAATGAAAAATTAAAAATTAAAAGTGAAGAATTAGCGCAGCCATTAACGACATTTAAAGACAGCGATATACGCATTTTGATTGACCGTTTTGTTGTTAAACAAGACGATGAGGAAAACACAAAACGCATGAGTGACTCTGTTCAAACAGCGTTTTATGAATCGGAAGGCGAGGCGATTGTTCAAATATTGTCAAATACTGAGGGGGATAAAACGCAGCGTTTCAACAATCGTTTTGAACTCGATGATTTGATTTTTATTGAACCAACACCACAATTATTCAACTATAATAATTCATTTGGGGCTTGTCCAAGCTGTGAAGGTTATGGAAAAATTATTGGCATTGACGATGAAAAAGTCATTCCAGACAAGACATTATCCGTTTTTGAAGGGGCAATAGCTTGTTGGAAAGGTGAAAAGTCGAGTGAATGGCTTGATACCCTTTTAGCCGCAGCCCATCAATTCGATTTCCCTGTTCATAAGGCTTATCAAGACTTATCGAAAAAAGAACGGCAGCTTTTATGGCAAGGCAATAAGCATTTTCAAGGGATTGATGCCTTTTTTAAAATGCTGGAAGAGCAAACCTACAAAATTCAGAACCGTGTTATGCTCGCTCGTTATCGTGGGCGCACGACTTGTCCGACTTGCGAAGGCAAACGCATCAGACCCGAAGCGCAGTATGTCAAAATCAACGGCACTGACATTGCGGAACTAACGGAAACGCCTATTGACGAACTCCTTGAATTTTTCCAAAAACTCGAAATATCAGAAAATGACAGACAAATAGGGCGACGTTTATTGCTTGAAATTGAAAACCGTTTGCAGTTTATGATGAATGTCGGTTTGAGTTATTTGACTTTAAGCCGCATCAGTTCAACTTTAAGCGGTGGTGAAACACAACGCATCAACTTGACCCGTACTTTAGGCAGCAATTTGACGAGTTCAATGTATATTTTGGACGAACCAAGTGTCGGTTTACACCCCAGAGATACGGCTCGTTTGATTACTGTTTTGAAAAAATTAAGAGACTTAGGCAACACTGTAGTTGTTGTTGAACACGAGGAAGAAGTGATAAAAAACGCAGATTTCCTTGTAGATATGGGCCCACAAGCGGGCATAAACGGTGGTCATGTCGTTTTTGCTGGCAATTATGAAGACATTTATACAGAGGCAACTGAGAGTCTGACGACAAAATACATGAACGGCACGATGTCCATTCCAACACCTACGATTCGTCGTCGGTCAACGCATTGGATTGAAATGACGGGTTGCAAACAGCATAATTTGAAGAATATTTCGGTCAAAATGCCTTTAAATACACTGATTGTTGTGTCGGGTGTTTCGGGTTCAGGCAAAACGACTTTGGTGAAACAGATTTTGCACCCCGCTTTGCAAAGGGCTGTTGACCCCTCCGTAGCGGTTGTGTCAGGACATTTTGACGACTTAAAAGGCGATGTTAAAAAAATTACGGTTGTTGAAATGATAAATCAATCGCCAATCGGCAAATCCTCACGTTCCAACCCAGTGACGTATGTAAAGGCTTATGACGAAATTCGTGATTTATTTTCCAAACAGCAATTATCAAAAATCAGAGGTTACAAACCGGGCATTTTTTCATTCAATACTGAGGGGGGGCGTTGCGAGACCTGCAAAGGCGAAGGTGAAATTGTAGTCGAAATGCAGTTCCTCGCTGATGTTCACCTTGAATGTGAGGAATGCAACGGCAAACGTTTCAAAGGGGAAACGCTTGACGTGACTTATAATGGTAAAAACATTTATGAAGTCCTTCAAATGAGTATCGAAGAAGCCTTAGATTTTTTCAAAAAAGAAAAGGGCATTGTTCAAAAAATAAAGCCGTTGCATGATGTTGGTTTAGGCTATGTGCAGTTGGGTCAATCGAGTTCAACGCTGTCAGGTGGCGAAGCGCAAAGGGTCAAATTGGCTTCTTTCTTAGGAAAAGAGAACTCAAAAGACCATATTTTCTTTATTTTTGATGAACCAACAACCGGTTTGCACTTTCACGATATTCGTAAATTACTCGATGCTTTGAACGCTTTGGTTGAAAAAGGGCATACCGTTTTAGTCGTTGAACACAATATGGAAGTCATAAAATCAGCTGATTGGGTCATTGACCTCGGAGCAGAAGGTGGAAAAAATGGTGGGCATTTGGTGTATCAAGGTACGCCTGAAGGTTTGGCAGATACTGAGGGGTCCTTTACGGGGGTGTATTTGAAAGAGAAATTAGACTTATCATAGTAGGCGCAATCGAATTTTGAAAATGTCTTGTTTAGTTTCGCCAACTAAGATAAAAGGAAGTCTTGCATCAATATCGGCAGAGAAAAGATTTTGAATTGCGAAAGGTTCATTTTTAAGCGGCTTTAACCTCATAGAAAAATTCATTGCGGCTGCGTTGACCTGCGTACAAAATGGCTTCGCGTACAGATTCATGGCTTAATTGGTCAAATTCATCACAAATTTCTTCAATAGTAGAGCCGTTCGCAATCCATTCTAAAATGAGCTCAACGCTAATCCGAGTGCCGCGAATACAGGCTTTTCCGCCTAAAATTTTAGGATTGCAAGTGATATATTGAAATTCCATTATCGTTTTTTTAAGACATTATAAAATGTATTTAATCTACATCTTTGCAAAAATAAGCGATTTTCTCATAATTATCGATTAAAATACCTACTATAAATGTACGTTCCAAAAATAAACCGCATAGAAAACCAAGCAGAAATCTTTGATTTCATTAAAAACAATGGTTTTGCAACGCTTATCAGCGTTGACACTGAGGGGGTGCCTTTTGCAACGCACATACCTATCATGCTTGAAAAAACGGCAAATGATGAGCCTATACTGAGGGGTCATGTGTCACGCGCCAATCCTCATGCGAAATTGCTTTTGGAAAATCCACAAGCATTGGTTATTTTTCATGGGGCGCACGCTTATATTTCGTCTTCGTGGTACACACATGAAAATGTTTCAACATGGAATTACAGTGCTGTGCATGTCTATGGAAAAATCAAAATATTGACCGATGATGAATTATGGGATTCTGTTAGTCATTTGACAGCGAAATATGAGGCTTCGGTTGACAATCCTAAACTTGTGGAAGGTATGTCCTCGGATTTTGTAAAAAGAGAAATAAAAGGCATCATCGGTTTTGAGATGACCTTAGACGATATTCAGGCAAAAGCCAAACTGTCTCAAAATCGAAAAGATGTTGATTATCAACAAGTTGTAGAAGGATTAGAAAAAACAAATGATGGTCAAGCGCATGAAGTGGCTCGGCAAATGCGTGAAAAGCGACCTTAATAAAAAAAGAAAACTCCGACTCGGGAAGACGTCGGAGTTTTTGTAAAATTGTTGGTTGAAACTATTTCGATGGTTAAGCCGGTAACAGCTGTATAAGATTAGCGAAATCATCAGTAGGTCGCGGCAAATCGGAATCAGGAATGGTGGCTTCTAAGCGCAAAGTGCAAAGCCTGTTGTCTTTTAGGAGCATTTCAATCGTAATTTGACCAAAACCACCCACTAAATTGTCGGCATAACAACCTTTGGCATTAGGCGCACGAAGGACGTGACGGTGAATCGTCTCCACCCAATAATCACCGCGTTGAAAAGTCGTCGTATCAGAAGAAACGGCTTGGTAATCAAGGGCGATGAGTCTTTCTTTCAAAAAATCAAATAAATATTTGATGTGTACATCAGGGAAACGTGTGAGCGCAGGGTGCATACGAAAACCTCGTGCAGAAGCCGCACCATAAAAATCAATACCATCGTGTGTTTTTGTCGGAGACGACAAATGCTTTTGACATTCCTCCTGCAAATAGAGCAGAATCGTTGATAGTTTTGAGGTTTCTTTCCAGTTGTCATAATCTCTGGTTTCTTTTTCAGTTCGTTGTAGGGATTTCCGCAATTGCGGCTTGCTCGTTTCAGCAAGTTCAGGTTGACTCAAAATAGTCGCCTGAAAATGTGTAAAGTTATTAGCCATGAGCCTGTAATTTGATTGCTTTCGCAGCTGTTAAAAAATTTAGTTCAAGATATGTTCGGTAATAAATATGGATTATTTTAAAAAATATGTTCGTGGTATTATTTCACAAAAAATAGCTGTGAATACTACATAAGGTTTGGCTAAGGCTTCGTTCGTGGTTTTATAGTTTCGTTTGAATTATGTTTTATTTCAACTGCTCAATTAATTGATGCATCAAAGAAAAGAACAAATTACGGAACTTGCATAACTGTTAAAGTATCGTTAACACTTTTAACGTCTTGTTTGCATTGTTCGACTTCTTAATATGGTGCAAAGGTTAAAACTTTTTTGGTATAAATTCAATATTTTTTTAATTCATTCGATTAATATCTTTCTATAAACTATTGAATTAAAACGCTTTATAAAATTCACGCAATTAATAGGTTTATTTTTTCAGTCATTTTTTTTTTAAAAACCTAAAATCGCTTGAAAAATCAAAAATCTGTATTCTTAAAATTTTAACATTCTCTTCTTTCCTCTGAAATTCATCATTGTAACTCCTTCCAAAATACCTTTGGTCTCTCGAAATACTGAGGGGGTCTTTTTTCTAAATAAATGCTGCAAGTGAGTTATCTTTGCGCGGATTTTTATAAAAAATGAATGAATCTCGTCGTTGATATAGGAAATACACGCACCAAGTTGGCTTTTTACGAAAAAAATACACTTGTCGAGAAAGCGATTATGCAATCATCAGCGTTAAGTTGGCTGAATGAGCGATTGCAAGATGGGCGCGTCGTCGAAGGTTCAATTCTTTCTGCAACGGGGCTGGATACTGAGGGGGTCGAAATTTTTTTAAAAAAACATCTACCTTTTATAAAATTAGGACACAATACCCCTTTACCTATTCAAAATAATTACGCCACACCCGATACATTAGGAAAAGACCGTTTAGCGTCTGTTGTCGCAGCAAATTTTCTTTTTCCTAAAAAAAACTGTCTCGTCATAGATAGTGGTACGTGTATAACGTATAATTGTTTGGATAAAAATGGCGTTTTTCTCGGCGGTAATATTGCACCTGGTTTGACGATGCGTTTGAAGGCGATGAATTATTTTACAGCAAAATTACCTTTAATCGAGCGCAATACTGAGGGGGTAGCGTTAATAGGAGATACTACAGAAACGGCTATGCGGGCAGGGGCGCAAATTGGGTTACTCGCAGAAGTCGAAGGCTTTGTTAAACGATTAGAAAAAAAAATGGGTGATTTTACGGTTATTTTGACGGGTGGCGATGGTCTCTATCTTTACGAAAATCTTGAATTAAAAGAAAAATATTTTGAGCCACATCTTGTTTTACAAGGTTTGAATCAAATTTTGAATTATCATTTTCAATTAAAATAAACGAACTGTTTTTCGAAAATTCAGCTCTTAAGAAGTAAAAATAATATAATGTTAAAAAAAATTAGTCTTTTTATTTTATTGACAATCAGTGCCTTATCTACAAATGCACAAATTATTGACAATAATTATAAACAAAATCAACCTAAGGAAAATTCATTGTTATCTCGCTATGGCTTAGGTAATTTGAATCCACAATCATTCGCTTCTAATGCGGGTATGGGTGGCATGACGGCAGCTTATCGTGACAAATATCACCTCAATCCTTTCAACCCCGCTTCTTTACCAGCCTTGCGGACTACGGCTTACGAAGTAGGTCTTTACGCCAAAAATACCGATACGAAAAGCACTGGTGGCAACAGTTCTGCTTGGAGTGGCAACCTCAACAACCTTGCTTTGGGCTTCCCAACTTATAGTGTCATCAATGAAGTGCTTGACCGCAAACCACGCGCTGTTCGGTGGGGCATGGCTTTTAGTTTAATGCCATACAGTACAGTAGGTTATAATATCAATACCGTTACGCCCGCTCAAAACAAGCTGGATTCATCAACGTTGACCAATTATTTTGTTGGAAGTGGAGGTACATATCGCGGCATGATAGGCAATGGCATCAGCTACAAAGGATTCTCTGCTGGTATCAATGTCGGTTATGTTTTTGGAAAAATCAGCTCTATTCGTCAATCTATTTTGGGTGATAAATTAGCAGTTAGTTATGCCAATTATTTTGAAGACGATTATAATATCAGAGGGTTTTCTTGGAATGGTGGTTTGCAATACGATTTCACACTTGACCCTAAGAAAAGCCCAAATGAAAAAGGGGATAGGAAGCATATCGTCATCGGTGCGTATGGTAATCCATCAACAAATTTCACGACAAAATCTAATCGTTATTATAATCGTGTTTTGGGTACTTTGGTTGACTCTGTTACGAGTTTTACTGACAAAGCAGGTAATGGTATTTTACCTTCTGAATACAGCGTAGGTGTTATGTACGAAAATGGTTTATTGTTCAAAGGTGGTATTGAGTACAAGGCATCAAAATGGAGTCAATATAAAAATGACGCAAAACCTGAAACGCTTTTAGATGCCAATCAGTTCTCAGCTGGTGCAGAGTTTATCCTCGACAAAAACAAACTGAAATCAGAAGAAGAAAAAGTTAGATATCGTGTTGGTTTTCATACTGGCACGGACCCACGCAGCTTGGGCGGCGAACAAGTAAAAAATATAGCAGGTACAGTTGGTTTGTGTTTGCCTTTACGTGTTGGTCGTGGTCAACAGATTTCTTATATGAATGTAGGCTTAGAATATGGTCAGTTAAAAACTAAAATCGTTACTGAAAATTATTTCAGAATCAATCTTGGTTTTACACTCAACGACAATACTTGGTTCTTAAAACGGAAGTTCCAATAGATTTTATTCTGAAAGAAAAAAGGTTCGTATCTCACAAGAGTACGAACCTTTTTTGTTTCTCACCTAATTCATTTTTCTAAAAGAATTAAAATCTTAAAAGGTGATATAAATTTAGTGGAATTTCCACGTAACTTTGCGCCACTTAATCAGTAAAAAATTGGGGTGTTAACACATCTCAATTCTTTTTTTATACCCTATATTGTTCTACGTGGAACAAATGTATTTTTGAATATTCAAAATACTGAGGGGTCAAAATTGCCACAATATGGAAATGTCAAATCCGACTATTATTACTTCAACAAAAAACAAAACGGGCATCAAAGTTTTCGCACCAGCCAGTGTAGCGAATGTCGCATGCGGTTTTGACGTTCTCGGTTTCGCTTTGGAAAAACCAGGCGACGAAATCGTTGTCCGTTTTTCAAAAGAACCTGGTTTGCGTATCACCAAAATAACAGGGGGTACACTACCTTATGAAGCAGAAAAAAATACAGCAGGCTATGCTGCATTAAAGTTGCTCGAACATTTAGGCGAATCAAAACGCGGTATCGAAATGGACATTTATAAGAAAATGCCTTTCGGTTCAGGCTTAGGTTCAAGTGCAGCGAGTGCGGCAGCAGCCGTTTTTGCCATCAATGAATTGCTTCGTCGCCCTTTGGAAAAACGGGATTTACTCCCATTTGCTGTCTTAGGGGAGAGTATCGCAAGTGGTGCAATTCATGCCGATAATGTTGCACCATCACTTTTAGGTGGTTTTACACTGGTGCGTGACTCTGCGACAAATGATGTGCATCGCATTCATGTACCTCGCGGCATGTACGCTACGGTCATTTATCCAAAAGTAGAAGTGTTGACAAAAGAGGCGCGGGCGATGCTAAAAACAGAAGTGTCCTTGAAAAATGCCGTCAAACAAACCGCCAATATGGGCGCATTCATCATCGGTATGTTCAATACTGATTTTGATTTGATTCGTCGCTCTTTAGTTGATGTGCTTATAGAACCGCAACGGGCTTCACTTATTCCTAATTTTTTCGAGATAAAAGAAGCCGCTTATACTGAGGGGGTGCTTGGTTGCTCTATTTCAGGTTCAGGCCCATCTATTTTTGCGCTTTCTGAAAACAGTTTAGTAGCTGAAAACGCAGGTATAGCAATGCAAAAAATCTATGAAAAGCATAATATTGAATGTGAATTGTACATTTCTCCTATCAATATGGAAGGTACTGTTCTTTGCTAAACGTCTTTGTTGTTCTACGTGGAACACGAATTGGGTATAATATTCGTGTTCCACGTAGAACTTTTCTTTTATAACCAATTTAATTTTGCTAATTATTAGCATCAAAATCAAACAATGAAACTATATAGTACAAAGAATCCGACAAAGTTTGTCTCTCTCAAAGAAGCTATTTTCAAAGGCTTACCAGAAGACAATGGCTTATATATGCCTGAAAACATTCCACAATTGTCCGATGATTTCATTAAAAACTTGAAAAATCATTCGTTTCAAAGCATTGCTTTTGAAGTAGCAAAGACAATGATAGGGGATGCCATACCAGAGAAAGACTTAAAAAACATCGTTGAATCAGCTATTGACTTTCCAGCACCTGTTGTCAAGCTCGACGACAATACGCATATTTTAGAGTTATTTCATGGTCCATCATTGGCATTTAAGGACTTTGGCGCACGATTTATGGCGCAACTCATGTCTTATTTTAATAGAAATGATGATAAAGAATTGGTCATTTTGGTTGCAACATCAGGCGATACGGGTGGGGCAGTAGCAGCTGGATTCTATGAAGCGTTGGGTATAAAGGTCGTTATCCTTTATCCTTCGGGCAAAGTAAGTATGTTACAAGAAAAGCAATTAACAACATTAGGCAAGAACATTGCTGCCTTAGAGGTTGATGGTACGTTCGATGATTGTCAAGCCTTAGTGAAACAAGCCTTTTTAGATGATACTTTAACGTCTAAAATCCGTTTGAGTTCTGCCAATTCTATCAATATTGCTCGCTTAATACCACAAAGTTTCTACTACTTTGAAGCCTATAAACAGCTTGATACGAAGGGAAAACCTGTCGTTTTCAGTGTACCTTCTGGCAATTTTGGCAACCTTACGGCAGGTCTTTTTGCTAAAAAGATGGGTTTACCCGTACATGAATTCATAGCGGCAACCAATGCAAATGATGTCGTTCCACAGTATTTAGAGACAGGGGAGTACAAACCGACCCCCTCAGTAAGAACGCTTTCTAATGCTATGGATGTAGGCAATCCTTCTAATTTTGCCCGTATGTTAGACATCTATGGTTCTACGTGGAACAATATGGCAAGCGAAATCAAAGGCTATACCTTCGACAATGACGCAACAAAAGAAGGCGTTAAAGAGGTTTTTAACAAGTATAATTACATTATTGACCCTCATGGAGCTGTCGGATATTTAGCTTTAAAAGAGTATCAAAAGGAAAAGGATGTGGTAGGAGTGGTCTTAGAAACAGCTCATCCAACGAAGTTCTTAGACGATATGGAAGCTATTTTAGAGCAAAAAATCCCTATTCCAGAGCGTTTGGCATGTCTTACAGACAAGGAAAAGAGTGCTACTCAGATAGGAACAGACTTTAAAACCTTCAAAGAATGGTTGATTAATAACTACTAAAGTTCCACGTAGAACAATAAAAAAGCCTCACAGATGATACGTGAGGCTTTTTTTATTGTTCTACGTGGAACTTTTCAATCTCCAAAATCAAATTCTATTGTATCTCCTGCTTGAAAACGAGGGTTTGATTTAGGCATTTCGCCACTATCCTCTCCACTCTCATTAGATTCAGTATTCAATACAACAGGTTCTTCTGGTTCATCTTTCACGGCAACTTCCTTGACATCATATAGTTTTTGGTCGCTTAGTTTGTTTCCTAAAGCCTTCCAACCTTTAACATCAATGAATTCTGCAAGACTCACTTCACCACCATCCATTTTTTTTGAACCTATTTTAATGGAATAATCAATACGTGGTTTAGGCTTTACGGACACAAAAAGCATTTGAGACTTCTTGTGGTCGGTCAAATAACTAAGCCTTTCGTTTATTTTTATGCCATCAACTTTAAAACGTTTAACCATCGTCCAGCCTTTATTACCATCAAAATGAACAGAAGTCACGACTGTATGTGGCTCTATTCTCACAAGATGCAATATGTCATTCAATTCAAAATGCTTTACCAAATCCACTTCACAAATCTCCAAAGAACCATCTTTGTATAGAATAAGAATATTGTCGCCCGTATCAAATTCGCCTAATAAACGTCCGCGTTCAGTATCATTCAACTTGCCCGTTATGTCATCGAACCAAATCTTTTTTGCACCCAATGTTGACTTACCTACTGTCTTTTGCTTAACCTCTCGCACAGGATATTTCGTTACAATATTACCTTGCGAACTGCGTCCCTTGATAGATAAAGTTTCAAAATCAAAATCAAAACGTTTGATTTTTGCCGTAGAACTTTGGGTCAATTGAACCGATACCACTTCGGATTCTCCATTCGGATTGGCCGTAAAATACCAAAGCTTTGAGTTGGGATTGCCTTGTGTCAAGTCATATTCATTGGCTCTTGTAATAGCCGTTACATTAAAACGTTTGGCATAACTTGTTCCTGATTTGCCATCCAAATAGATAAGGTTGTAAGTCGTTCGGTCATCCCCTTTTCGCCAAACAGCTACATGAATAATGTCTTTGCCGACAAATACTTTATCCGCTACTTTGACCACTTGAAACTTACCATCTTTTCTAAACGTAATGATTTCATCAATATCAGAACAGTCCGAAACAAATTCGACATCATCTCCCTTTTTCAAACCAGTACCGATGAAACCGTCTTTGCGATTGGCATAAAGTTTAGCATTATTGGCGACAACTTCGGTTGCTTGAATCGTATCAAATACACGGATTTCTGTTTGGCGTTCTCTACCCTTTCCGTATTTCTTCAACAGCATCTCATAATACGCAATCGTGTATTCCGTCAAATGTTCAAGGTCATGCTTCACTTGCGCCAATTCATCGAGTATGTTTTTAAGCATCTCATCGGCAGCAAAAGCATTGTATTTTGAAATGCGTTTGATGCGAATTTCTGTCAAACGAGTCACGTCTTCTTCTGTCAGACCCCTCAGTAAAACGAGGCGTTTGTCATTGAGTTGAGCAACGTCGTTTGGTTCGCGTACATATTTTCTTAATTCTTGTGGAATGATTTTCAAGACATGTTCCCACGATTCGGCTTCTTCGATTTGATGATAAATGCGGTTTTCAATAAATATTTTTTCTAAACTCGCAAAATGCCATTTCTCTTCTAATTCATTTTTCCTGATTTCTAATTCCTGCTTCAATAGATTTTTTGTCAACTCTGTGTCCAATCGGAGCATTTCGTTGACATCCATGAACAAAGGTTTGTTGTCATAAATCACACAAGCATTCGGTGAGATAGAAACCTCACAATCTGAAAAAGCATACAAGGCATCCATCGTCACATCAGGCGAAACACCTGACTGTAATTCAATAACCACCTCAACATCTTTGGCGGTTTGGTCAACGACCTTTTTGATTTTAATTTTACCTTTATCGGCTGCTTTCAAAATCGAGTCTACCAAATCACCCGTTGTTGTGCCATAAGGAATTTCCTTGATAAGCAATGATTTTTTATCCTTTGAGATTTCAAGCCGTGCGCGAACACGTACTTTTCCACCTCGTTTGCCACCGTTGTAATTGGTCACATCAACCATACCACCCGTCTGAAAATCAGGTAAAATATTTGGCGTGCGACCCTTCAGCACATCAATGCTGGCTTTGATGAGTTCGATAAAATTATGAGGTAAAATTTTTGTCGAAAGTCCAACGGCTATACCGTCCACACCTTGCGCCAGCAACAACGGAAATTTAATCGGCAAAGTAACTGGCTCACGTTTACGACCATCGTAAGACAATTGCCATTCTGTTGTTTGATTATTGAAAACAACATCACGCGCAAAAGGTGTCAAACGGGCTTCGATATAACGAGGTGCCGCTGC
>JANLQI010000159.1:0-4580 GCA_031367705.1 Saprospiraceae bacterium | reverse complement strand
CCTACAAAACAGGATTATTACAATCGGAAAGGCGTGGTTTCCGATAAAGGGATTACGAAATTGGCTTTTTATACAATGCAATAATGGTATCAATTGAAGTAAAATAATTATAAAATTGGCGTACACATGACTAAAATGCGCATATTTTTTACAGGAGGAACGGGAAAGGCAGGTAAGCATGTCATCCCCTACCTTCTCGAACAAGGACATAGAGTATTGAATGTAGATCTGAAGCCTCTGGAGCACCCAGGGGTAGATAATCTGATAGCAGACATTACGGATTCTGGACAAATGTTCAATGCTATGAGTTCTTATGCAGGCTTAGATGAATTGGAACTTGGTAATGGCATACCAAAATTTGATGCGGTCGTACATTTTGCCGCAGTTCCCAGAATCTTAATCAAGCCTGATAATGAAACTTTTCGGGTCAATACCATAGGCACCTATAATGTCATTGAAGCAGCGGTTAAATTGGGCATTAAAAAGATTATCATTGCTTCGTCAGAGACCACCTACGGTATTTGTTTTTCAGATGGAGAAACCGACCCTAAAGCCTTGCCTCTGGAAGAAGATTATGACGTTGATCCTATGGATAGCTACGGATTATCGAAGGTCGTCAATGAAAAAACAGCACGGAGTTTCCAGCGCCGGTCTCGTTTTGATATTTATGCATTGCGTATAGGCAATGTGATTGAACCACATGAATACGCTGAACTGTTTCCACATTATTTTAAGAACCCTGAAGTGCGCCGTAGGAATGCTTTCTGTTATATAGATGCCCGTGATTTGGGGCAAATTGTGGATTTATGTTTGAAAAAAGACGGTCTGGGCTATCAGGTTTTCAATGCTGGCAACGACCACAACGGTGTCCTTATGCCCACTAAAGAATTGGCCGAAAGGTTCTTCCCTAATGTGCCCATTATCCGTGAATTGGGTGAGCATGAAGCCTTGTTTTCAAATCGCAAAATCCGTGAAGTGCTGGGATTTAAAGAACAACATAACTGGCGGAAATATGTAAAATGGGAATAAATTGGAATTTGGTAAACTTGCTGTGAACTAAATTAATAAATATGTTCTCCGAAAGCAAACCTCTACTTTATCGAGGTAAATATATTAAATGAACTGAAAAAACTATCGAAAAAAACATGAAAAGCTATAATGCATTTAAAAATATTTCAATAATTGCATATGTTTTTATTTTTCTAAAAGGAGATATGATAGCGTTACCTTTCATTTGTTATTTACTATTTTCGCTTTTTGACATTGGAACAATAGCTCAACTATATTCTTTTTTTGCATTGGCTGGGTTAATAATAATTTTAACACAGACGCAAATAAATAAACAGACCTTTATTTGTAAGATTTTAGCTTTAGGGTTACTTGTTTTACCACTTATTGGACGCTTAACTTCTGTCCCAATTGAACTCTTTAATTATAGTGCGTTTATATTGCCAAGTATTATTTTTATTACTTGCCAAATATTTTCATTAGTTCTACTTTATAAAAACCTTAAATACTGAGGGGGGGCTTGGAAATATAAAGAAAAAGAGCTTATCCGAGAACAATTTACTCATGCCTACTACCGACAAGACCTACGCTCAAAACTCAACTATATGGTGATAGTATGTTAGTAATAACGTAGGATTAATTACTTTTTTAATTAAAAATAATATCAAAAATTTATGAAATATCTTCAGTTTAGTAATAATGACAAAATGCCCGCGTTGGGTTTAGGCACTTGGAAATCAGCCAAAGGTGAGATTTATCAAACTGTCAGAAAAGCCATCGAAATTGGTTATCGGCATTTTGATTGTGCCTTTGTTTATGGCAATGAAAACGAAATTGGACAAGCAATTTCAGATGCAATGGGTAATAATGAAGTAATCAGAAAAGAGCTTTGGATTACATCCAAACTTTGGAATAATCGCCACATAAAAGCGGATATTCAACCAGCCATTGAAGTAACGTTGGATAGTTTGAAACTCGAATATTTAGATTTATACTTGATTCATTGGCCTGTAGCACTCATAAACGCCGTAAATTATCCTCAAAATGGCAGCGAAATGGTGGATTTAAAGCACATTCCTTTAACGGAAACTTGGGAAGGAATGATAGCTTTAAAAGACAAACAATTGACCAAGCATATCGGCGTTTCAAATTTTAGCATCAAAAAAATCAATCAATTAATTGCCGAAACGGGCATTTGTCCAGAAGCCCTACAATTAGAATTACATCCATTTCTGCAACAGAAAAAAATTTTAGATTTTGCCAATGCCAATGGTATTGTTCTGACTGGTTATTGTCCGCTTGGTTCAGCTGATAGACCCGCAAACAGGATTACAGAAGGTGAACCTAAATTGTTTGAAAACAAAACAATTATAGACATTGCCACTGATAAAGGCACTACTCCTGCCCAAATTATGCTCGCTTGGGCAGTCAATAGAGGCACTTCGGTCATTCCAAAATCCGTGAATCCACAAAGGCTAAAAGAAAATCTTGAGGCAGCTGATATTGCCCTTTCGGCATCAGAAATGCAAAAAATCAATAATTTAGACCAACATTATCGTTACATCAAAGGTGATTTTTGGTGTTTGGAAGGAAGTGATTACACTTTAGAAAACCTTTGGGATGAAGGTTGAATGGCATCAAAATCAAGTGCTGTTTTCTATAACAGTTACGGAGAGCCTAAAAAAGTATGAGGCAATAGCTATGCTGAAATACGACCGTATCTTAAAATTAGATGTCAAATACAGGTTTGTGTTTGATATGAAAACGCTTTAAATTGGTTAGGTTATGCTGGCATTAGGTCGCAAAAGTGGTCGTGGACAAAGCATAACCAAAGAAGCCATTTTATATACTTGCCTGAGAAAACTGTAAAACAAAGGCACTACCTTCCCCCACAATACTCTGCACTTGAATCGTTCCTTTATGCAAAAGCATGATTTGTTTACACAAACTCAAACCAATGCCACTACCTGTTTTTTTAGTGCTGAAAAACGGTATAAATATTTTATCTAATAATTCGTCGGAGATACCTGTACCATTATCGGCTATTTTTATGAAGAGTTTGTTTTGTTCTTGATAAGCTGAAAGAACAATTCGTGGGTTCATTTTGTCTTTGACGGCTTCGGTGGCATTCACTAAAAGATTGATTAAAACCTGCTCCACTAAATTAATATCTAATTCGGCTATCAATTGTGGGTCTTTCAGAATGATGTCCAGCTCAATGTTTTTCTTTTCAAAAGTTGGATTCATCAAAGTCAGAATATTCTCAAAAATGTCGCGGACATATATTTTAGACAAATTGGGCTTTGTGATTTTATTGAGATTCCGATACGATTCAGCAAATTTCAATAAGCCTTCGCTGCGTTTTTTGATGGTTTCAAGCCCCAATTCCAAGTCTTCTTTTTCACTAAAATGGATACGTTTTTTCAGTGTATCTGCTAATGACGAAATAGGCGCAACGGAATTCATAATCTCATGCGTCATCACACTCAATAGTTTTTGCCAAGCAAGTGCTTCATTTTCATCCAAGACTTCATGAATATTCTGGAAAGCAATGAGTTTATTGGTTTTACCGTCCGCTTGAAACAAAGTCGCAGCTAATAAAATCTTTAATTGCGTATTTTCACGATGTATTGTTACAACCTCTGTTTCGCCTGGACGAATGGCAATAACCGCATCGTAGAGCTGTTTATCGCGTTTTTCTAAGGAGTCAATCGTTTTTAAGTAAGGAATATTGAGCATTTTTTTAAACCCATTGTTCATCCAATTCATGTCTCCAGATACGGGTTCATAGGAGATAATACCCGTATCAACCAACTCTAAAATTTGTTGGAGGTATTGATATTGTACTTCTTTTTCTTTACTGATGACGCGAAAAGTGGAGTTGATTTCATTAAACCCTTGTCGCAAAGGTTGCAATTCGGCAGATGCTTGTCGGACATTAAAATTGCGGGAAAAATCACGATAATGGATGGATTCTACAAATTCAGTGATCTCATCTTGTGCTTTTTTCAAAGTCTTATAAATGTTCAATAACACATAAAGGGCTATAGGAAACAAAACAAATAGGTAAACATATAAGCCTTTTACAATTAAAAAAGCTGTCGCATAAAGTACAATAAATAAGAGCAGTACTTTAATCGTCAAACGTACTTCTGGTTTTTTAAACATTTTTCTTAATGGTGAATGGTGAATATTTTAATGGTGAATGTCGAAAGGTAAATAGTTGTCTTGTCCTCAAATAGTTGACCCCCTCAGTAAAATTCACCATTCACCATTAAAATATTCACCATTAATGACATTCATATATCGTGTTTACTCAATTTTCGATACAAAGCGGTGCGGGTCAAACCCAATTCTCTTGCCGCTTTGGTGATATTGCCATTGTATTTTTCAATGACTTTAATGATGGTCTTTTTTTCAATATGGCTCAATCGCAAATCGTTTTCTTCTGCATCACGGAATTTCGCTTTTTCAAGTGGTGAAAAAATAAGGTCATCGGCTTCTACCCTATCGCCTTCGCTCATGATGACGGCTCTTTCAATGGCGTATTGCAATTCGCGCACATTGCCCGG
>JANLQI010000147.1:0-3693 GCA_031367705.1 Saprospiraceae bacterium | reverse complement strand
TTTCGCTGCGCTCAGAATGACAAAAAGCGGTTTAAAGCATTACTTAAATACAAATTGAAATTTAATAATTTCTATTCAATTCAAAATACTTTCAATTAAATTCAAACAATTTTAAAATAGATTTTAAACATTTAAAATTTCAAATGAAAACCCCTAAAACAATTACACCAATTGAATTAATTTATCTACAATTGGTTGTCTTATTTTAGTTAAATAACTATCTCTATTAGCTTTTTTATATTGATATAAATTCAAAATTTTAGACCCCTCAGTATAGACACGCCAAGCCAATAATCCAGTGCCAATCACTACAATAACATAAGCCAAAGTCTCAAAGAAGTTCAAATCCTTGCCATAAAAAAGAACTTCTGATTGTAACCACCAAAACATGGGAAAAAAGACCAAACCTGCACAAAACCGAATCGTTGAGTCATAAGATTCATGCACTTTTGCTACCGCAATCATACGATTTGACAACCATGCAGGAATGATATTGCCCAGAAAACCGATGATAAATGCTGGGAAAGCGAATAAAATACCTAATATACTGAGGGGGGTATTTATCGTTTTTTTAGAAGCATCTTTGATTTTCATACTGTCCAAAGTCGTAAAATAAGTCTCAACATTATCTTTAAATTGCTGATAATCAACGTTATCCGTCTTTTCCCATGCGTGAATATTAGCTATTATTTTTTTGCTGCGCCAATGATGCGCTTCTGCGTCTAGGGGTGCATCGTTGTTCAAAAGTATTTCTAATTTTTTCAAAAAATCATCTTCTTCTGCGCTGTTGCAATTGACGGTTAAGTTAATAAATTGATTTTCAATATCTTGTGTCAAATCATTGACAGCTTGCCGCGGGTTTTCGGCATAAGCATCGGCATAATTATCGGCTGAAAAAGGTGCACCAACTTCGACAACGACATCTGTTCCGAATTTTAATCCATCGTAATAGGTGATGCCAACAGGCAAAATACGCAAATCGAGGGCAAAATTATTTTTGGTTTCGGCACTGAAAACGATGCGGGCAGTGCCTGTTCTACACTCTCTGATATGTCTTTCGGCATAACTCGTACCTTCGGGAGCGACATAAATACAGCGTGCTGCTTGTAAATGCTCGTCGCAAGCCTTGAAAGCATCGTCGTTTTGGGGTATTTCACCAGGTTCAAGGTCTTGTGTTCGTTGAATGGGAATACAAAACAAGGTGCTTAAAATCGCTCCAGAAATGGGATTTTTAAACAAACTATAATTCGCCAACAAATAACACGGCTCACGCGAATACATGAGCGCAAAAAGCGGGTCAAGTCCTGTGTTTGCATGATTCGACACAATCATCAAAGGCCCTTTCGCTGTTAAATTTGAGCGATTTATAAATATTATTTTTCGATAATAAATATGTAGCGTCGTCGCTGCTAAGGCTTGTAAAAAACGAAAGACGAGTTTAGGAATTGGGTTCATACGTTTTGAGCGTTTTTATGAGACACGAATTTCACTAATTACACGAATTTTAATGAAGAAAATTCGTGTAATTAGTGAAATTCGTGTCCGAAATTAGATTTTAAAATCTAAAAGACGTTGTTTTATTTCTTCATCAAAAGCCACTTGTTCATCAAACAAAAACTTCACTTCAATAGGAATCGCAAAGATATTCAATTGATTTTCAACGATATAATCCTTGTGCAACTCCAAACGTGTCGCATCTTTTTCAGTTGTTAAAATCACTTTTTTCCGTCCTGTCATTTTGTCAAAAAGTGTTTTGACGTGTGCCACATCATAGTTTGAAAAAATGCGGTGGTCTTCAAAAGATAAGGTTGTAACGGCTTTGACCCGATGACTCAAATGCTCTACTAAATAGTCCACACGAGCAATGCCCGTGACCAAAAGCACCTCTGTTTCAGCGTCTAAGTCTTGAAATACTGAGGGGTCTAAAATGTGGTAAGGCGTGGCATAATCGTAGTAACTGAAAAAGACTTTTTGCTGACTGTGTGGATTTATTTCTTTTATAAACTGCTGCTTTTCAGCTACTTGCATATCTATTGGACATTTAGAAACGACGATAATATCGGCACGTTCTGCGCCACTTCGCCCCTCTCGCAGGTTGCCCATTGGCAAAATATAATCTCTTGTATAAGGACGACTGTACTCCGTCACCAATACATTCATATAAGGTCGAACAGCTAAGTGTTGAAAAGCATCATCAAGCAAAATGGTTTGAATATCGTTGTGTTGATACATCATTTGCGGAATCGCATACGCCCGACGCTCGCCCACAGCTACGGGTACTGAGGGGTACTTGCGCTTGAATTGCAAAGGCTCGTCACCGACTTCAAGAGCCGTATTTTCAGGCTGAACCAAGCGAAAACCCTCGGTTTTGCGCTTATAACCCCGACTCAAAACAGCGACATTAATATATGGTTCGAGCAACCGAATGAGATACTCGATATGTGGCGACTTACCGACACCGCCTGTGGAAAGGTTGCCAACAACAATCGTCGGCACGTCAAAACGCGATGAACGAAGCAGTTGCAACTCATAACTTAATTGGCGCATTTTGACGATGCCACCATAAAGAAGGGCAAAAGGCGACATCAAGACGCGGTAGAATATATTGTTAATCATATCGGGACAAAAGTAAGTGAAGTTTTTTACTTTAAATTTGTGAACGTACAAAACAATTTTACTCGATAAATGTTACTTTTGCAGTCATAAAAAGAAAGACTAAATCCAAATAGTCTATTTAAACGAATCATTGAAATTAATAAAACGCTGATTATCAATCAATTAGTAATGGAAAAGAAACGCAGAATATATCTCGACAACAATGCAACTACTCCCGTTGACCCTCGTGTTGCGGAAGCGATGATGCCTTATTTCACCACTCATTTTGGCAACGCTGCCAGCCGCAACCATCCTTTCGGTTGGGAAGCAGAAGAAGGCGTGGATTATGCGCGTGAGCAAGTCGCTAAACTCATTGGTGCTGACGAGAAGGAAATCATTTTTACATCTGGCGCAACGGAAGCCATCAATTTGGCTCTTAAAGGAGCGTATGAGATGTATGCCAAAAAAGGCAACCATATTATTACTGTAAAGACAGAACATAAAGCAGTCTTAGACAGCTGTAAACACATCGAAAAAATGGGTGGCGAAGTCACTTACCTCGATGTCAATTACGATGCCACGATTAACCTCGACGAATTGGAAGCGGCTATCAAGCCAGGAACGATATTAGTATGTATCATGTTCGCCAACAACGAAACGGGTGTGATTCAAGACATGAAGCGCATCGGTGAAATTTGTGCAAAACATGGCGTTCTGTTAATGTCTGATATTACGCAAGCAGCGGGTAAAGTACCTGTGAATGTGAAAGAATTGGGCATTCACTTGGCTTGTTTTACAGCACATAAAATGTACGGTCCAAAAGGTGTCGGTGCATTATTCGTCAACCGCATCAAGCCTCGTGTAAAGGTTACGGCTCAAATTGACGGTGGTGGTCACGAACGCGGTATGCGTTCAGGTACGCTAAACGTGCCGGGCATCGTTGGTTTTGGCAAAGCAGCTGAAATTTGTATGCAGGACATGGAAAAAGATACAGCACGTATTTCAAAATTGCGTGACCGTTTGCAAACTGAATTGATGAAAATTGAGGAAACGACGATAAACGGCAATCCAAACAGCCGTATGCCGCACGTAACAAAT
>JANLQI010000130.1:0-19405 GCA_031367705.1 Saprospiraceae bacterium | reverse complement strand
ACAACCGTCCAGGAGAACTCGATTTGGCTTGTGGGTGCTTTTTTAAAGTCGGAATCATGGCGGCATATTTCAACAACATGGTTCGCACATAATCCGCATACTTTTTGTCCTTCGTTGTGGCGTAAACCATTCCCGCGGCATACAATGTTTGATAGTTGTATTTGTGGCGTTCATGCGTGTACGCCCCCGCAGGGTCTTTGGGCAACGGCACGTCCATCGGTTCCGAAATCGCTTTGTCCGCGAGTTCTTTCAAATCTTTAAAAGTTTGGTCAAACAAAGGATATTTACCCAATTTCTTTTTCATAAACGACACATCTGACGATGTAATCAACAAATTAGGGTGTGCTGTTTGACCCCTCAGTATAGTGCCAGTCGTGATTGAAAAAGCGAATATGATTGCCCAAAACTTCATTTATGATTTGTTTTTTAACTGATTTGATTAGACACGAATTACACCAATTTCACGAATGATTTTTAAATACTGGTTTAAAAACCATTCGTGTAATTTGTGCAATTCGTGTCTGTTGAGTCTTGCTAAATTATTTACGAGAAGAATGTTCCGCCATTGATGTCAATATTAGTACCTGTAATAAACGAAGCTTTATCAGATGCTAAATAAGTCACCAAATCAGCGATTTCAGCCGCTTGCCCTTCGCGTTTGAGCGGTGTGCCAGATGCTACTTTCTCTCTAATTTCAGGTTTTGTAAATGTATCGTGGAAACCTGTGCTAATCATGCCTGGGCATAAAGCATTGACTCTGATACCTTTAGGACCCAACTCTTTCGCCAAACCTTTCGTGAATGTTGAAACACCCCCTTTCGACGTGGCATACGCAAGAGCACCAAAACCACCGCCGTCACGAGCCGCTTGAGAAGCAAAGTTGACGATTGAACCACCAGAAGGCATATAAGGTAAAACAGCTTTGGTCATCACAAAAGCCGTTTTTAGGTTAAGACCCATGACGAAATCCCAAAATTTTTCGTCCATATCTTCCATCGTTTTACGGGCAACCAAACCCCCAACGACATTCACTAAAATGTGAATTTTACCACCAAAAGTTTCAACAGCAGCATCTACCAAAGCCTTAACTTCGGCTGCATTTGTCATGTCGCCTTTGAGCGCAATCGCACGACCGCCAGCCGCTTGAATCTCTTTTAGCGTTTCTTCGCCGCCTTCTTCGCTGCTGAAATAGTTCATACAAACAGCCACGCCGTTTGCCGCCAATTCAAGGGCGATAGCTTTGCCGATGTCACGACCAGCTCCAGTTACAATGGCGACTTTTCCTTTTAAATCTGAATACATAATTTACTTTTTTTATTACGGTGATTAATGATAAATAATTGGTTTTTAGTGTTTTACAGCTGCTTTTACTGAGGGGGGTATTAGCGAATTGAAAATTCGCTTTACGTTTAGTTCACCCCAATATCTTTCCCATCTGTCGCTTTCTTTTTAAGCGGTGACGTGGCTTTTTGTCTGAAATCATACTGGTCAGGTGCAACAAATTCAGGCTTTAATTGCAGCATACCTTTGCCCGTAATATTGTTGTAAAACGACTCGACTTTACCCGATTTATAGACATTGCAATCGTGTATAGAATTGCGCGTACCCTTGTAATCCTCGAAGCGCGCGATGCGTCCGCTTCTGCCACTGTCATAAAAAAGTGAGTTTTTAATATCTGACCATTGTACACCTATAAGGCGCAAAACGCTGCCGAGTTCGACGTTGCCGACATTGTAAAAAGTGCAATGGTCAATGGTTAAAAAGGGTCCTAATGTGCTTTCATCGTTGCCGCCACGATAAAGGTCAAGCGCACCGATGAGGAGATTCGCAAATGTGCAATTGGTCAAAATAAAGTGTTCGACATTATAAATACCCATATCATCTTTTTCAGCAGAGATATTGAGCACTACACCTGAAATATCTCTGAAAAGGCAGTTTGAAAACCGAATTGTATCGGCATAAGTGCCTTTGTAAGCGATAAAAGCGGATTTTCTGCCGTCGTTGAAATCGTAGAAAGTACAATCATCGACAAAGAGTTGATAATGCTCAATTGTCGGTGTTTCGCTTGTCCGAATCGCACAAGTTGCAATAGATGAGCCAGACGAACCATTGAAATCTATACCACTGATGCGTAAACTGCCGCCATTTTCAATAGAAATGAAGGTGAAATTCTTCTTTTCACCCTTGAAAGTGATGGTCGGACGTTTTGCTAAACCCGCTTTTACCTGTATCGTTATCGCTTTGCGTAACAACATAGGGGCATCAATATAGTACGTTGCCGTATCGTTTAATTCGATAACATCACCTGCTTCAGCCGCTTCAACGGCTTTTTCTAAGGCATTATACTGAGGGGATACCGAAACCGTTTTTTGGGAAGGTGGAAAGACGACTATTTCCCATTTTGGTGTAAAAAAGGATGTTCCAACGTCTCTCATTTTTGTAGGGCTGCATTCGAAAGGCAATTTTGGTTCAATTTCAAATGCGCCTGCATGAGACTGTTCACCTCGTTTATTGCCCAATATATCGGTCGTGACAAAATCCGTTACGGCTGGTTTTGTTACTGTACTTTTTGGTACAATGCCGTCAAACATGGCTGTTTGAAAGCCGACAGGTAATGCCTTTTTGAGGTTCGTTTTTACTTGATTATCCTTGAAAGTGATGCCTTTGATGCTGTCTTCTGCTTCATAAAGTGGGTATTTATTGCCGGGAATAAATACGTTGGAAAGGAACGAAACCCGAAGCGGTGTCGCTGTGCGTTCATTGTCGCTGCCTGCTGCCAAAGTAATATGGTCGCAATTGACAAACGTATTAAAAGCAATCAACACGTCTTTAACTTGATGATAGCGATTGATAGCGGAATTAGGCACGCCATTCATCACTGTCAAAGCAGAACGGAAGCGCACACCTTTAAGGTTTTCAAAATAATTATTGACGACACGATGCCCTGCATTGATGACCCGCACACCGCCTGTATGAGGCTTATTGTTACCAATAAAATAATTACCTTCTATAAGGTTGCGGTTGCCATGACGCATGACGAGACCACCTTCACATTCATAAAAAACATTGCGGCGAATGGTGTTTTCACAAGACTTAATAGATATGATTTCCACCTCGCCACTGCAACGATAAAAGTAGTTGTCTTCAATAATCGTTTTAGAATTGCTCAATGAATAAGTCGAAACACCCACACGTATTGTTTCACCACCGTTTGAGCCCAAAGGTTGGCGTTCACCAAAAATATTATGGTCAATGCGGTGAAAGTTTTCTTGATGTCTGGCATCATTCAGATTGACTGCCAAAGTCACACCTTCATTTTTTTTGCCTGCTATATAGGAGTGGTCGAGGCGATTGCGTTTGCCCCAAAAGTAAATCCAAGTAGATTCTTTGGTGCGGTCAGAAACATTGTAGTCATCTATAACGCAATTCGTCACACGGCAATCGTTGGCAATATCATTGGAAGATGTGCGATATTCAATAACAGCACCGCCTACCCCACCGTTGCGAAACCACAAACCGTCAACAACGATAAAAGTACCTGAAATGCGTAAAGTAGAAGAACCTTCGAGCGAGACCTTACCCGCCGTTTCAGCCATTAAAACGATGGGTTGCGCTTCAGTGCCTTGCCCTTTAAAAACCAAATCAGCATCGCGCCAAACGCCATTTGCTAATATAAGGGTGTCGTTGGGTTTTAATTTAGCGGCTACACGCGCTTTGAATTCGGCTACATTTTGCACCTTGTAAGTAGTCGCTTGCAACTGTGTTGCGAAGCAAATAAATAGCAGTAATAAGGTTGGACAGAGTGTTCTTTTCATTTTCATTAATAATTCTTGTTGCAATACCGTTTTCAAACAGGTAATATTTTTGACAAAATTACAGTTTATAAGTTTGTTTTACCTAATTTTAACAGAATTATTTTTAAACAAAAGCAATGTTTTGCAAAATTAAATTCCGATAACGTTACCAGTAACGTTCTCGGTAAAATTCTCGGTAGCGAAGTATTTTTTTGCAGAAAATAAATTTTATTAGAATGGGTGGAATTATAGAGAAATGTTAACTTTGTTGGAAGAGCCTCAATTACTGCGGGGTCATAAAAATTTAAAACAACAAGAAAAAATGAGAATTAATCCACATAAGCCAACCATCAAAGACATTGCAAGAGACCTCAATGTTTCGGTCTCGACGGTGTCAAGAGCCTTGCGGGGCATGCCCGATGTCAACCCACAAACGATGAAAGACATATTGCGCCACGCTGAAAAGATAGACTATCAACCCAATATGGCAGCTTTGAGTTTGGTCAAAAAACAGACCCAAACCATCGGTATCATTGTCCCGAATATGGATTATTTCTTCGCAACAGCCATACGGGGCATTGACGAAGCGGCATTGGAAGCGGGTTACACCGTTATGATTTGCCAATCGAATGAATCTTATGGACGTGAGGTGGTGAATACAAAACGCCTTATGTTGAGCAGTGTGGACGGTCTCATCGTCTCACTGTCGAGCGAAACCAATAATGTTGACCATTTTAGGAGGGTGATACAAAAGGATATTCCCATCGTTTTTTTTGACCGCACGAGTACCGACCTTAATGCGTCGGGCGTTGTCCTCGACAATGCACATGGCGCAGAACAAGCCGTTACGCATCTTATAGAGCAAGGGTGTACACGTATTGCACTGTTAGGGAGTCACGAACACATGTCTATCAGCAGTTTACGCGAAAATGGTTATCGTGAAGCCTTAAAAAAAGAAGGTTTAACAATAGACGATTCGCTCATTTTTCATTGCGATTTCGATCAGGAATCCGCTTATCGAGCCACCGTTCAACTTCTCGGCAAGCGAAATCCACCCGATGCTATTTTTGCCGTGAGCGACCGTATGGCTTTGGGTGCTTTTTTAGCTGTCAAAGAAAAAGGTTTGCGGATTCCCGAAGATGTCGCTATCGTTGGCTTCAACGACGAACCAATCATGAGTCTTTTGACGCCCAAACTGTCGAGCGTTGCCCAACCTGCTTTTGAAATGGGTCGGCGTGCGGCTCGGCTTTTTATTGAACACATTCATGCAGAAGTTAAAACAGATGTTGAAACCATTGTTTTAAAACCACAATTGATGATTCGAGAGTCGTCGTTGAAAAAACAATAATTTAATGGTGAATGGTGAAATTTAGCCATATTCACCATTTTAGAAACACCTTATTATGTATAAAACAAAAACCGTAAAATAGGCTCTACTAACTGTGTCCATACTGAGGGGGCCTATTGAACTGCAAAAATTGTCTGCGGATTAAAAAAAAGCATCTAACTCTTCGAATTGCTAAAAAAATTTATACTTTTGTCAAATATCAAAATAAAACAATTGTACTTCTTTTTCTATGTAGTTTGCTTTAAATAATCGGGAATATTATTTTCTATAAGACCTTGCTTATTGCCTTTTGCCCTTTGCTTTTCCCTTCCCCATGATTTCTTATTTTTAAAATGTTCTGTTTTTCTGTTAAAAAAGACCCTAAAATGTACACCTAACAGTGCCGTTGAAACGTATTTTTCTTAACAAAAAACCGCCTGAACGATGAGAAATCTCTTGTTATTTGTGCTTTTAGTGCTGCTCATTTTCCTAACCCGCTACTGCAAAAGTTGTTGTAGTGTTTGGGGCAATTGCCAAACCGTCAACACGAATGAACTCTGCGTCGACCCGCTTTATAAAGACAGTATTTATTGTCATCAAATCATCACTCAAGGACCACAAAGTCCTGATTTTAAAGCCAAATTGGACAGTTTAGGCTTTGTAAAAACCGATAGTTGCGATTGTGATGCTGATTTTGCTTTGTGGATCAGTGCCAGCCATACGGTTGTTGAATTAGTGAGTGTGCCACCTAAAGAAGGTTCGGGGGGACGTGTCGGCGGTGTCGGCGGCGATATATTCTGCGTCAATATTCCTTTAGAATTCACGCCACGCCTTATTAATAGAGATCAACTTCGTCAAAATGATACGACAAAATTGTCGAACCCAAGCAATGCTTCCGCCAATGTGGTCAAAATTGCAGTCGTTGATTCTGGCGTTGATACGACGAATACCTCTATCAAACAGTTTTTATGGCGTGATAAAAGCCCGCTCAATTCAGGTTGTGGGTCTTATCCGCAAGTCAGTCCTTATGGTATTAATATGGTGGATAAAACCCAAGCACCTTTGGACTTAAACAATCATGGTACACAATTGAATTCCATTTTGATTAACTTTTCAAAGCTATATCCTGAATTTGACTGGCAAAATGAGGCTTATTTTGGCAATAATGTCCGTTTAGAAATCATGAATGTCAAATTTACTGAGGGGTCAACGCTCAACGGTTCGCTGTTCAAAGCCATCTGCGGTATGTATTATGCCATCAAAAAAGGCGCAAAAGTTATCAATGTCAGTTGGGGTTTCTATGCCGATGATGTGCCTGTTATCTTAAAACCTGTGCTGCAAATGGCACAAGACAGCAATGTATTGATAGTCGCAGGTGTAGGAAATCGCAAAAGCGATATTGACAAACCCCGTGCGTTTTGGCCTGCTGCTTTTGCCCGCGATACCATGAGTTATTGGAACGATGCAACTAAGAAAATTAAGAACGTTATTTCCGTTGGTGGTTATAAAGTCAATGCTGCACACAACTTTGTGGATATTTCCGATACCACGAATTATGGGGCGAATTCTGTCAATGTCTTCGCTTTGGGTCAAGATGTCTTGACCATTTTAGCACATCCAAGCGGACAAACGGCTCTCGGCGACGGCACTTCTTTTGCAACGCCTTTTGTTACGCGCTCAGCGGCTTTACTGAGGGGTATCAAACCAAGTAAATCACCCGCCGATATCAAGCAATGTATCATCAACGCTACCAAACCTTTAGGCGCAACGGTGGGGCCTATCAAAGGGCATAACCACTCGGCGGTTCTCTTATGTAATTAGTGATGCAGGTATAGGATACAGAAATTTGAATAGTTCTTATTTTTTTTGCAAAAAAATAAGAACTATTCAAATTTCTGTACCCTATACCTGTACATCAAAACGCCTGTTTTACGTCCTATTTTTACCAAAACACACCTCCTTCCATGGTTATATCAAAGCAGCATTTCTTACAAAACACCCTATCATTCATCATAATTGTCCTGTTTTTTACGCATTGTAAAAAACAAACTGTGCCGATAAATGCGCCTATTGATATTGCACAAATTAAAGAAAAAGCAAACGATTTGCGCCTTCAAGGAAATGAAGTCCTGCTGACAGATTATTTGGCTGCCCGTAAAAAATTTCAAGAGGCTTTAGATATGTGCTTGCCTGTTTTACCTAAAAGTGATGAATTGGTCTTAAAACTCTACCATAATTTAGGCTCATCCTACTTAAACGAGGAAAAATATGATCATGCTTTAGCTTTTTTTGATTCGGTCAGAACCAATCAGCCACAAGAACCTATTCTGTGGCTACAAGTGCACAATGATTTTAAAATTGGGAAGTGTTATTTAAACCTTCGAGATATTGATTTGGCGATACTTTACCTACAAAATGCTTTAAAATTTGCACCAAACTACGATAAATCACGCCCCATTATCCCATTTATCTTATCAGAGTATGCCGAGTGTTTGCGTCGTGAAAAGAAGTTTCCTGAAGCCATTGTCGTCAGCCAACAAGCCATTGATTCCAGTTTTATGTTTCCTAATAGGACTGTCGAGGACTCGCTCACTTATGCACACAGCCTTTTTAGTATGAGCAATATTTTAGCAGAAACATCGAACTTTCAAGGCGCTATGGTGTACAGCAAAAAAGCCATAGCGATATACAAAGCGGTTCATTCTGACTACAATATTGCTCGTGCAACCATTAATTTAAGCGATTATTACCGCCTAACACACCAATACCCAGAAAGCGAAAAAGGCATTGCCGAAGCCCTTTCGCTGATGAATCAATCGGAAGAAGACAACAGACGCATTATAGGCGTTCTTTACAATACCCGTGGCAATATACGCGATGACCAAAACCGGTATAAAGAAGCTTTGGTGGATTATGATTCTGCTATGCTCTACCTTACGCGCAACTTCCATATTGATACTGAGGGGGGGCATTTGCCAGAATTGGAAACCGAACAATACAAACGTCCTTATCTCATGGCAGCTTTGACGGATGCAGCTTTGGCACGTACTAAACTGCTTGAACAAGGCGATACGCAGCAAAAACCGCTCATTTCAGCCACTTATCAAGCCATTATCCGATTAACAGAAATGATTCGCCGTGACTATTTGAGTGAAGATGCCAAACTCAATTTATCTGCCGATGTCAAACCGATTTTGGAAAAAGCTTTTGCTTTTAGCCGTTCCGTCAGTAATGGCGCAGAACAGGCGTTTATGATTTCCGAACAAAGTAAATCCATGACTTTATTGGAAGCTGTGCGGCTCAATAACCGTGATTTTTCCAATCGAGGCAATGCAAAAGCCTTAGAAGAAACACAAAATCGTTTGGCAAACCTCAAAAAAGAAAGGATAGAGTTAGAAAAAAAACGCGTCAATGTGCCACCAAATAGTGCCGCAGCACAAGAATTGAATGACGAATTGACTAAAAATATCGCTGATGAACGTATAGAACGCTTGAATTTTAACAAAGCGGTTGGTGTCGCTACCGCAAATGATACGCTTGTGTCCATCTCTAATATTCAACAAAAACTGCTCGATTCTGACCAAGCGTTATTAGAGTATTTTATGCAAGGTGATTCGATTCTGAATATTTTTTGTTTGACACAAAACGCCCCTATCTTATTGAAAACCATACATTTACCTAAAGACTTTGCGGCAATGCTCACATCTGTTTCGGCTGCCGCATCGCCCGATGGTATGCGTCAAAAAGGCGTTTGTGCCAATGCCTACAAACTGTATCAATTGTTGATAGAAACCATTGAAAAGGAGCAAAAACTGCCCAATCGCCTTATTATCGTCGCCGAGTACCCCCTCAGTAATTTGCCCTTTGATGTCCTCCTCACGCAGCCCGCAACGGATTACAACCGAGCCGTAGCCGATGGTTTGCCGCTTATTTTCAAACATGCTTTGAGTTATTCTTATTCCGCCAATCTGCTTTGGGAAATGCGTTTTTTGAATAAAAACAATGGACAAAAAGGTATTTCAGCCTTCGCCCCTGCCTTTCCCAAAAAAATGAATGCCGATAACGGTTACATGAATCTGGCTTTGCAAAGCTCTTTTCCGTTTCTAACAAGTTTGCAAAATGCCCAAGAAATTCAAAATATTGGCAACAATGCCCAACTGTTTCCCAATGAAAAAGCGACAAAAGAAGCCTTTAAAGAGGCTTGCCGCCACAGCAATGTCCTGCATATTGCCACGCATTGTATTGTTAACTACACCAATCCTGATTTCAACTATATTTCTTTTTCACAAAACAACGACACGCTCAATCGCAACGCTTTGTTTTACTTAAAAGACTTGTATGCCAATCCGATGCCCTTGGATTTAGCCGTTTTCAGTGCCTGTCAATCGGCAATTGGTAAGGAAATAAAAGGAGAAGCCCCCCTCAGTATGGCGCGGGGTTTGGCGTATGCAGGCGTCCGCAGTTTCATCACAACGCAATGGTTTGTCAATACCGATAAAAATGCCGATTTCTACAAGTTCTTTTACGCTGACTTAGCCAAAGGCGTACCCAAAGACGTGGCATTACAAGAAGCCAAAAAGCAATTTATCAACTATTCCGAAGGCAACAGCGATCCATATTTTTGGGCAAGTATGATGCTCATTGGCAACACAGAACCGATTGATTTCCAAGCAAATAGCAATGATTTTTGGTGGGCAATTTTAGGATTAACGATTATAGTAAGTGGGTTTTTGTTTTGGCGTAAAGGTAATACTTGAAGTCAGCCGTTCATTTGTCCAAAATGTTGAAAAATTGAGGAGATTAGAATTTGAATCATTGGCAAAATTTATACTTTTACTTTTTAAAAACTATGAAACATGGCTAAAAAGACAATAATTGTTGAGGGTAAGAACATTGCAATGTTAGTTCAAGATGATAATGACTACATTTCTTTGACAGACATAGCAAAATTATCAGATAACGAACCTCGCTTTGTTATTCGTAATTGGCTAAGTACGCAAAACACGATTGCTTATTTAGGCGCATGGGAATCGCTGCATAATCCAAATTTTAACCGTGCGGGATTCCGCACGGTTAAAGATGAATTTTTTGAAAAACCTTTCTCTCTCACACCGACTCGTTGGATTGAAATAACAAATCCCATAGGTATTCGCTCTACATCTGGGAAGTATAGTGGAGGAACTTATGCTCATAAAGATATAGCGTTGAATTTCTGTTATTGGTTGAGTCCCGTATTCCAGATTTACCTTATTAAAGAATTCCAGCGGCTTAAACAAGAAGAATCCGACCGTTTAAACCTTGAATGGAATCTTAAACGTACCCTTGCTAAAATCAATTACAGAATACATACCGACGCAATTAAAAACCATCTTATCCCACTCAAAATTCAAGATACCAAGTTAGAAGGATTATACTACGCTTCGGAAGCAGATTTGCTAAATTTAGCAATATTCAATATAACAGCTAAACAATGGCGTGAAGCCAACCCTGATTTGAAAGGTAATATGTGGGATTATGCAACAGTAGAGCAGCTTTTAGTCTTGGCAAATATGGAAAATTTAAACGCTGAATTCATCAAAATGGGCATATCAAAAGAAGAACGTTTGATTAAATTGAACGATGTTGCTATCTACCAAATGCAACTTTTAGTCGGTACACTAAATTTGGGGTTATTGAAAGATGGAGATGATGCAATACAAAAATTGGAATAAAGAAAAGTTTGAAAACATCGTTAATAGTCACTGATTTAGAACATTTACCACGTATCAAAGTGGCTATCGAATTTAACCACTTTACCATTTACTCGTTAATAGTGCCTCAAAAAACCTTAAACCGTCTAAGCGGTTGCGACAAAGCCGTCGTCAAATCTTTACAACGTTCTCGCACCTCCCCTTTTGTTTCATCAGATTTTGAAAGATTGTCCAATGCCAAAATCGCTTCATTTTCATTATGATTCAAAGCCAATTGTGCTAAAACCTGGTTGAAACGCAATTTTCCCACATCGCTCGTGACGCTGAAATTTTTCAAAAAGGCTTGTTGTTCAATAACAGATGCAAACAACGTTTGAGCAGGTGCATATTGTTCTGTCCTTAAATCGGCATGAGCTGCATAATAATCAACCAAAACCAAGCGCAAACTGTCTGTTTCGGGCGAAAGCCCCCCCCTCAGTATATTCAGCTTTTCAATCACTTTTTCAGGTTTTTCAGTGAAATAAACGGTTGAAAGTTCCTTTAAAAAGTCGTCATTTGACAAAGTGGCTTCTGTTTTATTGCCTGCAACACGAGGGTCAGCAGGTTTAAAAGCATAAAGGCTGACCAATTCTGTTGGGGATTTTAAGGTGCTGGCATAGCCAAAAACACCAACCACAGCAACTAAACCCAAAAGGCACAGGATGCCAAAAGGCGTTTTGCCCCAATTCAAAAACCGTTGCCAAACACCCAAATCAGGCTTAGGTTCAGGCAGTTTGCCGATACGTTGCCGCACATTATCCGCTACGGCACGTATATAATCGTCTTGGGCATTTTCAGTCAAAGCCTTATTTGCCAACCGATGCCAACGCACGGACTCTTGCAAATCGGCATCTTGACGCAGTGCCGTTTCAAACGCTTGTTTTTCCGTAGTCGAAAGGATATCGTCCAAGTAAGCGTCAATCTGTTCATTATAGGCTTTATTTTCCATTGTAAAATTGAGTTTAGGTTTTGGGGTTTTGAGTTTTGAGTTTTAGGTTTTGATTTTCTCAAAACCCAAAACTCGAAACCCAAAACTCAAAACGCAAATAAATCTAAGTCTTCAAACTCACTGCGGTGTCGTTTCATCAAGTCAATCCACCGATTTTTCGCCAGCGTTGCCAACGGAGGAATAGAATCAATGCCGATACCCCATTTTTTTGCTAAAAGCTCAGATTCGGATTTTAGTAAGTCTTTTCGTTTGTCTTTGTCCGATTCCGCAAGCGGCTGTCGGAAGTATTTTAAATTCAATATGTCTCTATCGCGTTCGTCCAATTGGCTTAGGTAATGTTTTGACAATTCAATCATGCGCACCATCGGGTCTTGCGGCTCGGTTTCAGGTATGTTTTCCATCCCTAAAACGGGCGAAACAATGGTCATCTGTACGGGTTTCGGGCTACTTATCCCCCACTCTGCCGCTTCATTTCCTGCAAGAACATTTTCGCCGTCGTCTTTTTTCGTTTTCCGACCTTCCAACTTTTCCAACTCTTTGAAGCAAATATTGTGGCAAATCATACCAAAATAGTTGCCACCATGCTGCACCTCGCCCCCTTTTGCCACTTGTTGCACAAACCGAATGACCGCTTCATGAAAAATGTCTTGCCATTCATGCGGTGGATTGAGTTTGCGCTCAAAATTTTTAAAACGGTGGTGCGCAATACGCTGCCAATAACTATCGGCATACACCATTTCGATGGCTTTTTGCAAAGCCCCTGTTTTAATGTGTTGGACGAGTGTCGAGAAGTCTTGAGCCATTGTTGTAGATTCAGTGAAATCGGATTCAATAGGATAGTGGGCAAGTGCCGCTTTTTTTTAACGGAAAATCCAAGAAATAATTTTTTAACGACTGTTTTCTCTTGTTTCAAAAAAAATGAGAAAAACTTTCATAAAGCTATTAAAAAAAACAGCCAAGTGGATACTTACCTTTCAAACAGCCAAACAATAAATTATAATCAATTTTTATACGCTTTAGGAATGGTGAAAAAATAAAATACCAAAGTATGTTTTGCGAAGCTTTCGCAAATTCATCATTTATAATTTATCATTCATCATTTCCTTAACAACCTTATACACAGTCTTTTATAGTCTGAATTTCCATTATTCGGCATCTGAAAAGATAGTTGAATGGTGGAAATCGGATGTTTTACTGAGGGGTTCGCCCCCTCAGTATTTCGACCCTGTGTGGCACCTGAAAACCATTTGACGTAATTAAACCACTGTTTTTTGTGTATTATTTCAAACACATAACACACAAAATTCAAATTTTTTCATCTTAAAAAACCAAAAAGCATGGCTTTCATTATCAAAGGAAACCTATTAGGTTATCTATGCGACGACTGCTTCGAAGCAGTTTCCCAAGTTCAAATCCGTATTTACAGCCCAGAATCCGAGCGCGACATCACTGCCGCCGCCGTTGCTGCAACCAAAGACACTTTTCGCTCCTTGACCAAAAAGCAAGTTGAAGCCAAAAGTAACCGCCTCATCGCCGAAGGTAAAACCGACCAAGCGGGCAATTTTGAGATTGCCATTGGCGGCAATTATACGGGTGGTGCCTTCGACATTGACTTTTATTGTGGCAATGTACCTCGTTTTCCGCCTAAACCCAAACTCAATTTAGACCCACGCCAATTCCATTTGACAACCGTTTTTCCGCAATGGCGACAAGTTGGAGGCATCAATCAAGCCGTTGCAGCGGGTGCAGAAGACTATATTTTCGGCTGGAAATATACCCTATCCACAAAAATATGGTGCTTCATTCGCGGTTATTATTTCGATGCGTGGACGATTTGCGGTCATTTGACCAATTGCCAAACCCAACAGCCTTTGGAAGGCGTAGAGGTTTTTGGTTACGATGCCGATTTGATTCAAGACGACACTTTGGGGTCTGCCATAACCGATGCGGCGGGGCATTTCAGAATTGACTACACGTCTTCTGATTTCAGAAAAAATTTCTTGTTCCAACTCAATTTGGAAACGGATATTGATGCCCCGTTTTTCAGCAGTGGACCCGATGTCTATTTCAAGGCATATTATAATGGCACGCCTATTTTGGAAGAAACGTCTGCCAATCGGCGTAAAAATGTCGGTTATTGCTTGTGTGTCAACTTGTGTTCGACTAAAAACATCATTCCAGAACACGGTGGCAATTTGAGAAGTGCTTGGACAAGTATTGGTTTGGCGTTTAATATTCCGACGGGTTCTATCCTCAATGACTTCGATACTGAGGGGTATGCAGGTGCGGCAAAATATGGTTTCACAAGCACCATTCGCCTAACAGGTCAAGCACCGCACAAACGCGCCAATGGCAACCACGTTGAGTATCGTTTCCTCGTGAGTCATGCGACCACGTCGAATGGTGGCGCGGCACCTGCTTTCGCTAATTTTACGAAAATCATTGGGGTAACATCTGGTTTGTTTGCCGCTTCTTTGGTTGGCAAATTGTCTCAATCGGTCTTCCCTTTTGCCACTTTAAATGTCGTTTCGCAACAAGCCGACTTCGATACTGAGGGGTGGTTTGATGTCAATAAAGCCATTGAACGGACTTTGACGGACAACAGTATTCCATTGTCAGACTTGCCAAATTGGGATTATATTGACGAAGATACGCTGTTATCACTCAATACAGCCGCTTTGACAACTGCGCCCGATGTGCCAAATAGTGCAGCGACTGCGGGCAATCCAGTACCCGTTGGCAATAGAATTGGCATTGAGAAAATAGCCATCCGTTTTGAAGTTCGGGAAGTTGTGAATAAAACAACAAGCAGCTTTGTAACACTTTTAGGAAGTGGTCAAACGCTCAATTCGATGGTTGTCAATAACAATCCTACTTTCTTCAAATGTGTGGTGGACGAATTGGTGACTTTGGGCGATTGCTCACCGCTTTCTGGCGATATTCATACGTCTTATACGGTGCACCATCCTTTGTTGAAAGACGTGTCTATTCATGTGCGTAGCAATAGCGGCACCATCAATAAGGATTTGAGCGATGGTTTTATCACTTTATCGAACAATACGAACAGTGCGGTCAATCATCGGAATACGGCAGCTTTGAAAATCAATGCGACACCGAATGACCTTATCCGTTGCACGTATTTATTGACTTATTCTTCGACGCGCCGACTGCATACAGGCGATGGTGCGGATACGTCCAATCCACAAAACATTGTGTTCTTCTATGAGTAAAATTACGTAAATGCCTCCCTCAGTGTCAGATACTGAGGGGGGCATTTTTAATTAAAAAAAGACCGATAAAAAGGTCTCAAAGCTCTTTTCGATTAAAAACACTTTCGGTTTGCGGCTCTTTATCCGCTAAAATAGCCAATACATTTTGGACTGTCGAGACGCACATTTTTGTATAAGTCGTCGCCGTCAAGCTACCAACATGCGCCGTGATGAGCGCTTTTGGGTGCGTCAATAAGGGGTCATTAGGCGAAGGCGGCTCTGTTGCCAAAACATCTGCGCCAAAACCTGCAATTGTTTTATTTACTAATTTTTCATACAAAATGCTTTGATTAACAATTGTTCCGCGGGCTGTATTAATCAGTATTGTATGAGGTTGCATCATCGAAAAAGCGGTTTCATCAATCAAATGATGTGTTTCTGGCGTATAAGGAAGGTGTATGGAAATGATATCGGATTGCCTAAGTAGTTCTTCAAAAGACACACAGTCGTATGCATTTTTAACTTTACTCCTATTCCAATAAATGACTTTCATACTAAAAGCATCTGCCAATTTAGCGACTTTAATGCCGATATTACCCAAACCCAATATCCCCAAAGTCTTACCATTCAATTCATCGCCTTGAAACTGATTGCGTGCTTCCCAATTACCCGCTTTCACGTCATTGATGGATTGATACAAATTGCGTTGCAACATCAGCATCAAAGAAATGGTATGCTCGGCAATCGTCGCAGAATTTGCCCCTGGGGCATTAACCACCTTTATTTTACGTGCCGTTGCTTCTTTTACATCCACATTATCCAACCCAACACCGCAACGTGCTGCCACTTGCAAATCGGGACAAGCCGCCAATAATGCCTTATTCACTTGCCCTTTTCCTCGTGTAATGACGGCATGAATAGGATTTTCTGCCATAATTTTTGCCAAAGGCTCATCGCCATAAGCGGTGAAAATTTGAATATTTTCAGCATTCATAAGCAATTCCAAAGCATCATCGGCAATGGTTTCTAATAGCAATACGTTTTTCATGTTGACCCCCTCAGTATTTTTAGTTAATTTATTGATTTTCAACATCTATCAACTTGCGTCAAGTTTAAAACTTGACGCAAGTTTGGACCTTTTATTTATTGTGATACAACGTCGCATTCTCCGACTTATAACCTCTAAAATCATTGCGCCCAGACACATAAATACCCGCTTGATAAAGCTCATCTTCAAAAATAGCCGGGTCAATATAACTGCCGGGAACAGAAGATAATTCCACCAAATTGCCCGAAGGGTCACGTACAAACATTTGAATCGCACCATCGGGTAACTGACGCACTTTGCCCCACGGTCTGATATCAATCACACCTAATTCCTTCATTCTGAAGAAGATAGCATTAATATCATCTACTTGAACACAAACGTGACCTCTAAAAGAATAGGTATCGTCCCATTCCGTGAGGTGCAATTGTTGCTCATCATTGAATTTGAAAAAGGCGGTTGGATAGTCGAATAAAAAGGCGGGTAGCGGAGTCAAACCCAGTTCATTTTCATAAAAAGCACAAGCCGCTTCAAGGTTACTGACCACGAGGGCAACATGATTAATTTTTACTGCTCTTGCCATGATTGTTGATTTTTGCGCCCCTAAATCCCCAGAGGGGACTTCCTGTCAAAAAGTCCCCTTTGGGGATTTAGGGGCGTTGTTTAAATTCTTTCACAAAATCCCAATTGGGTGTTAACCCAAGACCAGCCGCTTTGGGGGCTTCTATCATGCCGTCTTTGACTTCAATTTTTTCATTCACCAAATCATACATCATCGGGTTGCCGCCCAATGAAAACTCAATAACCACCGCCGAAGGTGCGGCAAAAGCCACATTCACCCCCGCCATAAATGAAAATGCTGAACCCCAACAATGCGGGGCTAATTCGAGTTGATAAGTATGTGCCAAATGTGCCACACGCATCGCCTCCGTAATGCCCCCGATAATCGCAGAATCGGGCTGAACGACATCTAAGGCGCGGACTTCAATCAAATCTCGCACATCAAAAGCGGTGTATTCGCTTTCTCCTGCGGCAATTGGAATCGCCGTAGAAGCCCGTACTTCGGCTGTGCCGTGGCGGTTATCAGGGTTGATGGGTTCTTCAAACCAATACAAATTACAATCTTCTACGCCTCTGCAAAACTGTTTGGCTTCTGGAACGCTGAATGTGCCGTGGGCATCGGTCATGAGTTTTATGTCGTCGCCCAAGGCTTCACGAGCGGCTTGTACCCGTTTGATGCTTTCTTTCACGGTTTCGTCCATGACACCAACCCGCATTTTTACGCCTTGAAAACCTTTTGAGACATACCCCAACAGTTGTTCGCCAATTTTATCCGCATTTGCCCAACCACCACTGGCATAAGCTTGCATTTTATCGCGACAAGCACCGCCTAACAATTCGACAACAGGCACACCCAAAGCCTTCCCTTTTAAATCCCAAAGAGCTGTGTCAATGCCACTCATGGCAGAAATTGTCAAACCTCTGCGTCCTAAAATCGGGAATTTCCGCCCGCGCGATAAGGCATAATGGTCGCGTGAGCCATTGTAAATAAGCTCCCAAATCCGAGAGATATGACGGGCATCTTGACCAATTAACAAGGGTTTTAGCTCTTGTTCAACGCATGTTACGATGGAAGCACATACGCCCGAAGACCCGACGGCAGCCTTCGCTTCGCCAAAGCCTTGAAGTCCTGTGTCTGTTGTGACAACAACGAGGGTCATATCGAAATCGGTTAAGAGACCATAATCTGATTTGTGTTGTTTTTCCCGAGGTATTGGGCAACGAAGCCAAAAGGCTTCTACGTTTGTTATTTTCATATACAATGGGTTTTGTTTAAGGCTGTAAATCTATTATTTCTTTTGAAAAACAGGTAATTGTGCATTGAAATATGTTTTAAAATGGGGGAAATACTGAGGGGGGTACTATCAAAATAACAATTATTTTTGGGCGTTGAAAAGATAAAAAACAAGCAAAATGGCTAAAAATAGAACGATACATGTAAAAGGTACTGAAATTGTTCTTTTTACTCAAAACAACGAAGATTATATTTCTCTCACCGATATTGCACGACAAAAAAATCCAACAGAACCAAAAGATGTCGTAAAAAATTGGATGAGAAGCCGCACAACCATTGAGTTTTTAGGCTTGTGGGAGAAGATTAATAACCCCGATTTCAAAGGGGTCGAATTCGACTCCTTTCTGTATCAAGCAGGCAGTAACAGTTTTGTGCTTTCTCCGACAAAATGGATAGAAGCGACTCAAGCCATTGGCATCATCGCAAAAGTGGGCAGTGGCGGTGGCACTTATGCTCAATGGCTAATAACCAGATAAAGAAGCTGAAATGAGTGATTTGTTTCATAAAAAAGCAGTTTTCTACAAGAAACCGCTTCTTTTATGCCCAATACTGAGGGGGTATCCTATCAAATCAACGGACGCAATTTCCGTATAGATTTCTTAGAAAGCATCGTATAAAACGCTTCTGTAACGGCGGAACTGCCGTGGTCTTCCAAAAATTTCTTTTGTTCTGCGCTCAAACCTTTGGGCGTTGCTTCGATGGAATTGGGATATGGATTGGCGGGTGTGCGGTCTAAGGGCGAACAAAATTCAACCGACAACACTTTATCGTAGCCAATTTCTTGCAGCGTTTTTATGACTTTTCGCCAATTAATTGTACCCATGCCTGGTGCCATGCGGTTGTTATCGGCTACGTGAAAACCGACAAGGCGACCTTTGGCGCGGCGAATCGCAGCATACATATCGTCTTCTTCAATATTCATGTGAAACGTATCGAGACACACGCCACAATTAGGTCCAACGGCTTCTGCCAATGCCAATGCTTGGTCTCCGCGATTGATAAAATAGGTTTCAAAGCGGTTTATGGGTTCAATGCCGATTAAAATGCCCATACTTTCTGCATAGTCATATATTTCTTTCATGCCTTCTACTGCCCAATCCCATTCTTCATCTGGGCGACCGTCGGGAACTATTTTGCCCACCGTAGCGGGTACAACCGACACCATTTGTCCATCCAATTCTTTCACCATGCGTACCACATTTTTGACATATTGCACCGAATTCGCTCTTTGCGTTTTGTCTTTAGCGAGTAGATTGCGTTCACCCAACATTAATGTCACCGACCCCCAACAGCCGATATTGTAGTCTTTGAGTAACTTTCCGACTTTAGCGGTATCATATTGTTCGGGCGTGCCTTGAATTTCGATTTTATCGTAGCCCAATTTGGCAATGCGTTTAACCGTTTTTTCAAGGGTTTCTGCCCGCATCCAATTGTGAATTGAAATTTCCATAGATATTTTAAGATTTGAGCAGGTATAGTAAACAGAAATTTGATTCG
>JANLQI010000094.1:0-26121 GCA_031367705.1 Saprospiraceae bacterium | reverse complement strand
ACCCATCATCCATGCCCCAACATACCACTTGCCGTATTGCGGATTGAGCAGCGACGTTTTTAAGTCTTCACCAATACCGTCACGATTAGCTGTCAAAGGGCGACCTGCACTTACGCCAATCGCATACCCCCGTAAGAAGTCTGTTTCTTGTTTGAGAATATTTCTAAACCGTGGAATATAGCCATTGCTTGGGTTTTTGCCATCGGTGCGTGTGTTTGGGAAACCATCGTATTCTGCACTCGCTTTGCCTCTGTAATTGTGCCATGATAAATATTTGCCTAACAAACCATTGTCATTGCCTAAACCATTTGCAAAGCGATTAGACGTGGAATTGAGCAAAATAGCATTGGAATTGAGCGCACCTGCATTGACAAAAATGATTTTAGCGTAGTATTCCGTCATTTCCATCGTTTGGGTATCAATGACCCGAACACCTTTTGCATCATTTTTTCTTTCGTCATAAATGATGGAATGAACCACCGCATTGGGTCGCAAAGTCATTTTCTTCGTTTTTGCAGCCCAAGGCAATGTTGAGGCATTGCTGCTGAAATAGCCGCCATAAGGGCAACCTCTAACACATAAATTTCGGTGCTGACACTTTCCACGTCCTTGGTCATAGTGGATTTGTTGCGGCTCGGTGATGTGGGCACAACGGGCTTGAATGAGTTGTCGGTCAGTATAATTCTTTGATAATGAATCCTTTAGATGTGCTTCGACACAACTCAATTCGATAGGTGGTAGAAACTCACCATCGGGCAAATGTGGCAAACCGTCTTTATTGCCCGAAACCCCTGCAAAACGCTCGACATGACTGTACCACGGCGCAATATCTTTGTAGCGAATGGGCCAATCTATGGCAAAACCATCGCGCACAGGTCCTTCAAAATCAAAATCACTCCAGCGTTGCGTCTGTCTTGCCCACAGCAATGACTTACCACCAACATGATAACCACGTGTCCAAGTGAAGGGATGTTCTTGAATAAAAGGTTGTTCATCGGGTTTGATAGCCCAATGAAGCGTTTCTTCTCTTAAAAAAGAGCGACTGCCCGCATATTGATTTTTGATTTCAATGGATACTTGTCCACGATGCTCAAATTCCCAAGGGTTTTTCATCGCCGTTGGGTAATCTTTTACGTGTTGGACATCTCTGCCGCGCTCCAAAACGAGGGTTCTAAGCCCTTTTTCACAGAGTTCTTTGGCTGCCCAACCGCCACTGATGCCTGAGCCTATGACGATGGCATCATATCTTTTTCTTCTTTGACTATCAATATTAAAATTTGTCATTGTTGTTTAGTTTTTAGTAGGAAGCTACTTATAAGATTGGTCGTTCAATAACTTTCGGAAAGTTGGGCGCACGACACTGTTTTACTTAAACAGGCACACATCCATAATAATGACCTGGTGCCATGTCGTATTTATAATGATTAACCAAAACATACTCCGAAGTCGTATAGCCTTGAATGGTCAAATTTTTAAGTTGGGCAAAAAATGCTTTCTGTTTTTGGTCTTCGGGAGATATTATTTCCGTCTCTACAGTTTCAGGATGCCCCCTCAGTATTTCTATCTTTTGTAGCGTCGTTAAAGTTGTAAATGATTGATTGTAAATGGCTTGTGCTTTTTTATCTATATTATCTAAACCTGTTTTGAATTCGTCTTGTGCAGGTTTTTCAAAACAATCGGCAATCATTTTCTGAATAAAGGCAGGTATACCCAAGGATTTTGCCCCAGGTTTTTCACCTTCTGGAATGATGGTACTGACTATTTCGGTCAATAAATCTTCTTGTGCAACACTCAAAAAAGGCGTTTCGAGCCTAACGGATTGCAGATTCCAGCCGCTTGCCCAAGCGGGCAGGGCGACTAATACACCGAAGGACGTTGCGAGGTTTTTGATGGCGTGTCTTCTATTCATCTTTTGAAAATTGAATGATTCGTTTTATAAATTCCTTTCTAAATAAATCGCATGAATTTATACTTTTTACTTTGGATACCTTTCCACAAATGCTGTTTATTATCCTATTTTTCGGCAAATTGAATAAAAAACGGCCTTTATCGTGGCAAAATAACGCATCGGTTGGTTGTGAAAAAATAAGTGAAATAAAATCTACCCACAATTTCCGCTTTGGCTTTTTTGTCATTTTGAGCGCAGCGAAAAAATCTGTTTTTCTTTGAAAAACAGCCTGATTTTATAACATTTAAATTCTTTCACTGCGTTCAGAATGACAAAAAAGTACGTTCTTATTCACACGTTACATGGTTACTTAATTTTTATCTCAATCACACTGCCTTCGAGTCCATCGGATTTCGCTTTAAGTTTTAATATACCTGTACCGCCTTTTTTTACTTTGACAATAGCCAATACCAAACCATTATATGTGTCCCGTTCATGAGAAGCGAAAGAGACCAAATTGGCAGGGTCACCATTGTCCGTTGCCACGATTTCACCAGCCCCTTCAAGGCTAAAACTGACTTTTAGGTTGGCATCAGACACTGTTAAACCATTTTTATCTGCAATTTTGACGGTTACAAAAACGAGGTCTTCGCCGTCTGCTTTTATGGTCGTTCTGTCAGCTTGGGCGATGAGTTTTGCGGGTTTATCTGTCGGTTTCACGATGTCTTCTGCCCATTTTTGACCGTTTTTGTAGGCTATCACTTTAACTTCACCTGCTTCGTATTTCACATCATCCCAACGCAAACGGTATTCATACGAGCCTTTCTTTTTACGACCTATTGATTTGCTATTTAAAAACAACTCAGCTTCATCGCCTGATGTGAAGACGTGTACGGGTGTCGTTTCGCCAACACGTTCTGCCCAATTCCAATGAGGGAGTATGTGCGCCATTGGTAAATCGGGTCGCCAACGAGATTGATAGAGGTAAAAACGGTCTTTTTTGAACCCTGCCAAATCAATGATGCCACAATACGAGCTGCGTGCTGTATAATAAGGTGTCGGCTCGCCGAGATAATCCCAACCAGTCCAAACAAATTCACCCGCGACATAAGGATGGCGGTCTTGGGTAGCAAAAACCTTATCGGCAGATGAGCCAAAAGCGGCGGTATAAAGTTCGTAAGCACTCACTTGCTGTTTGATAGGGTCGCCACCTGTACTATCACTGACGGGTGCTGAAACGCCCTTTGAAACTGGGAATATATAAGTGCCTCGCGTGCTCAAAGCAGAAGCTGTTTCGGCACTAAGAATCATTTTGTTTGGATATGCTTTTTGAAAAGCAGGATACAATGGTGACGTTCTAATGCCTTGCAAATGAGCATAAGCGGGTGCGTCTCTGATGCCTTCGCCTTGGTAATTGAGGCATAAAAAGTCCATGACTTTTGTAAAAGGCATATCGGGTTTTGCATAGTTTTGAGAAGCTGATGCAGGTCTTGTCGGGTCTTCTTCATGCACCATATCATGCAGTTTTTGAGCAATCGCTGCGCCCGCTTCGGCTGTGTATTGTTCGCCGACTTCATTACCAAAACTCCATGCAAATACTGAGGGGTGGTTTCTGTCTCGACGGATAAAAGAACGGGTATCGGCTTCATGCCAATCGGGGAAAATGAGGTGAAAATCATGGGGCGTTTTCTTGCGTTCCCAACTGTCGAATATTTCATCAATGACTAAAAAGCCCATGCGGTCAGTTAAGTCTAACAATTCAGCGGCGGGTGGATTGTGCGACATACGAATAGCATTGCAGCCCAATTCACGCAATATTTCAAGTTGCCTTTCGGCAGCTCGCACATTAAAAGCGGCTCCTAATGCGCCCAAATCGTGGTGTTGATTGACACCTTTAAATTTAATCATTTCACCATTGACAATAAGCCCTTTAATTGGGTCAAGTTTTATATCTCTTATACCAAATTGGGTTTCATAATCATCTAAGGGTTTGCCTTCGGCAAACAACTGGGTATGAGCGATATATAAATGAGGTTTTTGTTGCGGATATACGCCCCAAAGTCTTGGATTGGGGATATTTAAAGTACTTTTAGTTGTTTTATTTTCTCCTGCATTTAACTCAATAACAGATATTGGAAAAGCCGTTTTGCTAGTGGGGATGCGGTTGCCTTTTTCATCTAAGGCATAAATCACTGTTTCGGCTTCAATTTTTTGATTTTGAGAACCTTTATTTTCAACTTGCAAAGCCAATTTTATGGTCGCATTTGTCGCTGATACTGAGGGGGTCGTTATGAAAGTTCCCCAATGACTGACATGAACAGGTGCAACCTTAGTGAGCCATACATTGCGATAAATGCCGCCACCGGGATACCACCTTGCCGAGTAATTCGGGTTGTCAATTCTAATGGCTATTTGGTTTTCACCCTCAAAATTAAGATAAGGTGTGAGGTCTAAACGATAAGAATTGTAGCCATAAGGCCAGCCGCCTACTAAATGACCGTTAAGCCAAACGATGCTGTATGACATCGCACCGTCAATGTCTAAATAAATGGTTTTGCTTTTATCCTGTGCTGAAATGTCCAGTTTTTTACGATACCATGCCACCCCATGACTGGGCAAACGACCCATGCCACCTCCTACTTCGGGGTTATTGCCTTTGTAAAAAGGCTGGTTTATAGCCCAATCATGCGGTAATCTTACTTTTTCCCAATTTTCGTCTTTAAAATTGGCTTGTACAAAAGGAAAATCTGCGCCCGGGTTACCTGTTGGCCGCGTATGCTTTTTTGTTGGATCTTTGATAAAATCATTGCCCGAAGGTAAAATCCAGTTTTTTAAAACCTCTTGCGAAGCCTTCACCGCTACGGCATCAGTCGGTTTAGAGTCCGCTACTTTGCTGTCATTGCGGTCGGCTACTTCAGGTCTTATGTCATACATCAGTTTATCAGGCTCTCCATTATAGCGCATAAAATGCCAGTCGTCGTTGATTTTTATGCGATTTCTGCTCGTTTTAGCGGAGATAACAGATGTGTTCTTTATTCTTGAACTTTGGCAATGGATAAAAATGATACTTAAAAGTAGTATTTTACCTATGGTAGAGAATATTTGCATTTGTTGGTTTACATTTTATATAAAATGTCTGATTTTAAGCGAAAATACTGAGGGGGTATCCTCTTAATTATTAATCACCAAGGTAGTAACACTATATGGTGCAATATCCAATTCAACAACATTATCTTTAACAATCGATGTTTTTTTAGCCAAAGTAGCCGTTTCAGAAGTCGTATATGACGTGACCGATTTAAGTGCTAAACCACTCAATTGGGTACTATTCACTGGAAAAGTTTCTGGGTTAATGATAACGACAATGGTTTGAGCGTCTTTCTTGTAAGCCGTAATTTTCAAAGGACTTGTACTCGGTACATCTACACCAATCCGAACAAAACCCGGTCTGACGTATTTTGAAAAATGTGAAAACGCATAGCCGCGTTTGAGGACTCTGGCGCGGGCAAAGTTGATGTCTTCTGCTGCCGTCTAACCAAACCTTACATCCGTCAATGATCCCGCTTATCGAATGGGTGAAATCGCTGCTACCAATTTCATAAACCACCTTCAAGGTGTGAGCAGCATTTTTGATACGCATAAAATCATTCTCAAATCGGAGTTGTTGATTCGAGAATCGAGCTTGAAAAAGAAGTAAATCGCTTTTTTACTGAGGGGTCTGCAATAGGTATAGTCTAAAGGCATTTATTGAGTGTTAAAATATAACTTTGCATTTAGTAAAAATCATAACTACTTAGCATAGACCACAAATGACGCGGATTTGACGGGTTTTCACTGATTTTTTCTTTTGATTTATACTCATTTAAAGAAAAAATCAGTGCAAATCCGTCAAATCAGTGTCATCTGTGGTATAAGCTAAATAATGACTTTAAAGTTTAAATCTGTAATTCATGGCACATCAAGAGAAAACGCATATCGCTATTTTTTTATCTGGTTCAGGCAGCAATGCCCGTAAAATCATTGAATATTTTCAAGGCCACCCCTCAGTATCGGTGGCTCTTTTGGTCTCCAACAAACCCGAATTGGGCGCAAGGACTATTGCCGAAGAAAACAACATTCCGCTTTTAAGTATTACAAAATCAATACTTTATGATGAACAGATGTTTTTAAAGTCATTGAAAGAGGCGGGTGTGGACTTCATTGTTTTGGCAGGGTTTTTGCTTCTTATTCCACCGTATTTAGTCAAACATTTTGAAAAAAAGATAGTCAATATTCACCCCGCTTTGTTGCCAAAATTTGGTGGAAAAGGGATGTATGGACACCATGTTCATGAAGCCGTAAAAGCGGCGGGCGAAACAGAATCGGGCATTTCCATTCATTTTTGCAATGCGCATTATGACGAAGGCGATATTATTTTTCAAGCAAAAACCGCAATTACTGCGGACGATACGCCGAAAGATATTGCCAGAAAAGTATTAGCCTTAGAACATGCACATTTTGCAAAAGTCGTTGAACAATGCCTTTTGCCTTAAAAATACCTTTGACGACGATACGCAAAACATAAAATATCCATATCGTATGTCTTATAAATCGGTCGTTATCGGCCTACTTTTTGTCTTTTTGACCCCCTCAGTATTTTGGGCGCAAAGTACGTCTCAACCTTCTGCGCCTCAAAAATATAGACCGCTTGTACGGGCTGCTAAAAAAATGATTGACCAGGGCAATCTCATAGATGCAGCAGCCTACCTTGAAATGGCTTATCAATTGAAGCCTCAAAAAACGGAAACCGCTTACCAATCCGCTCTCCTTTACTTGAATAGTCGTGAATATCGAAAGGCTGTAGCCCTTTTTCGCCCGATTATAAGTGAACAAAAATTTCCAGATATACATTTAGAATTTGCGCAAGCCCTGCAACAAGCGGGTGAATGGGACGAAGCCGCACCAGAGTTTTTGTATTATTTGAACAACTACCATGGCAAAGACCATGAGAAAATGGCTGAAAAAATTGGAGATAACCTTGCAGGTTGTGCTTTGGGCATTAAAGAATCGGATTCTACGAAAACGGCAGATATTTTTGTTGAACACTTAAACGAAAATGTCAATACGCAAGAAAATGATATTGCCCCTGTGCCTTTTGGCGACAATGTTTTGTACTTTACTTCGCGGTGGCAAGATGCAGCAAAACTGATGCGAACTCGGTTTTTAGACAATAATTGGACGGTTGCCGAACCTTTGACGAGCCTGCCAATTCCAGAAGCAACGCCAATTGGTAACGGTACTTTTTCACCTGATGGTTCGCGTTTTTACTGCACGATGTGTCAAGAAGTTGGTAAAAAAAAGCAAAAAACTTGTGGTATTTACTACCTAAAACGGACAAAAGAAGGTTGGACGGCTCCGATTCGGCTATCAGACCGCATTAACCACGAAAGTACAGATGCAAATGGCATGACCACTCAACCTTATGTGATACATAAGGGCAACAGCGAAATTTTGTTTTTTACGAGCAATCGCAAAGGCGGACGTGGCGGCATGGATATTTGGATGTCGTCGCGTGCAAAGAATCAAGAAAATTCGGATTTTGAGAACCCTATGAACCTCGGCGCTATCATCAATACTGAGGGGGACGAAGTGACACCTTTTTATGATGATGAGGAACAAATGCTCTATTTTGCTTCGAATGGACGGGCGACGATGGGTGGTTTGGATATTTTTAAGTCTTATGGGTCTTTGCAATATTGGACATCCCCACAAAACATGGGCGCACCGTTCAATTCAGAGGCTGATGATTGGTATTTTGTAAAAAACAAATCGAAGACAGGTGGTTTTTTTGTTTCCAACAGAACTTATGGCATGGAAAAATTCAGTTCTCGGGACGATGATATTTATAGTTTTATCCACATAAATCATAAAGAACAGCTTATTTCTGGGCGTGTTTTCGATAAAAAATCAAAAAGTCTTTTAGAAAATGTTCGTTTGTCGCTTTATGAAAAACGGCAAACGGATGATAGTGATTTGCGTTTGTTATCATCTGTCGTATGTGCAGAAGGCCGCTATCAGTTCACTATTTTACCTCAAAAGACATATACCATAGAAGTAGAAAAAGATGGATTTCGTATTGGCAGTGCTGTGTTTTCGACAAAAGACAGCTTGAAAAATGACACCCGTGATTTTTATTTGGAACGGTATGCTCAATTGGTTTCAAATCGAATCGTTGCCTCAAAAGAAACGCCTGAAAAAGAACAAGCACTCATGAAAGCGACCGTGGCAGAGGCTCAACCTGTACGAATTATTGCCACCGAAAAGGCGGATATTAAAAGAAAAGAAACCCAAACTGAAAGCAAACCCGCTGCCGATAAGCCAAAATCAGCCGCAGTGGATGAATCCGTTAAATACAAAATCCAAATTATGGCGTATGAAACGGATTTGGATAACGTGAACATCAAAAGATTAAAACGTGTAGAAGATTTAGGCGATTTTGAAACAGAAATTGCCACAATCAATGGTAAACGGTTTACCCGTGTGCTCCTTTCTTTTGATACTTATGATGCAGCCGCGGCAGCTCTGCGGACGGCAAAAGAACGATCGCTTAACGATGCTTTTTTGATTCGTTATGAGAATGGCAAACGCGTCAATAGTAATCGTTGAAAAAAGCCTGTCACATATCCCCTTCACTTGTTTACTTGTATTCATACTGTTTAACTCAAAAAAATCCTTAAAAATGACTCACCTACGCATTTCAGTTTAAGGAAATTTTCTGCCCTCAAGCATTTCACCTTTCTATTTTGGTGTTATAAAATGGTATAATAAATATTGTTTAAAATTATATTAACACCTACCCTGCTCACAATCAACTGCATTTCAGTTCATTAAACATGATGATTAAATAATTGCCAAAATTAACCTTGACTTCGCTTAGTCAGGAGAGTAACTTTGTATCATCAAACCGAAAGGATGTCACACATTTAAACTGAACTTCCTAAGGCAAATCTTACAAATTTATAGAACAACACAACACATTTTTAAGGGCAAGACATACACAACACTTAATTGAACAACATTATTTTTAAGGGCAAGACATTCGCAACACTAAACTGAACATCATTATTTTTAAGGGCAAGACATTCACAAACACACAATTGAACAAATTTTTCTAAGGACAAAACACCTTCAAACACTTAAAGAACTTATAGTTTTTAAAACTATTTTACAAAACACAGACAACACTAAGAACAAACACGCTATAAATATAACAAACACTTAGTATTAGCAACAAACTTAATAATTTCCTCCAACAACCCCATATTCATAACTATCCTCCACTCATGCACGAATCCCGACATCGCTCGATGTCGGGATTCGGCTTTTTATTTAAGGGATAATGGATAGTTGATAATGGATAATTTACTCTTATTATCCATTTTCATCTATCCATTATCAAAAAATACTGAGGGGTATCTTTGTTTTGAAGAATTTGTTTAGTTTTGCATAAATAAATTGTTTGAAATTATAGCGTAAATGGCAAATCCAAATATTGACCCCACGGGGAACAATCAATCAACTGAAGAAAAAACAATAGAACGTGCCTTGCGACCCAAGGCGTTGGACGATTTTAGTGGACAATCCAAAATTGTTAGTAATCTTAAAATTTTCATTGGTGCCGCTAAATTGCGCGGCGAAGCACTCGATCATGTACTTTTACATGGCCCCCCAGGTCTTGGCAAGACCACTTTGGCACATATTATTTCCAATGAATTGGGCGCAACTATGAAAATGACTTCGGGTCCTGTCTTAGAAAAGCCAGGAGATTTGGCTGGTCTATTGACCAATTTAGACGCTGGAGATGTTTTGTTTATTGACGAAATCCACCGTCTGAATACTGTTGTTGAGGAATATCTCTATTCTGCTATGGAGGATTATCGGATTGATATTATGATTGATTCGGGTCCGAATGCACGATCCATTCAATTAACTTTAAACCCTTTTACGCTTGTAGGTGCAACAACACGCATGGGTCTGTTGACTTCCCCTATGCGTGCGCGTTTTGGTATCAATTGTCTTTTGGATTATTATGATGTCGAGACCTTGAAAAAAATCATTTTTCGTTCGGCAGAGATTCTAAACCTGCCGATTACTGAGGGGGGGGCTTTGGAAATTGCCCGTCGGTCGCGGGGGACTCCGCGTATTGCCAATGCGTTGTTGCGGCGTGTTCGCGACTTTGCACAGATGAAAGGCGATGGTAAAATTGAGATTGAGATTGCCAAATTTGGTCTGAATGCACTTAATGTAGATGAAAGCGGCTTGGATGAGATGGATAATCGGATTTTGTCAACGATTATTCACAAGTTTAAAGGTGGACCTGTTGGTCTGACAACTATTGCAACGGCAGTTGGCGAGGAAGCGGGTACGATTGAGGAGGTTCACGAGCCATTTCTCATCATGGAAGGCTATCTGCATAGAACGCCGCGAGGACGTGAAGCCACGGAAAAGGCTTTTTTGCATTTAGGTCTTATACCACCGTCTTCGACACAAGGCATGTTGTTTTAATATAAAATGGTAAAAAAAAGCCCTGACTTGACGAAAAACGTCAAGTCAGGGCTTTTTCTTACCTAAAATCACCTTGTTAGTAACTTTTGGTCTTCTTTTACAGTTTAAGATAGAGGTTACGGAAGTTCTATCGTTTTATTATAGTCTTTTGCACCTTTTTCTATATAATTAAATATTTCGTATTTTATATATTTTTATTTATTTTGATTGGCATGTCTTTTGTGGTGATTTTTTTTAAAAAATAATTTTAAATAAAAACATTATTTAAATAATTGATAATCAATAACTTTAATAGTATTTTTGAAAAATACTATTAAATGGTCTAAATTTAATTTAAAAAAAAATTTGCATTTGTCAATCAAATATCCTTAAACTTGCAAGCGTAAAGCAAAAAAATAAAAATATTTTATTTTCTTTGTAGCTGATATTTCCACCAAACCGCTCTAACTATGAAAAATCGATTAACCAAGCAGCAGTCGTTTTTTTTATTAACTTAATTCCGTGAACACATAAAGATTTAAACTATGCTTGGACAAGGTACACACATAGCCTTCACAACCAGTCTTTCACCTCAGCAAATCCAGCTGATGAAATTGTTGCAACTGCCCACAACGGCACTTGAACAGCGCATTCAAGAAGAAATGGAAGTCAATCCAGTTTTGGAAGCGGGCGACGAATACGAAGACCCCTACAATACAGAAGACCCACAAACCGAAATCGAGACGGAAAAGGATGAATTGGCAGATGACACCGCAGAAGACTTCCGTGAAGATGAGGAAGTGCCACTGCGCGAAGAGGATCGTGAACTTGACGAATACCTCGAACGTTTTGAGGATGACGACCCTTCTGACTACAAGACAAAAGGGGAAAGCCGCAATGCAGATGAAGACGACAAGACGATTCCAATTGCACTCGAAAACAGTTTTCATGAGTTTTTAGAAGAGCAATTAGGATTGCTTGACTTGAAAACAGAGCGTGAAATCCAAATTGCCAAGCAAATCATTGGTTCTATTGATGAGGACGGTTATTTGCGCCGCGACCCTATTAATATTTGCGACGACATTATGTTTTTGCAAAATATTCACACCAATGAAGAGGAGGTCATCGCTATTTTAGAAAAAATACAGCGTTTTGACCCGCCAGGTATTGGTGCGCGCACACTTCAGGAGTGTTTATTGATTCAGATTCGTCAAAAATTAGAAAGTGAGTCAGCACATCCTGAAATTATCAAAAACTTGCGTTTAGGAGCGCGCCTAATTTTTGATTTATTCGATGAGTTTACAAAAAAGCATTATCAAAAAATGCAAAAACATCTCAATATTACAGAGGAACAACTCAAAGATGTATTGGATGAGATTTTGAAACTAAATCCGAAACCAGCCAGTGGTCACGTGAGTGTACGCGAGCGTAATATGCAATATGTTGTGCCTGATTTTTCAATTGAAACAAAAGAAGGCAACCGCCTTGAATTGAGCGTTGACAGTCGCAATGTACCAGATTTGCGTATCAGTGAGCATTATCGTGAAATGCTTAAATCGTACAAGAATCAACGGAACAAAAACACATCGGTGCGTATGCAAAAAGAGGCTGTGATGTTTATCAAACAAAAAATTGATTCGGCAAAGTGGTTTATTGATGCCATTCGGCAACGTGAACAAACGATGTTCAAGACAATGTACGCCATTATGACCTATCAACAAGATTTTTTCATGACGGGTGATGCCAAAAGGCTGAAACCGATGATTCTGAAAGATATTGCAGATATAACGGATTTGGACATTTCGACGGTGTCGCGTGTAGCCAATTCTAAATATGTACAAACAGAATTTGGAACGAAACGCTTGAAAGATTTTTTCTCCGAATCGCTGCAAACAAGCGAAGGCGATGAAGTCTCGACCTTAGAAGTTAAAAAGATATTGACGGATATTATCCAAGTTGAAAGCAATAGGAAGCCGTTTTCCGATGAAAAATTGAAATCTATGCTTCAAGACAAAGGCTATAATATTGCTCGTCGAACGGTGGCAAAATATCGGGAACAACTGAATATTCCTGTGGCACGTTTAAGAAAATCGCTGTAACACCAACTCCGTAACGCCAACTTACCAGTTGGTGATGTGTAACGCCAACTTACCAGTTGGACAACTTTAATAAATACTGAGGGGTATCCGATTAACTTCGCGATACCCCTCAGTAATAAAGCGTTAACGATTCATTAAAAAGAATCGGTGTCAAGCTGTTTATACACTACCTATTAGGTGTCAATCGTTAATTCGGTATATGAACATTGATGAAGGTCTTTAAGTAAGATGTTAATTGAATTTAAAATATTCTAAAATATTGATTATCAAAATTTTATGAATTTCCCATCTGAATTCCACTTACCTTGTAAAAGAGAAAAAATAAAAAGTACACAACAACAAAAAAGAAATAAAATTAAACCTTTGATTTTCAATTTGTTGTGATAATAGAGAAAAAATTAAAAAGTACACAAAGGTAAAACAACCTGAATAAAAAACGCTATCATCCTTTACGAATGATAGCGTTTTTGGCTTTTAAAAGCTATTTAGTAGCCGTTTATAGTGCCTAAAAATGTACTTTTTAAGCAGCCTGTGTACTTAATTCGGGTGTACTTAATTCGGCAAATAAATCAAGTTGAGCGGTGTTTTCGACCTCATTATTGGGTAGTTCAGTCCTAAAAATTCGATACACGGTAATAGATGATATACAAAAATCGTCCATCAATTTTTCTATAACATCATCGTGTCTCAATCGCTTCTCGTTGTATAAAAAGTCATATTGATTTTTTACCTTCCTGTAAAATTTGATAGTATTCTTTCTCATTTGCCATCATTTTATCAGTCAATTAAATTTAAAAATTCCGTTTCATTTGCAACAAGATAATAGTTCGCTTGGTAGTTAGCCATAATCTCTGCGTATGATGCAATGCCGCTATAATCAACAATCAAACTATTAAACTCCAACACCGTCACCACATTCTCACTCAACTCATTCACAAACTCTGTCCGCGTCCTACTAAACGCATTCATCAAAATGCCATCCAGTTCAATATCTAAATCGGAAAACTTTATAACCCGATTTCGGAAGGCTTTTGCCACGTAAGCCGCATTTGTATGGTGTGTTGTAGAGAGCCTCCTTTTGGTATCTTCATAGCCCGTGTCCGAAACGATATGAATGCGAAAATTCAACAAACCATATTGCTCCCTGCGTGGTACATCGTCCTGCCAATTTATATCAACCATCTCTATTAAAGCTGCTGGAGCATCCCATAAAGGGTTTCCTTCTTCATCTTCATACTGCCCGTAAAATTCCTCAACGAGCTTAAAAACAGCTTTGTTTTCACTGTCTTTCAAGTCAGTAAGGATATTATACAGGGCTTGTAAAGCGAGTTGTTCTGTACTCATTTCTCTATATGTTTATGAAATTTGAAACAAATTTAAAACATTTTTGAAAAATAAACACAAAAAGTTTCAATATTTATTGTTAAAATATTCTAAGACCGTTTTAGCGTCTTTTTATACATCTGCTCAACTTGTGTTACGATGGCTGTCAGTTCGCCATTGCTCAAAAAATTGAACTTCGCTTTGGTCGGATTATTAGAGCCAATGCCCTCTATCAAGGCATTGATACGCTCATAATCAAAACCGCCAGTCGGTTTCAAATAGCCCATCATGCCTAAAACATGAAGTATTTTGCGCCGCATCTTGTCGGCTGATGCGTCCTTATTATACTTGCGAGCTTCACCAATCACCCCCTTTGGGGGCTGGGGGGCTGTGTGTTTTTTATTGACAAAATCTGTCATTATTTGGCACTCCTTAGCATATACCTCCAGTCCTGCAATCATGGCATCGGCTTCGATGGTCGTTAGTTCGCTCACATGGTCAGTCCGATTATTGCAAAATTGCGGCACAAAAGCGGCGCGGCTCTCCACCACGCCCAAGTCTTTTAAAAGCGCAAATATGCGCCGTTGTTGGTTCTTATTGAGTTTCTCCATCCGTTTGCTTTTTACGAAAAACTAATTTTATAGAGGTTTTCAGCTCCTTAAAGCTGCCCACTTCTATGGAATTTATGTCATTGCCACTGGCAAATTTTAAAACGCCGTCTTTTGACATCTTTGCTCCTTTCTTGAGTTTTAAAGTTAGATGTATCCAACCTTCTGATTGTAGATATTGCATGTTTAAAATAAATTTAGTTGTTTAATATTGTTAATTTTCTTAGTTTTCTTAGTTTTTAGACCTAATTGAGTATTGACTTCATCACACCAAATGAAGTATGGATGGTATTCTCTTTGACCAAAAGGATAAGCATCACGTAATAATTTTCGCACTTCTTTTAAAGGTTTATCACTATTGGTTTCCAAAACCTCTTTAATTATGGGAGCAGCCCGTTCTCGCCAAGTTTTTGCCATTGCCATATCAAAAAAATTTAATTGTTATCAAACTAATAATACATCCATTACTTAAAAAAAAATCTTTGTGATTTCAGAATAATTAAGTCTATTTCAACCTTCTCAACACCACATTGAAGCAATTCCTCTTTTAATGATTCAATAGAATAATGCTTCCGAATACCTAACCGAGTACCACTCATTCTCCAATCATTTTCGCCCATATTGAATATGCGCTTATGAAAAGTGATAGAAGACTTAGAGGCTGCACCTTTGATTTGCAACGAGGTGTATTTCCAAAGATGGATGTTCTCTACTTCAAAAACGACATGCTTTGAAATATCACCAACATAAGATAGACTATCAGGCTTCTTACTTCGTCGCGCTAATTCTGCACAGATTTCAGGATTGTTATACCAACTCATAAAATAAATAATTTTTAAAAAACCGCCGTCAAACCCTCATCTAACGGCGGTGACTACAAATTAATAATCCCATGAACATAAATGAAACCATGACAGGAATCGAACCTGCAACCTGTGAGTAAAAACCCACTGCTCTACCTAATTGAGCTACACGATTTACTACTTTTATCTAAAAAAACCTGTCACACTACGCCGTTTTTTTCAACGGTGTCACAACCTTTTCAAAGCCCATTTTCTCACTCTGTGTTACATCCAATTTACAAACTTTCAGAGCCTTTTTCACAACCTTGTTTGTGTCTTTGGCATCAAGGATATTTTTGACTTGAAGGGAAGCTGTCGTTTTGACAAAGTCCGTGTCTTTCAATGCCGTTGCCAAGTCTTCACGCATTTTAGCCGTCACATTGACCCCCTCAGTAACAGACACCAATTTAGGCGGATTTTTAGACGTGGTGACTTTCAGCAAATTGCAAATGGTCGCTTCGCCTGTATCGGCAACATGCGCCACGAACTCTCCTTCAATTGCCTCAATTTCGCCCTTTAGCTTTTCTGCTTGCTGGAGTTTCTTTAGGTACTCCTTAACCTTTGCTTTGTTAACCATATCTTTTGTAATGATAAATGATGAATAATGATTGATGAATAGTTGTATTATCATTTGTCAATTGTCAATTACCCAATCTTATAGTTTTTAGGCGGGTCTTTATCAGTGTTGTGACACAAAATATTAACCTCCAAATTGCCCATTTTCATCTTCACATAACGCCCATCAACGGGCTGCCATTTGCCATCAATAAGGCGCATCAAAACCCGTGTGCCTTTATAAGATTCCCTTGCAAAGGTTGGTACAGGAGCTATTCCCGTGTGTGCTGTGCGTACCATCCTTGATTTCACATGTACAGGGTGGTGAAATGATGTGGTATATCTGTAATAATCGTCTTGATACATAATATTTGTTTTTGAATAGCAAGCCGATGCCGAAACATCGGCTCGCAGTAGTGGATAATAAGTTCAATAACTGGGTAGTGCATAATTTCGATAATAATCCTAATTTTCAAGGGCGGATAGACCATCAATCTATCTGTTCGGGTGTCTCTGTATGCCTTATGCCATGAGCAATACAGGCTTAACCCGCTTTAATGGCTTTCCTTCTGAATGACAAAAGAAAAGCGATACCCGTTTTACTGACTTCACAGCAACGCCTCCTCTAAAGCCCCCTTCGGGGGTTGGGGGGCAGCCCGTTCTTTATATTTCGACACCGCCACCTTTATGACCGTGCTGTTTGGGTATATAAATCTTTCTTCAAAATACATTTTGTGCAGTTCCAAATACTGATGTTCCGTAATCCGTATGCGCCTATCAATCATGTCAAAAAACGTCAAAATGTGACGGTCATTTTCGTTCTTTTCAATCTGAAACCATTTCCGAAAAGCGGTACTTTTAACATACACTTCGTGCGACTCACCCTGTAAATATTGCGGCAACAAATCGGCATATTGTGACGCTTGAAAATCGAAAACTTCAAACGCCAAGTTGAAAAACGTTTGCTCCGATATGCCCAAATGTTTGCAAATCTGACCCTTCACAAACCCCTCCGTTATCATGGCGATTGGTATTTTTTGGGCGGCACAATTTCCCAATAGTCGTCAACGCCCGCTACCAACGAGGGTAAAAACGTACAGTGCTTCACATCAAACTTGACACTGTTCGCCAACTGCTTTTCTAACAAAGTTTGGCAGCTGTATTCCGCCAGTATCTTTTGCGCCAAAGCGTGATGACTAAAGTACAAATCGTTGGATTTGCCCCGCAAGGTATAGGCATCGTCAACCGTTGTTGCGTAGATGTAGAGCAAATGACCTTTCTTCAAAAAATTGACCTTATCACCTATTTTCAAACCCATTGCATCTGCAAAAGACGCTGAAAGGTGGACGGTGTTTTTGGCAACCCTCAAGTATGAAGACCCATTTTTGGCGCGACTCAAAGGCAAATTGGATGGACTAAGGATTTCTACTGCCATTTGTTTTTTTTGTTTAATTCGGCTTCGTGGAAAGTCGCTAATCCATAGACGGCGACCACAAAAGCCAAGATGATTGAAATAAGCATTTTTATTAATGGTGAATGGTGAATAATAAATGGTGAATACTTGCCTTACTTCAAACTGCCCAACAATAAGCCTAATCTTTGGTCGGTGCGTTTGAGTGAGGATTGAAATTCTCTAAAGTAAAACGCAAACTCATTCATATCAAAAGTGAAATCCATGCGTCCACTGCGGTCATCAATCACCTCATACAGCAAAGCCCGGATTCTATCCTTGAGCATCAATATTGTGTCTTTTGTGCCCACACCCGAGCAATCAAACCCTTTCGGTACTTGGGCATTGTGAGTCATCGGATTGAAATAATCCGTTGTGCGTGCCTTGTCTTCCAAAATCGCCAAGCGCACCAAGTCACCCGCAAACATCCGAGCATGTTGGCTCTCCATGAAAGCCATTGTCGAATCATTACTGAGGGGTATCCAAGCCCCAATCGTCAGTTCAATTTGGTGCGCTCTGCGACACCAATCTTTCAGTTGTTCGATAAATTCTGTCTTTGTCATTTTCAAATAATGGTGAATGGTGAATAAATAAATGGTGAATCATGGTTAGTTTATGCAAAGTATTCAAGCTCTATAAGAGCAAAACCTTCTTCGTTTTCCAAAATGGATTCAGCAAAAGCCTTTGCATCCATAACCGTTTTAAAAGAGAGGGTAAACCTTTTGACGACTTTAGCAGGAAAGCCCAGTTTGTAAATATCAATTTGATATTTCAGTGAATTCATATAAAATAATATTAAATTGTTAAAAATACATCTCAAAGCGTAAATCCTTAGCATCTTTAAAAATCGGACGCATCCTAATTCAACAACCTAAGCCTGAACATACGACACCCGATAATTCGTAATAGACCCATTCAAGCCACTCAACAAAGCCCGTGTCACCGCCACATCTTGTTTTGTGGCGGCTGATTGCGCGGCTTTGATGGTGCGACGAAGGGTATCATAATCGCCGATATTGTCGCACAAATAACTAATCGCTGAATCGTCAACGATGCCATTCCGATGGCAAATAGCCGCCACGTCTTTCACGAAAATGGAAGACAACTCAACCCAACCAATACGCCTGGCAATTTCTTTATAACAAAAAACACCCTTATCGGCTAACTTAAAAACCTTTTGGCGAAATTCAGGCACACCCGTCAGTACAAACCCAATGCGCCCAGCCGATTCATCGAACAAAATCTGAAACATCCTGAAAGCAGAATCACGTAACTTACCAGCATCATCAATGATGAGCAAAGGGTTTTTCAACTTCATCAGGTGCGTTATGATGGCTTTGAACCGTGCCTCAACGCTGTAACCTCTATGACCGTGTGGAATGCTCAAATCAGCTGCAATGCCATCTAAAAAACCACTCTTGGTCATTTCGGTATTGCAGTGGATATACACCACATCCGAGTTTTTGCGGCGGTACAAGCGGCAAGCCTCCGTTTTACCAAAACCCGTTGTACCTGTCAGAGCCAAACACAAACGTTCTGTTTGGGCTTTTTTCAAAGTGCCTGAAGCAATACTCAAATTGGTGGTGAGTGCTACTTGCCACCCCTCAGTATTGTCATTCCTTTGGCGTTCAATGGCAGCGTCCAAAAGGTCAAAATGATGTTTCTTGATGTTTACAAAGTCTCCCTTTTTGATGGCATACAGATAGGCTCTATTGATGCGCAAATCCGTTTCCACCACATTGGTCGTTTTGCTGTCCAATTCCTGTGCGACAAAGCGCGTATAAGTCAATAAATTATCCTGTGACATAGGTTATTCTTTTATAAGTTGAATACTATCGTTGTTACTTTCCCAAAGCCTTTTCATAGAAGCTACGCTCTTGAAGCAAGTAGTATGGAAGTGGTATTTTTGTTCGTAATCCTGCCCATGTGTTTTGTATCTTCTCACGCCATAAGCCTTTTTAGCATTATCCCTTATTTTCTTAGAAAAAAGGAACTTCTCAATAGTCGGATATAAACGAGGCACGAAAACAAACTCATTGGGTTTAGTAAACCATTCGCCTCGTTGCCATCCATCCACATAAATGTTAATAATAACCCTACGATTATAGATATGAGATTCAGCAGATACAATATGGTCATCAATCTTGAACTTCAAAAAACTTATAACCAATGGGTGTTCGAGTTTGGCTTTGACTTCTGCCCATTCTGCTTTTGTCAATGTCGTCTTTGCCATTGTCGTTAAAGTTTAGATTCCATGTAATCTTTGAGCCGTTGCTCATTTTCCCGATACACATCGGTTGAGAGCCTTTTTGGTGTACCAAATTTCTCTGTCATACGGCGTTCCAATTCGGCACTTGCGCCAGTCGAAACCGCTAAAAAGAACTGGCTCAAACGTTGACTATCTTCAAGCGATATGTCATTGCGTTGGCATTCTGCATAGCTTTTAGAAATATCCAAAGCATAAGACTGAATGGCGTGTAAATCCGCGAAACTTAATCGCGCAAACTCAAAAGGTGTCATTTGCCAAAATTTTAAAAAGTGAAATAATTATCCCCCCGCCCCAAAGGGGAGTCTGCATTATCACCCCTTTGGGGCAGGGGGGTCAATCAAGCAACGCTTGTGCCGCTTCATCATCTTGAAAAAAGTGTTGTGTTTGGGCAGTCGTTTCTGCCCTAAGTGTCTTTTGTTTTGTCGCTGTGTTGCCGTTCATCGGCTTTCTTTCTTTATCCAAAATCCCTAATAAACTCACTTGATGATACAGTTCATTCAATTCATCGCCTTGTAAATCGTCCTTCGTTTTTAACTGGTAATCAATATAAGTCAGTTCCTGCCGTGCTGTCATCGCTTCTTTTATTTGTTTGAGTCCAGTAGCCCCCTCAGTATTCAGGCGTTTTTCAACCGCTAAATTGTGGTTCAGTGCCAAGCGTTCATCCGTACTCAATGCTTTCGGATTCTGTCCAAATTTGTGCTTCTGATGCGCCACGGCTACAAAATCCCACTTTTCGGAATACAGCCCAATAATGCTTGCATCGTCTTGATTGAACCGAATCCTAAACTTGTTCCCTTCGTGCCGTCTGTAAAAATCTTCGTCAATTTCTAAATGTGACCCAACCCAATACGTTAAGTCCTGTCCGTTGTGCCTGAATAGTATCTGCCCGTTGTGATAAGTATAAAGGTCTTTGCGCGGCTCAAACACATTCACCAACAATTTCAAAGAGCCTGTACGCCTTTCGGCATGTTCGCTTTGGCTGTACCGTTCATTCGGCGTTTTGCCATCTTTGCCAACGATGCTGTTGCCAGCCATGAACAAAGTGAAATCCTGTCCGATGCCTTCCAACCAAGTCGGCAATTTGCCTTCTTGCTCGAGGCGTTTCAGATTGTCAGGATTAAAGCGCATCTGTTGACCCCTGCCCATGAAATTGCCGCCAGCGAAGTTTTCACAAAACCTTTGCAACACCCTTTCGTGTTTGTGTTGGTCATACTCAATCAGCCGTTGCCGTGTCGAGCGGTGCGCCTGACCTGTGATGTGCGTGATACCCAACAGGTCAAATTTGCTCACCAAATCCTTACGTGTATTCGCCGAACCTTTGTCCGAGCGTATCACTTGTGGCAACCTGCCAGTGGTTTTGAAAGCAAAATACAATGCTTGCCAAACCAACTCCGCCGTTTCTGAAATGCCATAAGCCACACCGACCCGTTTTTCAGAATAGCCGTCTAAAACCGTTACGCGATTCATCGGCAGTTTCACCCGTTTACCTTTGTCGTCTGCAACCATCATTTGCACTGTTGTCGCATCCACCAACCAAACTTCATCGGCATGGCGATATTTACCTTGTGCTATCCAAATAGCTGACTTCTTTTGAGCATACACTTTACCTTCTCGGGCTGCCAATAGTTGGCGGTGTGCTTCGGGTTCGTTGAGCCAATTGCCAATGGTTTGGGGTGTCAAAGGCATATTGTAGCGTTTACCCAATTCCAAAGCCACATCGCGGTCAGTCGGTTTGGTCGCTGATGCTTTCAGCACAATCGCTGTCCGTAGCAAGTCATCCGTTTTCTTTTCCGCATTGGCTTTGCCGAAACGGTCACTAATCAATGAAGCGCGGTTGCTTTCTACCCACTCCTTGATTTTGCGATACAAAACCCGTCCGTTACCGACTTTGAAACCAAACAAATTCCAAGATTTGATAACCGAAGCCACAAAACTGATGTAACCATTGCCATCCGTGATAATCGTGTCTTTGTCGGCTCTGATGCCCTTGCGCCACACCTTATTATTAATGTCATCGTCCAGTTGGCGCAATATGCCGCAAGCCAGTCTCAAGTCTTTGGCTTCACTCGTCGTGAATGACCGTCCACCTTGTTTGACCGACTGCGACAAAAACCATTCAGCATCGTTGGGTTCACAAGCCGCCTCAAACCGACCCCTCAGTATCAAAGCACTGGCGGCTCTGTGAACACACGTTTTGTGCAGTTGACCATAGTAGTCTGAAACACGTTGCCGTGTCAGGGCAGGTATCGTGTCGTACAAAATCCATGTGTCGTTATGCCCATACACTTCGTAAGTCCAAGAGCCTTTGCCTTTGGCTTTATAATCACGCAACCCCTCTCTGACGGTATTTTCACTGATACCCATTTCTGTCAACAAATGTGTTTTAGCAACCCACAATTGGTGGTCGGTATCGTAGATAAAATATTTTGATGTCAATGAACTGTCTAAGAGTTGTGTCGCTGCTGTCATGGGCGTTAGTCATTTTAAATGATGAATAAAAACAGGTGCATCATTTGTCAATTCTCGTTGTAAACCTTCAGGTCTAAATCAATCAGCCATATCCGAAATTTCTTGGCGGTCTTACAGTGTTGATAGCGTTCCCACAAATCCCACCAGATACCCCTGAATACTTCGCCTTGCATCGAAAAGGTGTTTGGGCTTAGTTGTTGGGTTTGCAGTTCCTCCGACAGCGTTTTTAATGCTTCAAGTGTCATTTGTCAATCTTTTTTTGTTTGCGATAAAATAAAGTTTGTAATTTTAGGCTTCGACTAATTGCTCTTGAGCTTTGAGTTGCTTAGAGTATTCTTGTCGTCGTCTTTTCAAAATGATACAAGCGGCAGTTATAATTTTATGATTGCCTTTTTTACCGTATTTGCCGTCTCGCAAAACATCGCGTACCGCTTGTGTGCTAACCGTTGCCATCGCCGCTACTTCTGTAAGTGCTTTATGGTGGTTTTTCAATTCGTTGAAAATTTCAATGTTAGTCATAGTTGAAAGTGGCATTGTTTTTATTACTTGTAAATATGTTGCAAATATTATTCCTTTTTAGGAATATTCCAAATTAGGAATAAAATAAATTCAATAATTTTTAATAAATGTTAGAAAATACCAAAGAAAGGGTAGGAAAACGCTTTAAACAGCTACGAGAAAATGATTTGAACATGAATCAGATAGAGTTGTCACGCCTTTTGGGTTACAAAACACAAGGGGCATATTCCAAAATAGAGTCAGGAGGGAACTTTCCCTCGATTGAAGCTTATTCAGCAATGGCAAGATTATTTAAGGTAAGACACCAATGGTTAGCGTATGGTGAAGGGAATGTATATATGACAGATGAAGAATACACCCTGTTATTGGCACAAGAAAAAGAAGCTGAAAATAATCAGGAAATGATAGGCTATAAAGAGCGAACCCCCTCAGTACCAACCGACAAAACAACCATGCTCAAAGCCATTGATGACCTGCGACACAGAATGAATGATGAGTTGGATAAATTGACAGAGCAGGTAAATAATTTAAAATAAAAACAGCAAAAATCATGTATTTAATCTTTCAAATCATTGGGGTCGTAGCTGCTATTTTCTTTATAGTAGGTTTGTTCAAACCTGAAAATAGCTTATTTTGGTATAATCGTGGTGAGCGCACTCGTGCAGTATCTACACTAATATATCTTCCAATATGGTTGATTTTTATAATGATAAGTAAGGAACTTATGCCATCTGTCAAAGAGTATGTCAAGGTTGAGGCATTCAATGATATGGAGGTTTTGAAAGAAAAAGTTAATCAAATTGGAATTGGTAGTTTCCATGAACTAAGCAAAGATGAAGTGGATAAAAGTTATTACTGCCTTATGGATTATCATGAGTTTGGTATGCAGAATAGTAAAACCCTTTTGAGGAATAACCTAACATTTTATATTAATTCTCCAAGTGAAAAATATGTAAAAGAGTTGAAATTGGCTTTGAACATCAATAATCCTGAAGATAAGCAAGCAGCATTAAATGAATTTCGAGAAACGATAGATAAGACATTGAAAATAATAAAAATGCAAATACCCGCTACAATAGCAAATGGGCTTAAAAATGAAAAGTCTGCCCAATTTCAAAATGACACACTTCAAATAGATTTAGAGTGCAAAAAAGATAAAATAGACCATTGGCGATTTATCATAAATAGTTATTGATTGCCCTATTACGAGACATCAAAAGACTATTTTGTTGAAATAAATCTAATTGCAAACACTCCTATCCACATAAACTTTTTTCCCACTGGCACTATAATAAAAGCAACCACCTCTGGGACCTCGAAAATACTCACGAGTACCAGACGTATTATAATGTGTGGGTGTGTTTTTCTTCTTTTTAGAGGTTATGTTCTTAATGGGTGCTGCATTATTGGGCGCAATATTGTTTAATTCTATATTTTGTTGCAACGGAGCGGCGGGTGTAGGGGTATTTGGCACAACGCGAGAAGGAGAACAAGTCACAACCTTAAATAATATCAGACACATAATGATAGCTACAAAAATCGCTGCACCACGAAGACCACGCGTGTCTTTAATAACAGTAAAGTTATTGATTGTAAGATTCTGAATGAGAAAAAGCACATCCTTATAATAAGTAAAAATCACTAAGTCGCCAGATTTCATCTCTGGTTCTAAACCGTATGCAGATTGGAACTCTGTTAGTTTTTCCTCTTTTGAAGGCGTAACGAGCCGAATGGAGTGAAATGAATAATTGCCCTTTTTATTGGATTTGGTTCTTTTGCTGCGAATTGTCGCTAATTGGATAGTAAATTCCTTTTTGCAAGATGCACATTGGCAATAGCTGAACTCTGAAAAAGTATCTATATCAAAAGCATTTGGTGTATGACACTTAGGGCAAATCAGAGTGAGCGTCTGATAATTATTATACATTATACTGTTTTTTTGATTCAGTACAAAAATACAATAATTTAATTTATATCTTAAATTTTTCTATTGCCCTCGCGATATGAAAAACAAATCGCTTTTCTAAAAACGGCGAAATCGCTCGCCCAGGAATATCCATAAACTGGCGTTTGGGCATCTTAAAATTTACCCTTCGGCTGTGAGTTCGTACAGTTGTTTCCTTCACTTCTTTGCCTTTGCGCTTGTGCGCTTGGCGTGTATGCGTCTTGATGGTTTGGGTGGTCGCCACTTTCAGCCCTTCATTATGCACTTGAGCATACGGCACGTCCGTAAAAACAGTAATCGTATTGCCCGAAACTTTATAGCGAATGGAGCGGCGCAATTGCCCTGACTGTACCAAAATGGCACGGCTCTTTTTCTTTCGTTTCGATGTTTTACCCCATTTATTGTCCGATTTACGAGCTGCCCATTTTTCGACACTCGTATTGATAAAGCCTTGTCGTCTCCAACTATCCTTATAGAAGTTGACCGCTTCACGCCCTGCCCATTGAGGCAGCTTTTTTATCAGGTCATTGATGTCGCGCAATTGACCAGCTAAATCTGAAACGGGTCTCACACTAAACGCCATTATAGTTTATCCTTTTTTAAAAGTTTATCAACTGTTGTTTGCACGTTTTGCCTCTGCTCCTCCGTCAGTCCTGATATATACGGATGTTCTGCTGTAAAAACTTCGCCTGTTATCCCCGCGTTATTTCGGAAACTCAAAGGCGTTTCCTTTTCATCAGGCAGTGATTTTGCTTCTTTTAATTTGGCATTTGCGCCCACTTGTTGCACATCACACCGACAACGCCAGCCATTGGGTGGAAACCACATTTTCCAAAACGGGTCGTCCATTGGCAGGGTCACCCCATCTAAAGCGGCGTGTGCTTTTCTAACCCGCTCATCACCTGCGGTGACATACATCAGGTTTGGAAAATCCGTTTTGTCTCTCTGAAAGTCGTTCCATTGCACTGCCATTTGTGCCGAACTGACCGCCGTATCATATTCGGCTTTCAACCAATTATCATTATAAGTGGTCAATATCTTCATGGCATCGGCTTTGAATAATTCATAAGATTTTAAGAGACCATTTGTATCTGTCAAAGCTTCTACCATTTCCAAGTTTTGAGCGTGGTTTTTGAAAGCGGCAAAAACCGACACATTATATTTGAGTTGGTCTGACAAGTCTTTGTCGGTATCGTCTTTGTATTCTGTACCAAACCCCTCAGTAACACCTTTGACCAATTCGGTTGCAGTCGCTTTCCATAATTTTGCATCAATATCACCTGCCTTTATCTTTTTAGTAAAAACCAAACGAATGGCTTTTTCAAACAGGCTTGACAAGTCAAAACTCAAAGTCGCTGTATGTGGATGTTCATGTCCACAACAGCCCCCCCCGCCCCCAAGGGGGTGATTTAGCGTACCTCCTTGCTTTGGGTTAGGCTTTTTTTTTTGCGGCTCATTACCCCCTTTGGGGGCAGGGGGTTGCGGCGGTGTATCATTCGGACTCCCCCCCTTTGGGGGTTGGGGGGCTTCACCTCCAGCCAATGGTGTATTCACAAGTTCCGTAAATAAAAATCTATACCATTTATCCTTGAATGGATAACCATTTTCTTTGAGAAAAGGGATTAAGGTAA
>JANLQI010000045.1:0-1868 GCA_031367705.1 Saprospiraceae bacterium | reverse complement strand
GGCTTCCAATCCTCGCGCCAAGAGGATTGAATCCGCGAAGTTGTCTTGAAAAAACCGCTAAATGTGCTGCCTTTTTTAGAGAAAAAATGCCCCAAAGCAGATGATTTCTTCTTGTTTTTCGATTTAGAATACGACGGGTTTGAGACTATGCTGCGCTTAGTCAATCTGAAAACATTCATGATTGTTCGGTTTATCAAGAAACGGCTTTTACAAAAAAACGGCTTCCATCGTTTTGAAAAAATAAGGGTTCTAAGAGTTAGGTTTGGTGTAAGTTTTGTCAAACATGACTGTTTGAAATATATTTTAGTGTATTCAGAGCATAAGGAGTGCGTCGTGAATTTGGCAAATCACGATACGTAACACAATAAAAATGAATCAATTAGCTATTGTCGAGCCATCATAAAGTGATAAACTTTAGGACAAATACGCTCTAAAATTGCCATCGTTTGGCGGTCAATATCGGGTGTGACCCGTTTCAAATAATCCTGAGTAGTTGTTTTAATACACCGTTCACTTTGTTCAATCGCGGTTGTTTTATCTTCTGCCAATCGCTTTTCTGTTTCGGCAGGCAATTGGCTTGGCATCGTTTCAATTTTTTCTATCATTGTAACCAAACCCGTCATACAGCCACACATATCACGGGCATAACGCTCGGGCAAAGGCAAATTTTCGTTTGTGGAAGTCAAGTAAACGCCTTTAGCCGTGACCGTCACTTGCGGATTTCGAGTAAAATAAAATTCAGATTCTAAGGACGAATTTTCCCACGGAATTTGCTCGCCATCGCTGATTTCCTTCACCTGCGTCCGCACTTTTTTGAACACTTGTTCAATTGTCAAATCGGGAATATGAATCGCTTTTATCAATTCCTGCGTGTAAAGTCCATTCAAACCATCGCCATCAAGTGCGACACTGCCAGGCGAAGTCGAGTAAGCAATCAAAGTGCCAACAGGTGCTTCGATAGCCGCCAAACCGAGCAGTCGTTCCGTATCACGTCGCGGTTCAGAACCCACATCAAATCGAAAAGGATTGGTACGGCAAGCATCTAAAACAATGATATTCATTCTGTTATGCGCTTCACTGACTATTGCCAATATCGCATCGAGCGTCACACACACCTCTTCCGCTTCTTCGGCATCGGCAAATTCTATGGCATCAGTGGGCATCAAAAAATTGCGCCCGTCAATTTGCATCGCATGACCTGCATAGAAAAACAGCCCAACCGTATGCTCAGGGTCTTTGCTCAAATCTCTGCCATATACATTCATAATACGTTGAAAATCAGCGAGGTTCACATTCTCAAATTGATGCACCTCAAAGCCTAATGCGCTTAGATTGCGCCCCAAATCGGTTGCATCATTGACGGGATTGTAAAGTTTAGTGTCGTCCTCATAAACAGAATTGCCGATGAGATAAGCCACACGCCGCAAAGCGGTTTGTGCTGGTAAACATTGAATAAAAAAAAGAAAAACAACAGTCCAGAGTTTGTTCGTTTTTATCATACTTTAAAGTTCGGTTTGTGTAATTGACTGATAGTCAAAATATTAAGACAGAATACACCAATAGCTATCCAAAAGATACCCCTCAGTATTTTTCTCTCTTTTTATTGAAAAATAAAAAATTAATTAAACGATTTTGGTAAGAATTGGCTGTTGTAAATCGGTTTTCGCTACTGACTATTAAAAAAGTATTTTTATGTGCATTTTAAAATTGTGTACTGCTCTCAGCGTCTATCATTTGCTCACTGCTACTATGATGCGGCGTGTTTTAATATTCCATACAAAGGTGATATTTTTTTGGGAATTATTTTTTAGGGAAGGTATAGTAAACGGAAATTGAATAGGTTTTTGCTTTTTTTTTACAAAAAAAAG
>JANLQI010000523.1:0-3174 GCA_031367705.1 Saprospiraceae bacterium | reverse complement strand
CTCCCATGTTTCCAATCAAAATAAATGGCATTAATAGGGCCACTAGTGCGCTCTTGATAGTTGAGTTTATAACCCATGCGACTCAAATCTTTGCGGACATAAGGCGGTGTTTGTTCGTTCAAAGTCAGTCCACCAATCGCTTTATCATGCTTTCCGAAGCTCGAAAACATTTGATAAGTTTTGAAACTCGGTGCTTCACAAGACTCTTGAACGGTCATATTAAACTCAACCATATTTAGGAAAAATTGCATCAACAATTGGTCTTGCTCATCACCGGCTTGTTTTGCAAATGCCAAAAAAGGCTTACCGTCTTTCATCGCAAGGCTCGGTGTTAAAGTCACACGCGGACGTTTACCTGGTTCAACTACATTGAAAGGACCTTCCTTCGGGTCGGTCACAAACGACTGCATCCGTTGGCTCATACCGATACCCGTATTGCCTGCAATGCAAGCCGGCACCCAACCACCACTTGGTGTTATTGAAATCACCCAACCTTCTTCATCCGCCGCTTCTACCGATGTTGTACCTGCCGTAAACTCTTCTAAGAACGGATTACTGAGGGGGGTGTTTGCTTTAGGTCCAACACTGGTATTGCCCCAATTTTTTAAAACATCCACAAAAGGATTGACCTTTCCTTCAAAAGGGTAGGGGTCACCCGGTGCTGCTTTTGCATCGTTTTTATCTGGATTAATCAATTTAGCCCGTTCTTTGGCGTATTCTTTTGACAAAAGCCCTTTCATGGGTTGTTTGTCATTAGCATAAGCAGGGTCACCATAATAGAAATCACGGTCAGCAAATGCTAAATTCATAGCTTGATACAGCGTATGTATATAACGTGTCGAATTATAACCCATCGCTTTTAAATCAAAATTTTCAAGGATGTTTAAAGTCTGCAACATCACAGGACCTTGCGTCCATTGTTGCAATTTATAAACATCAATGCCTTTGTAATTGGTCATCAAAGGTTCTTCTATTTTCACTTTCCAATTGGCTAAGTCTTGTTCTGTGATTAAACCGCCTTGTTCACGACAACCTCTTGAAAACTCTTTGGCAATTTCTCCCTTGTAAAACAAATCATAAGCGACATAAATGGCTTCTTTCCGTGATTTACCTTTTTTCAAAGCGTCTTGTTCGGCATTGACCAACTTTTGCAACATCGCTAAAAGGTCTTTTTGAACAAAGATTTCTCCTGCATCAGGTGCTTCTCGTTTTTCGCCTAAGTGTGGAAGAAAAACCTTTTTAGAATAAGGCCATTTTTTGATTTCATCTTTACCTCGTTCAATAGAGTTTGCCGTTTGTGCTTCAATCGGATAACCTTCTGCCATTTGCATCGCGGGAGCTAAAACATCTTTCAAACTCATTGTACCATATTCTGCCAACATAGTCATCAAACCGCCCGCAGTGCCAGGTGTTACTGCGGCTAATGGACCAAATTCAGGTGGATAGTCCATACCTTTTCCTTTAAAAAACGCTGCTGTTGCACCTGTTGGTGCAACACCTAAAGCATTGATAGCGATGACTTTCTTTGTTTTTGGATTATAAATCAAGGCTTGCGTTTCGCCGCCCCAACTCAATACATCCCACATGGTGCAGCAAGCTGCTAACATACCACAACCTGCATCAATCGCATTACCGCCTTTGGCAAATATCATTGCGCCTGCCGTTGCAGAAAGAGGTTTACCCGTCACTGCCATCCAATGTTTACCGTGCAAAGGTGGCTTTTGAGTTGAAACGGGGAAGTTGTTGAACGATTGACCATATCCAGTCATCATCAAGAAGTTGATTGAAAGTGTTATCAGTAATAAATGTTTCTTTTTCATCCTTTTTTAATTTTTTTGTAAATATAAAAGACCCCCTCAGTATATTTCTTGATTTCGGTGTTTTTTAGTCATAAAGCTGCTTTTACCATACTATTTACCCCCCTCAGTATTCTGACAAATAAATACTTTTTTATTTTAACACATAGCCACATAGAGCACATAGAAAAGATTGAAAACCAATTAAAACTATGTGTCCTATGGGTCTATGTGTTAAATTAAACAAAAAGCCCTTGCAAAACGACTGTTCTACAAGGGCTATGTTTATAATTTGTGTTATGAAACCTCAATCTGCTGACAACTGCAAGTACTTTAAAAACTCACTTTTACGTGCTTCGTCCTTGAATTTACCACCATAATAAGACGTAACGGTACTACTATTCACATCTTGAACACCACGTGAAGACACGCATAAGTGTTTGGCATCAATAACAACAGCGACATCTTCCGTTCCTAAAGCTGTGCGTAATTCTTTAGCAATTTGCATCGTCAAACGCTCTTGAACTTGTGGGCGTTTGGCGTAATACTGTACAATACGGTTCAATTTTGACAAACCAATCACTTTGCCATTCGACATATAAGCCACGTGTGCTTTACCAATAATCGGCACAAAATGATGTTCGCAATTTGAGAAGAACGTAATGTCTTTTTCTACGAGCATATCATTGTACTGATACTTGTTGTCGAACAAAGCAATTCTTGGTTTATTGTCTGGATTTAAGCCACTAAAAATTTCTTTGACATACATTTTAGCGACACGGTTTGGTGTGCCTTTCAAACTGTCATCTGTCAAATCAAGCCCCAAAGTGTGCATGATTTCTCTAAAATGATAAGCGATTTTGTGTATTTTTTCATTATCTGTTAGGTCAAAAGCCGCGTCGTGCATAGGGGTTTCAACAGAAGTCATAATGTGGTCGTCGCCGATTTCGTCGTCCGTAAAAGTCAAAACATCGGTGTCATTGAACAAAGCGTCTAATACAATCTCATTAGGTCTCATATACCTTATTTAAATTTTAAGTGTTAGAAATGTGTGTGAATAGCAACCCTAAAAAATAATTGCTATGTTGTATTTGATTTCAACAAAGATATGAACAACGGTAAGTTCATTTAGTTGTGTTTCTGTTTAATGTTTTTCAAAAAAATATTAAACAAAGCAAAGGTCGTCCCTTAGTATTTTAACCACTTTGAGTGGTAACTCATGTGTGTACTTCAAAAAATCAGATAAATAAGTAGGTAAACAAAAATAAACGGAAAATTGGATGCCGTGCTGGTATTTGATAATCAACGCTTTACGTTCATTCATCGTTCATCATTTATCGTTCATCATTATTTACTTACCTTTGAAACAAAAACAAAC
>JANLQI010000519.1:0-50813 GCA_031367705.1 Saprospiraceae bacterium | reverse complement strand
GCTGTTGAAGCAATTTGGAGAGACTTATGGTGCGACCTATCCTGTTGGCATTCGCCTTAATCCGCTTGTGATGGCGGGTGGCAATTTGAAAATTTCAACGGCACATGAGCGTTCAAAATTTGGCATTTCAATTCAACAACTTAGTGTTATTCAACAAGTTATGTCTGAAACAGGCTTAGTTGTTGACGGTTTACATCAACATACAGGTTCTGAAATTAAGGAATCTGACACGTTTTTAAAAGTCTCTGAATTGATTTTTGATGCCGCACATCAATTCCCCGATTTGCAATACATTGACCTCGGTGGCGGCTTCAAAGTGCCTTATAAACCGAATGAAAAAAGAACAAATATGCCCAAAGTTGGCGCAGCCGTTTCTGAGCGTTTCAACGAGTTTTGCAAAAAATATGGTCGGGAACTTGAACTTGTTTGGGAGCCGGGCAAGTTCCTTGTGGCGCAGTGCGGAACGCTTTTGGTCAATGTGACGGTTATCAAACAAAACCCAGGTATTTCGTTTGTGCATGTGGATTCTGGTTTGAATCACCTCCTTCGTCCGATGATGTACGATGCGTACCATGAAATTGTAAATGTGTCTAATCCATTGGGAGACAAGAAGTTATGCCACGTCGTTGGTTATATCTGTGAGACCGACAACTTAGCTGAAGACCGTGAAATACCTGAAATTACTGAGGGGGATATATTAGGCATCCAAAACGCTGGAGCGTATTGTTTTACGATGGCTTCAAACTACAACAGCCGCGTCCGTCCGCCCGAGGTATTGGTGTATAATGGCAAAGCACACCTTGTACGTGAGCGCGAAACGTTCGAAGACATTGTAAAAGGCCAAATAGAGGTTGAAGTGTAAGTATTCTATTGCTATAATTATTTTCAACTCAATAGGGCATTTGCAACCGCAAATGCCCTATTTGTCGTAAAAAAACAAGCCTTATGAAATCTTTTAGAAGTATTTTTCTCAATTGCCAAAATCTATTCTAATTTAGCGAAGCTAAAAAAAGGCTTTAAAAACACGCCAAATGTGCTTTATACTGAGGGGTAGAACGGTATCATATAAAAGCAAGAAGTGAGTATTAAAAGTATTGCCACAACCAACGGGTTTTCAAAGCCTTGAAAATTATCCATTATCCATTATCCATTATCCATTATCCATTATGACAACAACACGTAGGTCTTTTATCAAAAATATGTCTTTTGCATCGGCAATTCTTTTAGGCGGTGGCATTCAAGAACTAACGGCAGCCGAAGTTTATGAAAACCGTAAAAAAGTAAAATTACGCTTTGCCGTCGCTTCTGATGCCCACTATGGTCAACCAAAAACCGAGTTTGATGCGCTTTTTGATACTGTTACGCAGCAAATAAATGTGTTTCACAAGCAGCAAAACTTAGATTTTTGTGTGATTAATGGCGATATTATTCACAACGAAAAGCCTTTCCTCGCGGTCACCAAACAGAAATTGGATACATTGACCATGCCTTATTATGTCACACGGGGCAATCACGACATGGTGACGGCTGAACATTGGAATGAGGTGTGGAAAATGCCACTCAACCACGATGTTGTTATAAAGAAAAATGCTATTCTACTGGGTGACACTTCCAATGAAGAAGGCAAATACCTGTCACCAGATTTGGACTGGATGAAATCGAAGTTGGAAGCGCATAAAAAACGCAAAAATGTCTTCATTTTCATACACATTCCACAAGCTAAATGGACGAAAAATGGCATTGAGACTCCTGCTTTTTTTGAATTAATAAAAAAATATCCCAATGTCAAAGCGGTCTTTCATGGACATGAACATGACCAAGACGGTGTGAAAATGGTTGGTCAAGTCCCTTTCCTTTTCGATGCCCACATTGGGGGTAGTTGGGGAACAGAGTACAAAGGTTTTAGGGTTGTGGAAGTGATGAAAGACAATTCGATGCTGACGTATATGATGAATCCTACTATAAAAATAAATGAGCTAAACTATTGATTATCAAATCAAATCATTTCAATGAAAAAACTACTTTATCTCTTTCTAATCGCCTTATGCTTCGCTTCTTTCACTAAAAAAGAAGCCAAAAAGCCAAACATCATCTTCATTTTTTCAGATGACCACGCCTTACAAGCCATCAGTGCCTATGGTAGTCCGCACATTAAAACGCCCAATATTGACCGCATTGCAAGGGAGGGAGCGATTTTTAAAAACTCTTTTTGCACCAATTCGTTGTGCGCGCCCAGCCGTGCGGTTTTACTGACGGGTAAATACAACCACCTCAATGGGCAAATTGATAACCGCAACGAGACCCGCATGGACACACGGCAACCGATGTTTCCGAAATATTTGCAGCAAAACGGTTATGCCACTTCGTGGATTGGCAAATGGCACATCAACAACACCCCTCAGTATTTTGACTATTGGAAGGTGCTGCCTGGGCAGGGGAGTTATTACAATCCCGATTTTATCAATATGGACAGTTCGCGCACCCGTACTGAGGGGTATGTGACGGACATCATCACCGACGAAGCCCTCAATTGGTTGGACAAAGGGCGCGACAAATCCAAGCCGTTCAGCCTTGTGATTGGTCAAAAAGCACCGCATCGGGAATGGCAACCCGATGCCCAAGATCTCCATGCATTTGATGGCAAAACCTTTGATTTGCCGAGCACATTTTATGATGATTACAAGACAAGGAAGGCAGCCGCTCACCAACTCATGGAAGTCAAAGACCTGCGTTGGGATTGGGATTTGAAGGTAAAAGCTGATGAAACAGGCATTATGAAACGTATGACGAAGCCTCAAAAAGCGGCTTGGGATAGCTATTATGAGCCTGAAAATGCCAAATTGGACACGTCGAAAATGTCTGCCAAAGAAATAGCACAATGGAAATATCAGCGTTATATGCACGACTATCTTGGCTGTATTTTGTCGCTTGACCGCAATATTGGAAGGGTTTTGGACTATTTGGACAAAACGGGTTTGGCAGAAAATACGATTGTCGTTTATTCCTCCGACCAAGGTTTTTATCTCGGCGAACATGGTTGGTTCGACAAACGGTTTATGTACGAGCAGTCGTTGCGGATGCCTTTTGTGATGCGTTATCCAAATGTCATTAAACCTAAAACGGTCATAAATGATATGGTCGTGAATATTGATTTTGCACCGACCATTTTGAACATTGCGGGTATTCCGATTCCTGCGGATATGCAAGGGAAATCTGTTTTGCCGTTGTTTTCTCAAGGAGAAAAGCCTAAAAATTGGCGAAAATCTATGTATTATCACTACTACGAGTATCCAGATGCCCATCAAGTTATGGCACATTTTGGTATCAGGCAGGAGCGATATAAACTGATTTATTTTTATGGCAAAGAATCTTTTTGGGAATTGATTGACTTGAAAAACGACCCTGATGAGTTGAAAAATGTCTATGACAATCCTAAAAACAAAGCCTTAATAGCGCAAATGAAGTCGGAATTAAAGGCTTTGGTCGTACAATATAAAGACAAGGAGGCGATGGCACTTTTGGCTAAGGCAAAATGACCCCCCTCAGTATTAATATGATTTTTTTTGTCATTAGTAACGCAGTGAAAGAATCTAAGTTGTTACAAATCAACTATTTAGATTCTTTCACTTCGTTACCAATGACGCACTGTGTTTTTAGTGAGGCGATGATTTAAAATCATCGCCTCACTTGTCCGGGTCATTCCGTTTTAGACGACACCGATTAGGTGTCGGTTTTCCTCAGAATGACAAAAAATTAAAACGAAAAACGAATAAAACGAATGGAGAATAAACCAGCCGTGCCGCGCATGGCTTCGATTGATGCTTTTCGGGGGTTTGTCATGCTCTTGATGATGGGCGAAGTGTTGTCCTTTGAAAAAGTCTCAAAAGCGCTGCCCGAAAGTGGCTTTTGGCAATTTTTGGCGTGGCACCAGAGCCATGTCCAATGGGTCGGTTGTTCGTTGCATGATATGATTCAACCGTCATTTTCGTTTTTGGTCGGTGTGGCGTTGCCTTATTCGATAGCGAGTCGGATTGCCAAAGGAGAGTCGCAGACGAAAATGTATTTTCATGCACTCAAACGGTCTTTGATATTGATTTTATTGGGCATTTTTCTAAGGTCAATGCACGCACAACAAACGAATTTTACGTTTGAAGACACTTTAACCCAAATCGGTTTGGGCTATTTTTTCTTGTTTTTATTAGGGTTTAAGTCTTCAAATGTGCAAATAATCAGCTTGGCAGTACTTTTAATCGGCTACTTTTTAGCGTTTGCTATGTATCCGTTGCCGAGTATTGGGTTTGATTATACACAAACGGGTACGACAGCAGATTGGGCATATAACCTCGATGGCTTTGCCGCACATTGGAACAAAAATACGAATATGGCTTGGGCTTTCGACCGTTGGTTTTTGAATCTTTTTCCGCGTATTTCACCTTTTTTATTCAATGGCGGCGGCTATGCGACGTTGAGTTTTATACCGACTTTAGGTACAATGATATTGGGTTTGATAGCAGGTAAAGAATTGAAAAGCAATAGTTTATCCAATGAAAAAATTAAGCATTTCATCATCATTGGCAGTTCATTGATATTTGTCGCATGGGTATTTACCGCTTTAAATATTTGTCCGAATGTCAAACGGATTTGGACTCCAACTTGGACACTGTTCAGTGGTGGTAGTTGCTTTCTTTTTTTGGCGTTTTTTTATTGGTCAATTGATGTTTTAAAGACATCAAAATGGTATTTTCCGCTCATTGTGGTTGGTGCAAACTCGATTGCTGCATACATCATAGCGCATACGATTGATGGTTTTATCGGTTCGTCGCTGTCCATACATTTGGGGAAACAATATGCAGAAGTTTTCGGTGTGGCTTATGCCCCTTTTGTACACGGCATTTTGATATTGTTTTTCGAATGGTTGTTATTGTTTTGGCTGTATCGGAAACGGATTTTCATAAGGATATAGGCTTGGAAATAGAGATTTGTGGCAATAAAATGACCCCCTCAGTATGAAAACACAAGACTACGTATCGGATACCTTTGAGGTATCCGATACGTTTGCGTCAATTTAAACGTTTCTACTATTACATAAAAAACATACGATGCGCACACAACACATTCGTCACATTACTTTCATGCTCCTACTATTAGGAAACATACTTTTCGCACAATCAAATACAGACAGCTTGATGCCTGTTCGGGGTTTTTGTATTGGCTCACCATATAAGGGACAAGTGGATACATTTGTTCGGTTCATCAACGAAGAAATGGCGACTCGCGGGGTAAATACTTTGATTTTGCGTGTTGATTTTAATTATCAATATGAGACGCACCCAGAACTGCGAGACGATAATGCGCTTTCAAAAGAGGATGTTCAGAAGCTCGTTCAGGCTTGCCGAACGAACAATATTCGTTTGATACCACAAATTAACTTGTTGGGACATCAATCTTGGGGAAATACGACGTATAACTTGCTGCGGGTTTATCCTGAATTTGATGAAACCCCACACGTCAACATGCCTGAAAAATATGTTTGGCCCAACAGCGATGGTTTGTATTGCAAAAGTTATTGCCCACTACATGAAGGCGTGCATAAAATCGTCTTTGATTTGGTGGACGAAATTTGTGATGCTTTTGAAACGAATGCGTTTCACGGGGGTATGGATGAAGTGTTTTATATCGGTGACGAAAAATGCCGTCGCTGTGGTGGAAGAGATAAAGCGGAGCTGTTTGCAGGTGAAGTCAATAAAATTCAGAACCATCTGGCATTGAAAAACAGGCAGTTATGGATTTGGGGCGACCGTTTGCTTGATGGCAAAACGACTGGTATTGGTATGTGGGAAGGCAGCTACAATAATACACATCGGGCTATTGACATGGTCTCTAAAGACGTGATGATTTGTGATTGGCATTATGAAAAAAACATACAAACGGCGGTTTATTTCGCCATGAAAGGTTTTAATGTCGTGACGTGTCCGTGGAGCATCCCCTCAGTAGCGGCAGCACAAACGACCGATTTTGTTCGGTTCAGAGCAGCGGCACCACCTCAAATGAAAGAACGTTATCAAGGTTTGATGCAAACGGTATGGTCGGGAGTCGGCTCTTTTTTGACTGAGTTTTACGCAGGAAAAGAAGGAGATACTTCTGCTAATTGTTTTAAAGCCTTGTTTAAAAAAATAGAATGAACGAGAGTTATAGTAAACTAAAATTGAATAGGTCTCTTGTTTTTTTTCAAAAAAATAAGAGACCTATTCAATTTTAGTTTACTATACTTTGTTAAATCAGTTGTTTAGCCAAAAAAATACTCCCAAACGCAATAATTTCCCACCTATCAGGCATCTTCTTCGTATATTTATACGTGTTCAATAGTATAATCTTTTGACAAGACTTCAAAGCACAAAATCTTATTGAGTCGTACGCACCTTTTTGTTTACATTAAAATGGACATTTATTATGTTGAACAAATACATAAAAGGCATTTTGCTTTGTAGTCTCCTCTTTCTAACGCCTTCTATACTGAGGGGTAGTCACATCGTCGGTGGAGAGATTTCCTATAAGTTTATCAAAAGGGCGGGTAATAAAATTGATTACCATTTCACGATGCGTATGTATAAAGATGTATTCAACGCTCGCCCCAATGCAGATTTTGACAATCCTGCCCAGATTGGTATTTATTTGCAGACCAATGTGGGTTATACTCTGTATGGTAACAATGGTAATGGGCAATCCGTTTCTGTTCCGATTTTAAATCGGCAATTGGTACGCCCTAATGACATACTTTGCTTGATTCCGCCCTCGAATATTATTGTTGAAGAAGCCCTATATGAATGGGATGTGACTTTGACGGATACGATATACAGCTACATTATTTCTTATCAGAAGTGCTGCCGCAATATGACAATTGCCAATATTTATTCGCCAAACACAGCAGGTTCGACATACAGCATCGAAATTACGCCCGCAGCGCAACATTTGAGCAATAGTAGCCCTTATTTTAAAACTCTTCCGCCCATTTTTATTTGTGCCAATGAGCCTTTAAAATACAATCATGCGGCTGAAGATTCGGAAGGCGACCAATTGGTTTATAGCTTTTGTACTGCTTATACCTCGCCACAAGGCGGTGGTGGCGGCAATCAAGGCGTTTTGCCGCCACCACCACCTTACGCGCCTGTGAGTTATAAACAACCTGATTATACAGAATCTGCACCTATGGGTGGCGACCCGATTATAAAGATTAACCCGAATACGGGTTTGATTTATGGGACACCCAATATGGTCAACCAATACGTTGTAACGGTTTGTGTTGAGGAATACCGCAACGGTGTCTTATTGAGTCGCATGTTTCGGGACTTTCAGTTCAATGCTGTTCAATGCCAAAAGACGGTGGATGCGGTCATATCGGCGGATTCGATTGCGGGTAAACATTTCTTTTTGTATGGTTGTGAGAAGGTGGATTTAAAAATCAATAATCAGAGTTACGATAGGGCACAAATCAAAGACTTTTATTGGGAGTTTGATATTAAAGGTGTTAAACAACGTTTTTCTGATTGGAGTCCCGCTATTCAGTTCCGAGATACGGGCGTTTATCAGGGAAAACTACACCTCAATGAAGGGTCTCAATGCAGCGATTCTGCTGCTTTAACAGTCCGTATTGGAGGAAAAATAACGACTGATTTTACCGCTAAATATGATACGTGTGTGCCAGGACCCGTTGCCTTTGCAGGTACTTTTACCTCCGCTTTACCAACGTCAAGCATTTCTTGGGATTATGGCGATGGTCTATCAACTTATGATACATTGAAAACAAGTCATCAATACCAAAGCCCAGGTGTTAAAAAGGTCGTTTTTTCAGTCAGAGATATTTATCGCTGTGTCGTGAATACCACAAAACCTGTGGCGTGGCAACCTGCACCCGATGTCGTCATCGTTGAACCCAATACTTTTATCGGTTGCGCACCTGCAAAAGTGTTTTTTGACAATAAATCCTTTCCTCTCGACACGACTTACAATATCAAATGGGATTTTGGCGATGGGAAAACGGGCAGTGCCATCAGTCCAACGCATATTTATGAGAAGGGTGGGACATACTCTGTCAAGTTGAACATTATTTCGCCTTTGGGCTGTAAAAAAGATGCCTTTTTTAGCAATTGGATTAAGATAAAACCGTCTCCCGAAGCGAATTTTGAATACACGCCGAACAAAGTATCGAGTGTGACACCGACCGTTTTTTTCAAAGACAAATCCATCAATGCCATCAATTGGGAGTGGTTTGTCAATTATAGAGGTATTTCATTGAAGCAAAACCCTTTTTACACCTTCAAGGATACAGGTATTCATTTGGTGACGTTGAAGGCGCGGAATACTGAGGGGTGTGTGGATTCCATCACAAAAGCCATTGACGTTGAGCCTTTGGTCACATACTTTATGCCCAATGCTTTTACGCCCAATGATGATACAGATAACGATGTTTTTAGAGGTGTCGGCGTTACGGAGGGCATGAAGAAATTTGAATTCCGCATTGTCAACCGTTGGGGTGAAATTATTTTTACATCCAATGACCCTTACGAAGGTTGGAATGGCTTGAAAAATAATATTGGACAGCCTTCGCCACAAGGTGTTTATCTTTATGAAGTGATTTATGAAAACCCACGACGACAAAGTGTTGGTTTGAAAGGATATGTAACGCTGTTGCGTTGAGATAAGGCGAAAATACTGAGGGGGTCACTTTTGCAAAAAGTGACCCCCTCAGTATGTATGGTTAGAAGCGATGATTTATTATTGTTTTACAAACTTAGCTTGTGCGTCTCCGACTTTCAAGACGTAAGTACCCTGCGGTAAGGTAGAAACGTTTATGTTTTGAACGGACTTACCTCTCATGACTTGTTGACCGAGCGTATTGAAAATAGCGAAATCGCTTGTCTCAGTCGTTTCAACAGTCAAAAAGCCATTAGCGATAATACTTGGATAAACTTTCAACGTCTTTTCTGCCTTAAAGGATACAGATACAACTTTTGATAAAGCGTATTTGCCATCGTAGTCCATTTGCCGTAGGCGGTAGTAATTTATACTGAGGGGTGCGTTGTCTATAAATTCATATTTAGCTCCTTTATTCTTGCTTGGGACAAAACCAATCACGTTCCAAGGTGCATTAGCACCTTCTTGTCTTTCAATTTGGAAACCTTTATTATTTATTTCGGAGGCTGTTTCCCATTGAAGCAGTGTTTTTTGTTGGCTTTGACGAGCAGTAAAAGTCATTAGTTCTACGGGTACAGATGCAGGTGCATTAAGTTCCCAACCAAAATTAGCAGCAGGTGTACCGCCAAAATAGCCAAATGCGCTGGGTGGGTTGTTTGAAAAAAATGAGCCAGCAGCATTTGACCTAAAGAAGCCATCTGTACTACTTCCACGATCCACTGGGTTGTATATACCTTGACCCAATAGGTCTAATTGTGCCTGAGTGGCACCTGTGGCACCTGTATTGTTGTCAAAAGTTATAGCAGCCCACACGCTGGTTCCTGATATTGCGAAAGGCGTTGTTAATGCTCCTGTATTCAATCTAATAACCGAATTGGTCGTAAAAGTAATAGGATTATATGAAAAGCCCGCTATTGCTGTACCTGGCCCACCAGCTGGGTTATCATTGTTGTAAAAGCGAACTCTCGGACGTGCAGAAATATCAACAGTATTTAAATTTGAAACAGTAAAGGTAAAACTGGTCACACTAAAAGGTGCCGTACCGGAAAGCCCTAAACTATCAGCGACTAAGCGAGTGATAGTATTGCCAGATTGAACCTCAGAACCTCCATTAGAAAAGGCTGAACCAGCAAATGTTGTCACGTTGGAATAAACAGATGTTGGGTCAACAGTGAGGATACCTTGAATAGATTGATTTAATGATTGATGGATGGGTGTGACTTCCAATATTTGCAAGTTTCTGCCCATTTCTTCGCGTAAAGACTCTTGTGCTTGAATTGTCAAGGAGGTGAAAGGTGCGAAAACGCAGATAAAAAGTAATAGATGCATCATTTTAGAGACAAAATGAGGTTTAATTGTGTGGTAAAATGTTCTTTTCATGAATTCGTTTTTAAATTTTTTAAAAATATTATACTTAGATTGAGTTGATAACACAAATAAGAGTCATCTCAAAAGTGATTTTCAGATGACTTTAGCTTTTTATTGATGTTAAAAATGGATTTTATATTGAGTGGTATGTATTGTTCAAAAGATTTAAGTGGTTGTAGATTGAGTGGTTTCGTTATCATAAACAAATAGTGTGATATTTCCGTCAAAGATATCGAATGGTTTTACATTGAGTAATAAAAAATAAAAATAATAATAAATATTTTTTAGGGGTATTTTTAAAACGGTCAAATGGGTTGTCTTTATATTCTTGAAGTATTTGAAATCTGTACGCAATCGTTCAAAAATAAACCGTAAAATGTTGATGTAAACAATGTCAAAGTCCGAATGACCTAAAATATTCGATAAGTCGGCAAACACGAACATACTGAGGGGGGACACTTTCGTAAAAGTGCCCCCCCTCAGTATGTTCAGTAAGATATTATCTTAACGCTCAATCACAAATGATTTGCGTTCGCCCGCTTGATTGTCCTTGATGTCAAGGATATAAGAGCCGTTGGGCAAGTCATTGACAGGCAATCCATTACGTACTTGGCTGATGGTTGTTTTTAAGATAATCTTTCCTGTTATGTCTAATACTTGAACAGATTTTTCGCCTGAAATGTCTTCATTACCTGTCAAGTACAGTTTGTTTTTAACAGGGTTTGGGAACACCGTCCATTGTTTCGAATTGGGTTTTGACCACTCAATGGCAACGGTTTTAGAATAGGCAGAACTGCCGTCATTGTCCACCATTTTCAAACGATAATAGTTGATGCCAAAGGTTGGTTTAGCATCTATTACTTCGTAATTACTGGCTGTACCTTTGGCAGTTTGGTCTATCAATTTAGACCATAATTTACTGTCCGTGCTGCGTTCTACTTCAAAATGACTGAAACGGAGTTCACTCGCTGTTTGCCAAGTCAATAGCACCCCCTCAGTATTTTGGTCTCCAGATTTTGCATTTTGGGCTTTATTTGGCATCAATTGTCCTTGAAAGTTGACCAATTCAACAGGAATAACCACTTGGTCTAAGGGTGATACCCAAATACTGCGACCAAAAGTGGCAGCTATTATTTTGCCAGTAGCATAATGTATTTCTAAATCACGGACAGGTACGGACGGTAAGCCTGTGTTGAAAGATTGCCAAGTCGTTGATATTAAAGGGTTTCTGTAATAAACACCCAAGTCCGTTCCGCAATAAGCGACACCCGAAAGGCCTACTTGTGTGGTGATACAATTGGCGGGGACAGCAGGCAATCCTGTACTGATATTTGTCCACGTTGTGCCACCATCGCTTGTATAATAGAGCTGATTGGTTGTTGATGAAGCAATAGAGACATAAACAGCATTGGGGTTATTGACATCAATATGGATGTGAAGATGTGTTGTTGTTGGGACTGTACCCGAGACATCAGTCCAGTTTGTCCCGCCATCTATGGTTTTATAAACCTTAGAAGCTGTACAATAGTAGATGATTTGGTTGTTGGTGCGACAGACATCAATCCACCTAACTTGTCCGTTGTTCGGGCTTATGGTTGCCCAAGTTGTGCCACCGTCTATACTTTTACTGACTTGATCACCACCTGTATAAAGTGTATTGGCATCAATGGGGTCTTGCATAAATGGTGTGACCCAATGACCTCCTGGTACGGTATAAATCGTTGAAAATGAAGAACCTCCATTTGTGGAACGTCTTAAAACACCGTTTTGATAGGTGCAAAAAACACGGCTATTGTTGGTACGGTCAATGAAAGAAACCATACCATCACCTCCTGAAACAGCTGTCCATGTGGTCATGTTGGAGGTCAAGTTTGTCCCATTGTCTTGATGTCCGCTGACAATAGTATTGGCATTAGAAGGCGATAAACCCACGCCATAGGGTTGTGCGATGGCTAAATTGCTTGAAATATTAGACCATGAAGAACCCGTGCGCCTGAAAACACCGCCATCAGAGGAAGCCAATAAATCTGTGCCGTTGAACTCTAAGTCGTGAACGTCCACGTGTATGCCCGTTAGTGTTGTCCAAGTCGCACCTGTATCTATTGACCGATGGACATTCAAACCTCCCGCATAAACGATATTCGGTGTGGTTGGGTCTGCTGCAACGCAGAGATTGTACCAGCCTTGCCCGTTAGGGATATTCGGTGAAGTAGTTGCTTTTTGTGTGAACGTATTGCCACCATCTATTGAACGATAGAAGCCTTGCATATTGTCCGAAGAGTTGGTCGCCATGACATAGACATAGTTGGTATCGGCAGGCGAAATGTCAATGGCAAAACGAACAGCCTCCGCACTTGTCGGCAAACCTGTTGTTATTTGAGTCCAAGTTGCCCCGCTGTCATAAGAACGTAAAAGCACGGAGCCTGTTTTTGAACCAGCAAAAACGGTATTCGGGTTGTTGGGATTGAAAGCCAACTCTCTGGTACTCACTGTACTGACCTGGGTAAAAGATGTTCCCCCATTGATCGAACGCCTAATGCCATTTGAACCAGCGACTAAAATGATATTAGGATTAAGCGGGTGCACCAGTACAGCCATCAAAACAACACCATTGCTAATCGTGTAAGTGAGTCCAGTAGCCGCCCAAGATGCACCACCATTGGTTGATTTATACAAACCTCTTGTAGAAGGGTGAAAAATCGCTCTATCAGCATCACCAGTCAATGCGTAAAGTATATTGCTATTGGTGGGGTCAATAGCCACATCCGTCACACCTGCTGCTGGAATACTTTCGGAAATGACAGTCCAAGACACGCCATTATTGGTTGACTTCCACAATTGCCCTGCTGGTGTACAGGCGTACAATGTTGTGGCACTATTGGGGTCAACTTTGATGCTGTTGACCCGTCCGTTGCCATACATATTGTCCGTATTGACAGGCCCCACAAGCGACCAATTGGCTGCTGCACGTTGGTTTATGTTTTTTTGCTGTACCAAACGTGCGCGGAAGTCACTTTCGATGAGCGCATCCATATCGCCATTGGTTTCAGATACACGCGGCTCGATCCATTCTGCAATACGCATGAAATGGACGATGTTTTGATACTCTTCCGTTTCGTGTTCGGCATGGAAAGTTTCGTCACGGGGTTCAATATCGCCGAGGCGTAGGTTTTTGTAATAGGTTTTAAGCTGTGCTTTGTTTTCTTGTAAAAAAGCGGCTTTGATTTCGTAGAAGTTAGATGTTTTATCTGCCATCTGCATCCATTTTTGTTGTGCCAAAGAGATGGATGTTGAGAATGTGGTGAGACAAAAGAAGAAAAGGACGAATTTGAGTTTCATACGTTTTTATACTTTGATGATTTATGAAATAGGTTTGAAAGAATTTAGAACGATGATTTGATACTATTTAGCATTTAAATTCGCGACAAATATATATATAATTTTCAAGATACCCCCCCAGTATAAGAGCAAAAAAAGTGCCTTGTTTTCAATATCTATGATTCATGTTTCTGTTTAGGTGTCTTTTACTGTGTTTAACAACTATAAGAATTTGATGAGGAATATATCAAAGTAGCATTAAAAAGCTATCCTTTTTTCATTTTTATCAAACAAAAGCAATAAAATGGCTTGAAAAATGCGGCTAAATAGTGAAATTCGTGTTTTAAAAAAATATCAATTAGAAAATGGAAATTATAACCTACACCCCTCAGTATAAAGAGGATTTCAAACGTCTAAACGTCGAGTGGATTTCAACCTATTTCACCCTCGAATCACACGACTTAGAGCAATTGGACGACCCCGAAGGCTATATTTTGAGCAAAGGCGGTAAAGTCTTTTTTGCTAAACACGACAATGCCATCATTGGTACTTGTGCCTTAATAAAAGTATCTGAAACGGCTTATGAGTTGGCAAAAATGGGCGTATCCCCTCAGTATCAAGGCTTGGGTGCAGGTAAAAAATTGGTCAGTAAAGTCATAGAAGAAGCGCGAAACTTAGGCTGCACGTATTTGTTTTTAGAGTCAAATCAACGCCTTATACCAGCCCTAAACATCTATAAGTCATTGGGTTTTGTAGAAGTACCGATAGGCGTAACGCCCTATGCGCGAGCAAACTTTAAAGCAGAAATGTATCTTTAACAAAATTCAGCATTAAATCATTCAGCATTAAACTGTTAATTTTATCCAAATACACCCTATTAACATTGCTTTCGTAGGCAAATTACTGTTGCTTTGCACCTTGAAATACTTTATTCTAAATTTTTTAATAAAAAACGATTATATCCAATGAACATATCAAAAGCGTTTTTACTTATTTTTTTAATGCCTTTATCCTTCCTTTCGGCTCAAAAAACGACAAAAATTAACTTCAAAATCAGTGGTTATACTGAGGGGGTAACTGTCAAACTTTTAGGCAGCCTTTTCGACCAAAACTACCTCGCTGATACCGCAAAATTAGCTGCGGATGGCAGTGTCTCATTCGTCAATGCCGATGGTTTCAAAGAAGGATTGTATTATCTTTTAACGCCCGATAAAAACAATTTTCAGTTTTTTATTGCAGGTGGGGAGAATGATTTTACGCTCAAAACATCGAAAGACAACCTCGTTTTGGGCATGGTCGTCGAAGGTTCAACTGAAAATAAATTACTATTTGACAACGCTCGTTCACAAACAGCACTCGAAGCTAAATACAACTCTCTCAACCAACAAATCCGTAGTCTTCAACCGAATACCCCTCAGTATGCCGACTTGACAAAGCAAATGCAAGAATTACTTGAAGACCGTGATATTCAATTACAAAACCTCAAACGACAACATCCAAACGCTCTTTTTACTAAATTCAAATTGGCGGGCCAAAATCCTAAAATTAGAATGGTCTATCGTCAAAACGGTGCGTTAGACAGCTTAGCAACCATGAAAAATTACAGAATTGATTGGTGGAATGACGTTGATTTCACGGACGGACGCTTGATTCGAACACCTGTTTTTTATACAAAACTAAAAAGATATATTCAAGAATTTACACCGCAACATCAAGACTCAGTTATCGCAGCATCAGATTATTTATTGGATAAAACATTGGCTAATAATGATTTATTCAATGCCACGGCTTCTTGGATTGCAGGTGAATACAAGCCAGGAACGACTAAATTGATGGATGGTGAAGCCGTATATTCGCACATCGTTTTAAAATATTTTACGCCAGAAAAGGTACAAGGTGTCACAAAAGAAGACCTCGCAAGTACTCGGAAACGTGCTGCTGAAATGCAACCAAGCCTATTAGGAAAAGTCGGTCAAGATGTTTGGGGCGTTGATAAAAACAATCAGCGTCAGACACTTTACAGCCTTAAAGCGACTTTCAAAGTAGTATATATTTATAATCCCGATTGTGAACATTGCCAACACGAGACACCGATACTGAGGGGTGTGTATGACAAATGGAAATTGCGGGGTGTAGAGGTTTTTAGTCTGGTTGCTAATGCCAAAAACCGTGAAGAATGGCTAAACTTTCAAAAAAAATACGGTGTCAATTGGACAGATGTTTATGACCCGCAACTTGAAAGCCGTTTCCACGAAAAATATTTTGTGGACATCACACCCGAATTGTATGTTTTGGATAAAAATAATATCATAATCGGAAAAAACCTCAAACCCGAGCAGCTTCAAGAACTTTTTGAAAGTGAGTTTGCAAAACTGAAATAAACGGCAAGTGGCGAATATAAAACAAAGGCATCCGAATTTTTTTCAAAAGACTTTCGGAATGTCTCATTTTTACCATTTATACTGAGGGGGTCTCTTTCCGACGAAAGAGACCCCCTTTTAACTTGGAGAAGATGCATGTGCACATATTTTTCATGCGGCACATACCCTTACTCGACCTTATTTAGTGATTTGAATCTTTCTCATCAGCTCACGTTTGCCTTGTGCTTGTATTTTGATAAGGTACAAACCTGTTGGCAAATGGGCAATATCTAAGCGATAAGGTGCAGATGTGGCATTTTGAATGACCTCTTGTTGCACTGGTTTGCCTGCCATATCTGATAAGATAAGAGTTACTTTCCGTCCTTCAAAAAACTTCAGGTCTATCCATGCCTCATCAATAGCAGGGTTAGGATAAACAGTAAAGTCATTGATTTTTTTGTTGGTGACCCCTTTAATGGCTGAATACGCCACTTCTCGATTCAGATATGTCAGCTTTACACGATAGAAATTTTCGCCTTCGCTCGCGTCTTTGTCATAGAAAGTATGGTATTGTAAGGCATTTTTTAACTGTGCATTGTTCCGAATTTCTAATTTTTCAAAAGCACCAGTCACTTCATTCCGTTTTTCAATAGTCCAAATGCCTGTATTCGTTCCTTGATTGCTCACAAAGGTTATGACATTGCGTTCAGGCTCAACTTGAGCAGTGATATCAGAAGTTACTTTTTCTTTCTCCGGATGATGTGTTGGTGCCGGCATTGAACAATCGTACCTATTCCAAGTGATGTACTTGCCTGTACTTTCTAATTTTTCAACGATATACCAACCTGTCATGATGCTCATTCGGCTTTCACCGCCATTTACTTTGAGTTTACCATTTGGTATCATGACATTTGCCGTTACTTGTGCGTTATCACCTTTGACCGTGAATTTCTCTTCATCACCCTTAGTATCACCCAAATAGAAGGTAACTTTAGGTCCATTGACATTGACGCGGCAATCTGCATCAATTTTCACTTTGTCTTTCACCTTTACAGAAGATGGGTTCGTGAAATAAACATTGGTTGTATTGACGCTTTTTTTACCTCCTTGAATGTCCATCTCTTCAACATTGATAGCAGAACTACTGAAAGTCACTTGTGCGCCTTCTTCAATGCTGATTTTGCCAAAATTATTCCCTTGAATGGTCGCCACAACGCCTTTTTTGATAGTCAAGTCTTTGTAATTACCCGCCAATACGGTATTCGTATTCACATTATAATTACTCAAACCAGAAGTGTTACCGTTATACATAAAGAATGTTGGATTTGGACCATCCGTTGCAGAACTATATATTCTGTTTGCGACGCTCGAAGGCAACTCAAATTCAATATTTTTAGCCTTAACAAAGTAAGGATTCAGAATATCATATTTTTTGAACGATGCTTTGCCATCAGTTGCCGTTACACCGATATCGCCATTGATGTAGTTGTATTCTCCGAATTTCGCTTCTTTTGTTGCGTAGATGATATAACTCGTTGGATTTTGATCGTCGTTCACATTGACAGTAGAAGAGCAAGTTGAGGTATTGCCAGCGGCATCAACGGTTGTCCAAGTGACGGTTGTTGTTCCTTTGTAAAGTTTAACGTCTGTCAAAGTGATACCTGTACCCGTCGTTGCACCGCTCAATGCGAAAGTGAGAGCCATTACCCTGCAATTATCTGTTGCAAGTGCGTTGAATTCTGTTCCAACAACTGTGTAAGTACACAAACCTGCGTTTGTATTTCGGTTGGTAGATAAAGGACATTTGATAACAGGCTTTTCATTGTCCGTAACCTTAACAGTGAAAGAACATTTTGCTGTATTACCAGAAGCATCTGTTGCCGTAAATACATTCGTTGTTGAACCAACAGGGAAAACTGACCCGCTTTGTAAACCGCTTGTGAAAGCGACAGTTGCGCTGCAATTATCGGTTGCAGTTACGTCAAACGTTGCTTTTGCGCCGCAAACACCTAAATCAGTGTTGATACTGAGGGGTGTCGGGCAAGTGATTTTAGGTAACTCATTGTCGGTAACCTTAACAGTGAAAGAACATTTTGCTGTATTACCAGAAGCATCTGTTGCTGTAAATACATTCGTTGTTGAACCAACAGGGAAAACTGAACCGCTTGGTAAACCGCTTGTGAAAGCAACTGTTGCGCTGCAATTATCGGTTGCTGTAACATCAAATGTTGCTTTTGCGCCGCAAACACCTAAATCAGTGTTGATACTGAGGGGTGTCGGACAAGTGATAAGAGGCAACTCATTGTCGGTAACTTTGATAGTGAAAGCGCAAGTTGCTGTATTTCCAGAAGCATCTGTTGCCGTAAATACATTCGTTGTTGAACCAACAGGGAAAACTGAACCGCTTGGTAAACCGCTTGTGAAAGCGACAGTTGCGCTGCAATTATCGGTTGCAGTTACATCAAACGTTGCTTTTGCACCACAAACACCTAAATCAGTGCTGATACTGAGGGGTGTCGGACAAGTGATAACGGGCAACTCGTTGTCGGTAACCTTAACAGTGAAAGCGCAAGTTGCTGTATTGCCTGACGCATCTGTTGCTGTAAATATATTTGTTGTTGAGCCAACAGGGAAAACGGAACCGCTTTGTAACCCGCTTGTGAAAGCGACAGTTGCGCTGCAATTATCGGTTGCTGTAACGTCAAACGTTACTTTTGCGCCACAAACACCTAAATCAGTGTTGATACTGAGGGGTGTTGGACATGTGATAACGGGTAACTCGTTGTCGGTGACGGTTACATCGAAACGACAATTTGAAGTGTTGCCACAAATATCAGTTGCGGTTACGGTTACTGAAGTTGTTCCTATATTGAAGAATGAACCTGAAACTGTGCTATAAGTCATTGATGCTGTACCAGAACAATTATCAGTAGCTGTTGCATTGAATGTTACATCTGCGCCACATTGACTTGAGGCATTGTTTACTTGGATATTTTCAGGACAGATAATAACGGGAGCCGTATTATCATGAACAGTTATTGTTTGTGTACAAGTGGCAAAATTATTTACAGCGTCTATAGCTTTGAAAGTTCTGGCAATGTTGAAGCGGCTTTCACATGTGTGATCACTGATTTCATCACCCTCCCAGTTAACAGTAACGATTCCGCTACAATTATCACTGGTTCTGACCTTTCCTAAACTCACTTCTGGTACTTCAGATGCACACTGCACTGTTACCGATGTTGGGCAGATGATAGAAGGTGGCGTATTGTCAACAACAGTAATCCTTTGAGAACATGTCGCTTTTAGCCCAAAATTATCTGTAGCTGTCCAGTTTATAGTTGTTAATCCAAGTGGATAATGAGCATTTAACGCCAATGCATCACTTCTTACACCTGTAATAGTAGGCGTACCACAATTGTCTGATGCTGTTGGGTTAATGATTTCAACCGTTGCACTGCATGTTCCAATGTTATTGCCTACAGTAATATTGTCAGAACACATAATTGTTGGCGGGATGGTTTCTTTTTCGCCTAAATATTGCCCCCCAGGTAAAGACAACCCATGCGTTAATTCACATGGAAAATCATCATCTATTACTTTTACAGGAGTCGAATTACTTGTTCCATAAGGAATATTAATTGTTATATTGGTTTGAATACCCGTACTATAGTTAAAAGGACCATAAGCAACATTAGCACCTGATGGATCAAAAATCACCCTAAACTGTTTGTCACCTGTGATAGATGCACAAGAAAGGTGATTTATATTTATCGTTGCTGTTGTGTAATCATCATTTGGATTACAAGCAGTACCATTATTATTTCCAGAGGCAGCCACAGTATTTCCCCAACTATTTAATGGGCAACTGGTGCACACAGGTGGCGGCGGCGGGATGAACGCTCCGTTACCTGCTGGCATGTCACCATATAGACTATAACATGCATTTGTAGAATAAGCCGTTACACTAAGATTTCCACTAATATAGGGTGTTGTTACTGTACCATAAGATGCTCTACCACAATTACAATTTGCATAAGATGGACTAACCGTAAATAGTGTTGCGTTAAGACCTAAAGTACTACCACTAAATTCTGCAGTCCAGTTATAATTAACACCGTTAATGCTAATACCAGAATTTGCAAACCCGCATTGACCTGCTCCATGATACGATTGGCCGTACCAAGTAAGTGTGCCATTTTGGTTCTGTTTGACCCTTATTTCCCATGTGTGGGCAAATAATGCTACCGATGCAATGAGGAAGAACAGTAAGAATAGAATTTTTTTCATGCTTGGATTGAATTAAATTTAAATGCTTAGTAATGAATTTATTGATTATTAAAAATATTAGTCTATAAATTTAAAGATATTCGAATTGATTTAACAATGTTCATGTAGTTGCAGACAGACCTTTAGCTATCCGTTAACATGATGGTTGCGGCAATTCGGGTTTCAGAAACCCTTGTCTTAATTACATGTTTCAACAATCGTGAAAAAGTAAGATGTTATAAAGAAAAAAGATTGAAAAATTATGGCATAGATAACTTGATAAGCAATGAAAATCAAGTTTTTATATAAGCGTATTTAAGCTTATGTAAAAAGTCCAATTATCCATAAATTAAGTAAAAAGAAGAAATTAGAGCATTGTTTTTGAGAAATGATTTTAAGTGTTTTGTTTATAAGTCTTTTCAATGTGAATGTTTAAAAGCCTTGAAAAAAGTGCAATCATACTGAGGGGGGTATAACACACTTAGCAAGACAGGAATGACAATCAAGTACATCTGTTTTGATAATAGTATAATATTCAATTTGGTTTGTGAAATATCTTTCAACGAAGTGCATGTAGAAGTGATCATTCAAAGGTTTAAGTTTTCTTTAAATAAATTTGATTCGCAAATATATAAGATATTGTAAAGACCTTAAAATTAAAAGTGTCCCTTTATTTAGAAAAGACAGTTTTTTACTTGAATAGGGTATCTATTCCTTTATCTTATTGTTGTATAAATTTTGCTTATATATTATTAGATTTCTATCATGTATTCTCTCTTTATCAGCGAAGGAGTACTATCTTTTGAAGGTTGTCATTATATGCTCAAAGAGAGTAGATGTGTGAAAATTCCGAGTTTAACTTGTTATAAATTCGAAATATCTCATAATTTAACTACCTTTGCCCTCAAATTGCCCACCAGCCTATCGCGGTATCAATAAAATTGATAATGAGGAAAGTCCGGACAACGTAGAGCAACCACACCACCTAACGGGTGGGCTTCTTTTCGAGAAGTCGAAAAGGGGACAGAGAGTGTCACAGAAAATTACCGCCCCGATTCGTCGGAGTAAGGGTGAAAATGTGCGGTAAGAGCGCACGGCGTTCCGCAGCAATGTGGGAGGCGGATAAACCTTGTGGGTTGAAATGCCAAATAAACCGGGGCCCCGAGCAATCGGGACAGTGTGGCTCGCACTGCACGGAGGGTAGGCAGATAGATCTTTTCAGTAATGGAAAGGGTAGATAAATGATAGGCATCTCTTACCGATTTCGGTCGGTTTGAGAGACAGAATCCGGCTTATCGGTGGGCATTTTTTTTTTTAAAAGTAGTAGAAAGTACCCAAAAAATTACTTAGTGCCTTTGTCACCAAGTAAAATGAAAAAATCCCGTTTCCATCGAAATGGAGAACGAGATTTTATACTTATACATAAAACTTACCAAGTTTGGAGATGTAAACAGTCAAGTAACTCGATAACGAGAAACGACTTTATTACATATATCTTTACGCCGCAAATGACGTGCCACAACCACATGATTCTGTCGCATTTGGGTTGTTAAATGAAAATCCACGGTTATTTAAACCATCTAAAAAGTCAATTTCCATACCTAATAGATAAATGGCATGTGATTTCTGCATCAACACCTTTAATCCATTCACTTCGTGAATTTCATCACCTTCTTTCGGCTCATCGAAACCCAACACATAGGAAAAGCCTGAACAACCTCCGCCTTTTACACCGATGCGTAAGCCAAAGTGGTCAGGTATTTTTTGTTCTGAAACGATATTTTTGAGTTGCTTAACAGCACCTGAAGTAAGGTTAATGGGCTGCGTTTTTACATTTTCTGCTACTGCGTTCATTGTCAAATGTTATTTTATTACAAAATTAATCCTAATCATAGAATAAACAAAGTTATTCTCTGTACTTCTAAAAAACAAAATCAATCTAATTTTGTTCACCCTTGATTATCAATGTTTTGTCAATAAAAATTCAATGGCTAATTTATAACCCATGAGACCCATACCTACAATTAATCCTGCCACCTTTGCCGAAATGAAGGAATGATGCCTAAATATCTCACGTGCATGAACGTTTGAAATATGGACTTCGACAACAGGTGTTTTGATGCCGCCAATCGCATCGCCAATCGCAACGCTGGTATGCGTCAAAGCGCCTGCATTGAGAACAACACCTGCGTAGTCGGCATCAAAACCAATGTCATGGAGTTTGTCAATCAAAATGCCTTCGTGATTTGATTGCAGATATTCGATGGATACTGTGGGGTAGTTTTTTCTCAAAATTTCGAGATAATCTTCAAACGTTTCGCTACCATATATATGTGGTTCGCGACGACCAAGTAGGTTTAAATTAGGTCCGTTTAGGATGAGAATTTTCATTATTTTGTAATTTCAGCGCAAATGTAGCGGTTCTTACCTTTAAAATCCGTTATTTTGTTCAATTCAATAAATATAAAACAAAAGTTTATGCAAAACAAACAAATCCGCTTGGCGGCACGTCCCGTTGGCAACCCCAAAGAATCAGATTTTCAACTCACAGTTGAAGAAACAGCCCCCCTCAGTACAAACGATGTTTTAGTCGAGGTGCAGCAACTCTCTCTCGACCCTGCTATGCGTGGTTGGATGAACGATGCGCGTTCATATATTCGCCCTGTCCAAATTGGTGAAGTCATGCGTGCAGGTGGCGCAGGAAAGGTCATTGCTTCCGAAAACCCTAATTTTGCAGTGGGTGATTATGTAACAGGTAGCCCTGGCGTTCAACAATATTGGTTGGTTAAAGAGGGTAAAGGTTTGACCAAAATTGATACCCGCCTCGCACCGATGAGTACATGGCTTTCGACGCTCGGTATGCCAGGCATGACCGCTTATTTTGGCTTACTTGACGTAGGTTTAGCAAAAGAAGGCGATGTCGTCGTCGTTTCAGGTGGGGCAGGAGCTGTCGGAACAGTGGTTGGACAAGTGGCAAAAATCAAAGGTTGCCGCGTCGTTGGTATTGCTGGCGGTCAAGACAAAGTAGATTATATGGTCAACGAATTGGGCTATGATGCGGGCATTGACTACAAAGCGGGTAATTTGCGTTCAGCTTTGCGTGCCGCATGTCCCGAAGGCATTGATGTTTATTTTGACAATGTCGGGGGTGAAATTTTAGATACTTGCCTTTCGATGATACGCATGAAAGCGCGTATTGTCATTTGCGGAGCGATTTCACAGTACAATAATACTGAGGGGGTCGTTGGACCTAAAAACTATCTCTCGCTTTTAGTCAACCGCGCCAGAATGGAAGGTTTGGTCGTGTTCGATTATGCCCCTCGTTATCAAGAAGCCGCTATGGCTATGGGTCAATGGCTCAAAGCAGGTAAAATGAAGTCGAAAGAACACATCGTTGAAGGCGGTGTTGAAGCATTTTTACCTACTTTGATGTTGCTTTTTGGCGGTGATAAAATCGGGAAGTTGATTTTGAAATTGGTTTAAAATTGAACGCTGATTGAGATGATTCGACTGATTGGTGCTAATTTTTTTCCTTTTAAAGAACAAAAAACCAACGTCAATCAGTCGAGTCAGCTCATTCAGCGTTTAAAAAAAATTATATATTGAAACAGGCAACCATAATTGTCGCCCTTTTATGCCTACTAAATATCGAAATCGAAGCACAAGTTTCGATACAAATACGCTATGAAAACCCTCAAGATTCCGCCTTTTTCATAAAAAACAACCCTAATTTCGCTAAAACAGCTACTGACTCGTCTTCTGCGGTCAATATACTGAGGGGGGCATTGAAGCAACTTCATGCCCAAACGTACTTAGAAGCTTCGTTTGATTCTATTCTTATTTTTCAAAAAAATATTATTGCGTACTTACATATCGGAAAGCCTTACAAATGGGCAAGTTTGCGAAATGGCAATGTGAATACGGACTACCTTTCGCAAGTTGGTTATCGTGAACGCCTTTTTGAAAACAAACCATTTTCAGCGAAAGAGATAGCAGATATTGAAGAAAAACTCTTAAATTTTGCAGAAGACACGGGTTTCCCTTTCGCGCAAGTGTGGTTAGATAGCATCAACATTGAAAATTCGACAGTTTCTGCGGCTTTGATGATGAAAACAGGTGCTTCCTTTCGTTTTGATTCGATTGAATTATCAGGCTTCGCCAAAATTTCGCCCCACTTTTTAGAGAACTATTTAGATGTCAAAAAAGGCAGCTTGTTCAATCGGTCAAAAGTCTTAAAAATGGCTGCTCGCTTGGCAGAATTGCCCTATTTGACCGTTCGGAAGCCCCCAACTGTGCGTTTTACTGAGGGGGGGCATGCAGTTGTCAATTTATTATTGGACAACAGAAAAGCCTCTCGTTGGGATTTTTTAGTCGGTGTACAACCCACAACACAGCCTGATGGTTCTCAAAAATTTGGCATTACCTTCAATGGAACAGCTGATTTTCAGAACCTTTTTGGCGTTGGTGAACGCATTTATGCCAGTTTTGAAAATCTACGACCGCAATCACCTCGCCTGAACATCAAGGCTTCCTATCCCTATATTTTGAACCTACCGTATGGCTTTGAAGGTGCATTTGACCTTTACAAACGTGATTCGACCTATATAGAAACCCATGCCAATGCGGGTGTCCAATACTTACTCGGAGGCTCTGATTATTTAAAATTGTTTTGGCAAAACTATAGAGCCAATAATTTGATTATCAATCGTTCACAGATTGAACAAACACGCCGATTGCCATCAACCCTAGACGTTTCAACCAATACTATAGGTTTAGAATTTATGAAACAACAACTCGATTATCGCTTCAATCCAAGGCGTGGTTGGGCTATTTTACTGAGGGGTGGCGCCGGCATTCGCAAAGTGCGACCAAACAGTGATATTTTAGATATTAAAGACCCTACGTTTGATTTTAAAACTTTATACGATACCGTTACCCTAAAAAGTTTTCAATATCGTTTGGACAACAAAACTGAATTTTATTTACCTGTCTTAAAACGCAGTGTCGTGAAACTCGCGGTAACAAGTGGTTGGCTGTTTACTTCATCGCCGATTTCTCAAAACGAGCAATACCGAATCGGCGGCAACCGATTACTGAGGGGGTTTGATGAAGAGAGTATTTTTGCGACAAAATATGCCGTTGGTACACTTGAATATCGCCTTTTGATAGGTCGAAATTCATACTTATATACATTTGGTGATATTGGTTATATCGAAAATAAAACGAGAACGACGCAGAAAACCGATACACCTTTGGGCTTTGGTGCGGGCATTACATTTGAAACAAATGTGGGTTTGTTTGGTGTGACATTAGCGGTTGGTCAACAACAGGGAAATCCAGTTGATTTTAGAAATGTGAAGACACATTTTGGGTATGTGAGCCTTTTTTAATTTTTTTCTTTCTCAACTTCTGCAATAATGCGCAGCACTTCGGCTTCGGAAAGCCCTGATAGGTCAACTAATGTATCAATTGAGATGCCCTTTTGCCAGCCTTTTTTGACAACTTCTACGGCTTTTTTATGCTGCCCAATGGCATCCCCTTGTTCTAAGCCTTGTTCTAAGCCTTGTTCAAGCCCGAGTTCTTTGCCTGCCTCTATACCCAATTCTTTACCTTGTTCGACACCTTGTTTGTGTCCTTTTAGAATAAGCTGTTCGTATAATGTCATGACTTTTGATTTTACTTTTGGTGAATTTACATGTGTTACAACTTCTGAAATATTCTCCTCACGAAGTTCAGCGTTTTGAGTTAAATAAACAATCATTCCCTCTAAAATATCTTGTAAATGTGGATTATTTTCAAAAAATGTGAAAAATGCGGGAAAATTTTGCTCTACATAGTCCTTATCTTTGCAGTGTTTGAAAGCTAAAAAAGCACAGCGCAGGAGACTTTCTGAGCCTAATTCAAAAATGATAGCATCTGAAATGTTCGACAAATTGATGAAAATATAGTCAAATTGAGGGATAAAACGATGGAATATTGGCGGTAAATTCTTGAAATTGTGAGAAAATGGACGATAATGCCATGTTTCTGAACCATGATAGATAACGATGGGAAGTACAAACGTCAAAGGCTTTTTTGCTCGAATATCTTTTCGCAAAATACTTTGGATATAAGCATCTAATTGGACATGAATATACTGAGGGGGTGTGCTTTTATGTTCAAAAAGCAAAGCAATGGCAATGGGCGTATCATGTAACTTAGCACGCCAAACGACATCTGAATAGAGCGGGCTTAGGGATTTTGAGATATAGTTGGTTGTATCTAAACTGAGACTATTTTGATCAATATAGTCGCCAATTTCGGACGGAATAAAGTGGTTTAGTAAATCAACAATCGTTTGTTTTTCATTAAAAGTCATTCCAAAAAAGTTGTCGTGACTTTTATGGATTTCCTCTTTTATGATGTCTTGTATTGATTTTTTACGGGGCTTGTAAGGGCGTTTGGGTCTTTTGGTTTTTTCCCTTTCAGAAGTCGGTGCTTTTGTTTGCTTTGCCATAGTTGTTCATTTTGATTTTTAAATTCAATAACAAAAGCAAAGCTAACCTTTTTTACAAAAAATACCTTTTTAGCAATGAATTTTCACGTATTTTATTTGTTTTTATATAAAATACTGTTGAGGTACGAAATCCAGATGACATTGGGAAGGGGTATGTTTTTAATCTTCTTCAATCCAACCTGCCAAATGTGGGTTTTCAGCAATAAAAATACCAATACGTTTATGGCTTGCGAGGAACAAAATGCGGTCGCCAAATGCGCCTTTATCCTTCAAAACCAATGTACCGTAGTTGAAAACAATGCCTTTTGACAATTCTATTTTTTCAATGTATTGATGTCTATAACCTACATTTTTGAAGTAGTTTGTAACAAAAATGTGTTCTTTATCGGCATCAATGCGCTTCAAACGCCAGACCGTTTTCCAAAAAACAAAAAGGAAAACAATGATGAGTACCAGTAAACCCCACCGCAAGCCATTCATTGACATTTGCCCAATTTGGTCTTTGTTACTCACTAAGGTTGCGAAAAAAAAGATGCCGAAAAAGGCTATCCAAAAGGTCGGAAAAAATATGCGAAAACCAAGCGTCCAGCTTGATGATAATTGTCGAGTCATAATGATTGTTATTCGTTATTCGTGGATTCGTTATTCGTGGATTCATTTATGTTTAACAAATCCACAAACAACAAACAACGACTAATGTTTTGGATTCAAAAGCCCTACCAATTCTTTAACTTCTGTTAAAGTTTGACGTGCGATTTTACGGATTTCAGCCGAAGAGTCTTGTATTTGCGCTTTTACTTCTTTTTTACGTCCGTTCAAATCTTTCAAACGCTCGCCAAAAGGCTGTGTCAATTCAACTAAGGCTTCTGCAACTTCACCTTTCAAATCACCATAACGCAAAGTTCCTTCATGATAAGTAGCCATCAAAGTGTCATAAGCATCCATTTTGTTGCAGGCTTTGAGCAAATTGAAAAGGTTTTCAACGCCCGCACTCATTTTGTCGCTCGTTTCACCAGTGTCGGTAACTGCTGATTTTATTTGCTTCCGAATACGATTAGGGTCGCCAAAAAGGTTGATAAAGTGCTTTTCGCCTAAGGATTTCGACATTTTTTTAGTTGGGTCGGCAGGGGAAAGTAGTTTTGGAATTTCTGTAAACAACGGTGCAGGATGTACGAAATACTCTTTGCCAAACTGATGATTGAAGCGGGCTGCGATATTGCGGCTTAGTTCCAAATGTTGCTCTTGGTCTTTGCCGACAGGCACGTAGTCCGCTTTATAAATCAGAATATCTGCCGCTTGCAAAGCGGGATAACTGAATAAACCTGCTGAAATGAAGGCTTGATTGTCTTTTTCTTCCAATTGGTCACGCTTGTCTTTGAATTGCGTCATTTTCGATAATTCCCCGTAAGAAGTCACGCAGCTTAAAACCCAACACAATTCAGTATGTTCAGGCACAAGCGACTGAATAAATAAATTTTCAGGTTTTATACCACAAGCTAAGAGTTGGAACGTCATTTTCCAAGTATTTTCCCGCAAATCAATGGCTTTATAAGGCATTGTCATCGAGTGACAATCCGCAACACCATAAATGCAATTGTAGGTATTTTGAAGTTCAACCCAATTTTTGACCGCACCAAAATAATTACCTAAATGCAAATCACCAGTAGGCTGAACGAGAGAAAGGACTCTTTTCATAATTAGTTGAATTATCGAATATTGAACAGAGGATTTTGAATACCGAAATAAAGCGGATACCCCTCAGTATTTTCAAAAAAAAATCAAAGTGCTGCTATGACCGAAATTTCAACATTGACGTTTCGAGGCAATGTTTTGACGGCAACTGTTGCTCTTGCTGGAAAATCAGCCGTAAAATATTTGCCATAAACAGTATTAACGGCTGCGAAATCGCCCATATCTGCTAAGAAAATAGAGGTCATTACAACATTGTCGAATGTAGCACCTGCTGCCGTCAGTACGGCTTGGAGGTTTTTCATCACTTGGGTTGTCTCTGCTTCAAGCGTTTCTTGAATGAGGTCGCCAGTCGTTGGGTCAAAGGCTACTTGACCACTTACAAACAACATATTGCCCGCTTGAACCGCTTGGCTATAAGGACCAATTGGCGCGGGAGCGTTGGGTGTATTGATTATTTTTTTCATTGATAAAGAGATTTAAACAGAAAAAGCCCCCTCAGTACAAAAGTCATTCGGGAGCTTATTATTCGTTGATTATCAAGGTGTTGGAGCTTATTCAGCTTCGTCTGCCGCAACGACTTCTTTGGCTTTAACAATCATCATACCTTTGTAATAAAGGCTACCATCATGTTTGTAAGCACGGTGACGACGGTGCGTTTCACCTGTTGTTTTGCAAGTTGTCAATGTTGGCAACTCTAATTTGTCTTGACCTCGGCGGCTGCGTTTACGCATGCGTGAATGTCTGTTACGCGGATTAGGCATGGCTTCTACTTTTATTGATGAATTAAGAATGATAAATGATGAATAAACGATGATTTAACTTGAATGATATTCATCATTTATCATTCATAATTCATCATTCTTTTTAGTTTTTATTAAAAAGATTTTTTAAGTCTTGAAAAGGATTCTTTACAGAATTATCTGTATTATTGTCTGATAATGAGGGTTTTATTTTGTTTATAACGTCAAAATCACAAGGTCGTGGGTCGTCGTTTTCGCAATCATATACTTTGAGAGAAGGTTCAGCAAGACAGATAAATTCATAAATGTATTGCGCCACATTAAACTCATGAGCATCTGGATCTAAAAAAACGACATCGGCATCTTCGTTTTGCTCTTCTTCCGTTACTTTGACCACGAGGGTTTGTGTATCACCAAAAGGCAGTTCGATTGAAGCGGTGCAACGGTCACATTCCGCTTGCATGGTGCCGTCGAAGTCAAAAGTCAATTCAAAAAAAGAATCTCGTTTATCCATTTCAACAGTCACGTCAAACCAACCATTTTGAATCACGGAGTCTTCAAAAAGCGCGAAAAATGTTTCATCGAGTTGAAAATTGAAAGTATGATACCCATTATTCAAACCTTTGATTGGCAACGAAAATTCTTTTAAAGCATTCATGTTTCAATTAGACTGATGAGCATTAAATCTCTAAAATTGTTGTATAAATCATTGATTTTCAACTTTTTGAAAACGGACTTGATACATTAATTTTCGATTTTTAACGCATTTTTTGAAAACGCCTGCAAAGATAGGTTTTTGGAAACGGTTTTTGAAAGGTTTTGTAAAAATTTTCAGAAAATAGTTAAATCACCCCTGTACATACGCCACCACCTTTTCCTCAAAATATTCTTCTTCAAAAAACTTTGAGATATTCGTAATCTCAACATATTGTCCTTTTCCCAAAGCCTTCACTTCTTCTCTGATATTACCACCTTTGAGGGCTAAAATGCCGTTTGGCAAGGCATTTATGTGTTTAGTTTTAATCAAACGACGAGACCAACGGAACAATTGATCAAGTGATGTGACTGCGCGTGTGACGATAAAATCGAATTGCACGCCTTTGATATCTTCAACTCTAATATGTTGAGCCTCAACGTTTTTTAAACTTAATGCTGTGGCAACTTCCTGCACAACACGTATTTTTTTAGCGGTACTGTCCACCAAAAGGAAAGATACTGAGGGGTATAAAATTGCCAATGGAATGCCAGGGAAACCACCTCCTGTTCCTAAATCAAGAACGCGAGAACCGTCTTTAAAGCCCGTTATTTTTGATATAGCTAAGGAATGAAGCACGTGGTGCAAGTTCAAATTTTCAATGTCTTTGCGCGAAACCACATTGATTTTTTCGTTCCATTCACTGTAAAGGGGTAGGAGCGCAGCGAACTGATTTTGCTGTTCGAGTGTCAGTTTTGGGAAATATTTTAAGATTTCGGTCATACGAATAGATATTACGGCTGTTTTTTACTGTAAAACAAATACTTTTGCAAAATTATTCAAAAAACACCGTTTCAAGGCTTATTATTCAAAAAATACTGAGGGGGTGTTATTCAATTGTGAAATATGGAATCGAAAAGACAAAAGCAAGTCGCTGAAATGATACGACGTAATTTCAGCTACGTGATGCAGGAAGAAGGACCTAATATTTATGGTCACAGTGTAATGGTAACGGTGTCGCATATCCGTATGTCGCCCGACTTAAATTTAGCACGTATATATTTGAGTGTCTTTGGCACTGAAAATAAGCAAGAACCGATTTTGATGTTGAAAGAGGAACTTGTTGCACTGCGTTCAAAATTGGCGCAACGTATCCGCAAACAGGTGCGTAATATACCGGAAATCGTCATTTATCTCGACGATACGGTTGATGAAATGTATCGTGTTGATGCGATGTTGAAACAACTTGAAGACGATGGACAGTATGGTAAGCCAGAAGAGGAGTGAAAAGTGAAAAACGAAAAGTGAAAAATAAGTTTGACCTATTTTTCACTTTTCGTTTTTCACTTTTAAAAGTTATCAAACTTATTGGCTGATAAAGCCTTCAATTGAGCAATCGTTTCTATCGGATTAGGTGCTTTAAAAACAGAACTGCCTGCCACCAATACATCTGCACCTGCTTGTAAAATCACTTCCGCATTTTGAAGTCCTACGCCGCCATCAATTTCGATGTAGGCAGACAGATTGCGTTCATCAAGCATTGCACGTAGTTTTCTAATTTTATTGAGTGTCTGATAAATGAATTTTTGACCGCCAAAACCTGGGTTGACAGACATCAAGCAAAATAAATCAGCATCTTCTAAAACATCTTCTAACAAGGAAACAGGCGTATGTGGATTGACAGCAATGCCTGCTTTAGCACCCGTTGCGCGTATTTGCTGTAAGGTTCTGTGCAAGTTCGGACACGTTTCGATGTGGACAGTGATGACATCAGCACCTGCTTTTCTGAAATCCGCTATGTATTTTTCAGGTTCTAAAATCATCAAATGCACGTCAATTGGCTTAGTTGCCAGTTGCTTGACAGCTTCGAGAATTGGAAAACCAAAGGAAATATTTGGCACAAAGCGACCATCCATGACATCGTAATGAAACCAATCGGCTTCACTTTGATTGACAAGAGCGATTTCGTCTGCCAATTTTGTAAAATCAGCGGCTAATACTGAGGGGGCGATTAGATGTTTCATATACTTATTGTTTATTAATTATTTTTGATTCGTCTAATATCATAATAGTGTGTGGTATGTCATCTTCAAGGTAGTTTTCACCCGTTGAGACGAAGCCCAATGAGGTGTAAAAAGCTAAAAGATAAGTTTGCGCTCCTATTTTAACAGGCTCGTTTGGAAAAAGTTTGTGCATCCATTCGATACTTTTCTGCATCAACTGTTTACCTACGCCTTTCCCGCGCACTTTATCAGAACTGACGACACGACCAATCGAAGCATAGTCAGGGTAAGAAATACCTGTGGGCAAAAGCCGTGTGTAGGCAACCAAATCCCCCTCAGTATCTCGACCCATCAAGTGCATCGCATGGAGGTCTTTACCGTCGGCATCGAGGTAAGGGCAGTTTTGTTCAATGACAAAAACCTTTTGACGGAGTGCCATGATTTCATATAATTCATAGACGCTCAGTTCATTAAAAGGGCAGCATGTGTATTGTATCATAATAAAAACGGCAACTAAAATGTCCCTAAAATTCCCCTAAAATAAAAAAATCGTTGATAATACACTGATTATCAACGATTTGAGATTTGAATTTGTACGCACGACTGGACTCGAACCAGCACACCTTGCGGCACTACCCCCTCAAAGTAGCGTGTCTACCAGTTCCACCACGTGCGTATCTCTGGGAAGCGGTGCAAATATAAAAGGGATGTTGGCGTTTTTGCAAGAATTTCTTGAAAAATATTTTTTTTAATTTTATTAAAAAACAAATTTTTGTCACATATCTTATAAATATCAATTCATTTCTTAAAAATACTTTTTCAGAATTGGCATGAAATTGGACAAATCAGTGCCTTTTGTTTTGAGTATGACTTAAAATGTAGAATTTAAATTAACAATTGCTTATTTCCATAAAATAAAGCGATGTCACACCATTAGTATTTAATTATATTTAAATTAAAAAACTATAAATACATTTGTGATGTACATTGAACACAATTACCATTATTAACCAAGGTACACAACTTTAACAGCGTATATTTAACTATTAAAACCGATCCACCCATGGAACATTTTCTACTTTTCTTCCTGCTTATTTGCGGGATGTTCGTACTCGTATCCCCAGTTTGCAAAAACACACGTCGCTTAAAATCAGATCCGTCAGATGACAATGATTACTAATTTTTAAACAGTTTCAAGCTCGGTGAAGGACAACCAAAAGTTATTGATGCCTTCGCCCTGCGTGATGTGGAGTTCTTGCCGATTGAGCATTTCTAACAAGGCGAGAAAAGTGATGATGGCATGTAGGCGATTTTCAAAAACGCCAAAAACTTGTCGGAAGTCGCTTTTCTTGCCTTTTTCTATTTTTGATAAAATAAAATCCCGCTGCGAATCAACAGTATAATTGTATGTATAGATGCTGTGAATCGGTCGCTTTTGCTCTTCATCAAATTGTCGCATCATGCGCTCAAATACCCGAAGCAAACGGAATAATGTTAAGTCTTCTAACTCATTGTCAACCAAGGCTTTAACCGCAATTTCTTTTAGCTCTTTTAGGGCATTTCCTCTACCTTCGCGGCTGGCTCTATCTTCTTCTAATTGGCGCAATTCATCTAAAACACTTTTATAACGCTTGTATTCCAACAAGCGACTGACAAGTTCTTCACGAGGGTCTATTTCATTGCCTAATTCATCAACAGGCTTACGAGGCAGCAGCAGTTTAGCTTTTATACGCATTAAAGTAGCTGCGACAACAATAAATTCGCTTGCTAAATCAATATTCATGGCTTCGAGTTCTCGAATATAAGACAAGAAATCGTTCGTAATTTTGGCAATTGGGATATCGTAAATATCCAATTCATCTCGTTCAATAAAGAACAAAAGCAAGTCAAAAGGCCCTTCAAACTTGGATAGTTTTATCGTGAAAGTATCGTTCGCCATAAGCTAAGAAAAGATTGAATGTTTGATTTTTAACGCATTTAAAACAAATACCTTACGACTGAATTATCGCAAGGTATTGGTTTTGACACGCAAATATAAGGGAAATGGCGTGCCTTTTAATAGAAAAGCCGCTAAAACTCAATAGCCACCCATTTTCAACAAGTCTTTTAAAGGCATGCCGAGCCGATTAACATCAAAACCTTTGACACCGCCAATTGTCCAATCGTCTAAAAATTGCCAAAACGCATAGGTTTTCCAAGTAGAAGGCAATTTTGGCTCTGTTAAGTGTGTGCCATAATTGGCTACCCAAAGTGGGTATTTGTCAAAACCTTGTGGACTCAGAAGTAATTCGTCCCAAACACGCCGTGAAGTATAGATAATGGGTGTGCGGCCTGTCTTTTTTTCAACGGTTTCCAACCATTTTTTCATCCTTGCTGTGATGTTTTTGCTTTGACTTGGAAATTGTTTGGCTTGAGTCTCATTCAAAGGCTCGACATCATAGACGGGTGGAAGAACGCCTGGATCATTCCAATTCAAGCCGCCACTTTTACAAGAATTTAAAAAACAATCAATTTCTGCTGCAACATCACTACTGAGCAAATTTGGGAAATGATAGACTCCCCTCAGTATCCTAAGGTCATGAAAACGGGCAAAATGTTCTGCCAAACGTGGGTCAGTCCAATTACTGCCTTGCGACGATTTGATAAAGCAAAACCAATAATTGCTTTCCACATCTTGCCAAAACGCATCTGTGCCCGTTTCATCATGGCGATAAATATCTGTGCCTAAGACATTCGGCACCGCTTTGAGGCTCAATACATCGAATGTAATAGAGCCAACAATGCCATCAACCAGCAATTTATTTGATTTTTGAAATTTTTTGACGAACGAATCTGTGATTTTGCCAAAATCGCTGTCCGTGGCAATGGTTGGGTAAACCTTTTTGAGCAAGCGTTGTAAGAAAAGGACTTCATCGCCTTTGTCGCCTTTTTTTAGCATTTTCATGTTGGGAATAGGAGGTAAAAGGGTTTAAGAATGAATATATTATTTCATACAAACTTACAAAAAGCCGCTTAAATTGTAAAGAGATCCCTGTTTTTTATTTAAAAATCAATACTACATTTTTTTGTACAGAAAAATAACGCCTTCATCAAACGACAATGTAAAGCGTCCTTCTATGCTTTTTCGCAAACGAACATTAGAGCCATCGCTCGCTAAAAATGTAAATGTTTGATAATCCGTGTATTTCAAAATATAAGGTTGGTTTTTATAGTTAAAAAATGTGTTTTTTCCTTTTTGTTGTATCAAAAAAGTATCGTTCCCTACCAAAATGTCTTTAAATTTCAGTGTTTTAACACCCCTCAGTATTGTGGAGTCTTGGGCTTCAAAAACTAAAGAATCACCCATTTTTCCTCCAGAAGCAGACCATTTTCCTTGTAAAAACTGCAACGCTGCAAACTGTTTTTGACCCCTCAGTATCGCCTCATGTTCGCGTGCCACAATCCAACTGACAACGCCCGCAATAAGGATTACAAGTATAGTTGCTGCCACCACACGCCAATGCGTCGGCACAGGCTCGCGCTTCTGCCGACGTTTGCGCGACGTAACCAACCGCTTTTCAAGCCGTTGCCAAGTCTCCGCTTGTGGTTGTTCGACGAGGTTTTCACTTTCCTCTCTGAACAGGTCAAATAAGTCTTTTTCTTCCATTCCGTTATTGGTTATTGGGGATTCGTTATTGGTTATTGAGGATTCGTTTTTCGTAGCTGACCAATCTCCAATAACTAATAACCAATCCCCAACTATTTTTCCAGTTTTTCCAATTCACGTCTCATTCTGTCTTTTGCCAAAATGAGTTGTGATTTTGATGTATTGATACTAATATTCAGCATTTCTGCAATTTCTATGTGCTTATAGCCTTCAATCACAAACAAATTAAAAACAGTCCGATAGCCTGTCGGCAAACGTTCAAGCAATTGCAAAATCTCTTTTGCCGCCAATTCATGCTCTATACTGAGGGGTGTCGCATGGTCAATCGAGTTCAGTTCCGAAACATCTGTATCTACCGTCAAAAGTCGCTTTTTTCTCAAAAACATCAAAGCCTCATTCACCACAATTCGTCGAATCCAACCTTCAAAACTGCCCGCCGACTGAAACGCTTGAATATTATCGAAGACCTTAAACATCGCTTCAACCAACACATCTTCCGCATCTTCCCTCGACGATATGTACCGACGACATACACCGAGCATCTTCGGTGCGTACCGTTCGTACAAAAATCGTTGGGCTTTAGCATCTTGCTGGCAGCAACTTTTTATGAGTTCGTATTCAGTCAATTTGTTATTCGTTAATGGTTACTCGTTATTGGTTGACAGCGTCTAAACGATGTAATTCTTTGATAAAGGCTTCTTTTTCTACGGCTTTTAATTCAATTGTCGCACTTTGGTCTTTAGAAACAACGGTTTCTGTTATGGAAATATTGAAGTTTCCGCCATCTGACGAAGTCGCCACTATAAAAATAGGTTGCCCAATAGGTATATTTGCAAAGTGCACTTTTTGGTCTGAAAAATTCCATGCCCCTACAATAGTACGATAGTTTTTGAAGACAAGACAAATATCGGCTTCAGGTTTATTATGCCAAATGACAAAATCCGTCCGTTCTGTGTTTTGAAGGTTGAGAAAGCGGTCGCAATTAATCCAACCTAATTTTTGGGTACTCATTACGTATTCTTGAGTATCTTCAATTTCAAGCAATTTATTGATTCTGACTGAATCGTTGGCAAAAGTCAATGAGTCTTGGACTTCTGTAAGTGTTTCATTTTTAGGCAAATCTCTATTTCGCAACTTAAAACTTACTGGCAGAGTATAATTTGTCGGAACTCTAATTCCATTACGCCGCCCCGGTTTCCATCGTGGCATGGACTTAATGACCCTTATAGCTTCCTCATTACAACCGCTACCAATACCTCGTTTGACTTGTACATTGTCAATAAAACCGCTTTTGCTGACAGTAAAACTGACGTAAACAGTACCCTCGATACGGTTTTGCCAGGCAATATTTGGGTAAACCAATTTTTTTTTAAAGAATTTGAAAAGTGCCGATTGACCATCGGGAAATTCAGGGCTTTGGTCAATAATATTGAATCCTGAGTTGTAAAAATTATCTTTTATGTTGTTGGGTAATCTCCAATTGATGCGATCATTGGACGATTTTTCACCATAAAAAAGCTGTTTATCTTCTGCTTTTGGCGTTTTTGGCAAGGTGATTTTAATGTCTTCATCACTTCTAATTCTCACAGGATTGCCTTCCGAATCAGTCGCATTGAGGTAAATCATGCCACCTGTTTCAAGCAGTTTTTCATCCGATTGAGTGACTAAATTTGCCAAAACCATATCAGAAGTTTTCAAAAACTCCTTCAATTCTACTTTAACAACACCCCTCAGTATCGAGCCTGTTTCTGTCTCAAAACAGTCTTTTGGAATGGTTAATGTCGTGCCTTCTGTACCTTTTAAAACAGTTTCTTTTTGTGTATTTATAGTAAAAAACTGACTCTTTTTAGGGAAAGTACGCTCAAAAGAGGTTTTTAAAAGCGGTGTTGGCAAAATTGTATTTGCCGATGTATCAGCACTTTTTGCTGAAAGCCTTGCTCCTTCATTCGGTTCAATAGTGACTATAGGTATAGAATAACCCCTTAGTCTGAGGGGCTGCTTTTTTAAATAATACTTTTTGTAAACAGAAAACGTATCATTTTGGATAACAGATACGGGGTGATAAATATCGTTCGCATCAGACGACGTTGCAATAGTATTTTGTTCTACAACATTATTTGGCTGTTGATTGACACAGCTTTGTATCAAAAATAAAGAAAAAGCGAAAAGGAAAGGTTTAAGGTTTTTCATCTGTTATCTCAATTTAAAGGTTCAAATAAAGAGATGAAAAACAAGGCGTTTTTGGTGTGTTGTTATAAAAAAAACGTCCATGATTTTTCAAGTCATGGACGTTTTGGGGTTTCAAACCCGTGTTGTTGCAAACAACCGCCTGATACTATATCGTCCTGTTCCATGTACATAAACCATAAGCAAACCGCCAATAATGGCTATGTTTTTCATAAAATGAAGGGCGACACTGCGTCTTGTTTCGTGGTCATGAAGTGGAATTTCCCAAAATTTATCGAGTATAAAAGTCAAAGGAATCCAGTAAAAAAGGATGAGTAAAGCCCCAAAACCAGACCGATAACCCAATGAAATCAAAGTTGCGCCTAAAATTAAGCAGAAACAAGAGCCATAAATCAATAGGTCTTGATGCCAAAAAATACTGTATTCTGACATCGTTTTCCGTGTCGCTGTCATAAAAAACATTTTGTCATAAGCCTCAAAATAAAAAATAACAGATACAAGTAAGCGCCCGAGTAAGTCTAATAGGTCTTTCATTATTATTATCGTTGAAAAAATCTGTGAATACTGTATTTTAAATACCCCTCAGTAAAGAGGGATAAAATTAGACAATTACACCCGATTTTGAAAAACAATTAATATAAGTATTGCTAAATGCCGGCAATTTAGCATTTCACGTCCTTGCATGTTTATTACGCAGATATAGTAAATCGTTATCTGGAAAAAAAATAAGTATTAAAACTTTTGTCTCGAAAAATGCTCGAAGGGGCTTCATTTTCGAGGATTTTTTTTGTAAGAGTGTTACTTTTATGTACGTTTGCTGTCAAATTAAACAATCCTTTGCCCATTTTTTTTTTAATGACGCATCCGGACTACACTTTTTCTCGTATATACTATCAATTTATAATTCACATACTTAAATCATTTTTACTGATGAAAAGCAAAAAGTTTGTAACCATTCTTTTTATTACCTTAGGCTTAACAGGTTTAATTTTATTCATTTTTGGTTTGCAATTCAATGGCACACTCACAGATGAAATTCAAAAAACAGGCTTATTAGGCATGGGCATTTTTGCTGTTTGGGGAATAATCAATATTGTTGATGCCTACCTTAAACAGAAAGAACTTGAAAATTTATAGTAGATTTTTTAGTATGCTTAGATGTAAAAAAAATGAGTTGCCTAACGGTGACTCTTTTTTTTTGCTTTATTTGCCAAAAGAATCGTTTTTCATGATAAAACTCTTTCGACGAACAACTGCTCTTTTACTTTTACAACAAGATGTAAAGATTCTCTAATCTTACATTCTTCGTTTCTTCGCACTTTATTCACTCATCAAATTCAAGCCAAACTTTAAAGATGAAAAAACAATTACAGCCCATTTGCCTTTTGCCCCTTGCCTTTTGCCTCTTATTTACCCCCCTCAGTATTTTTGCACAAAAGATTGATTTAGAAGGGTTTAAAAACATCAAACCGCGTTCAATCGGCCCTGCATCTATGTCAGGACGTATCACATCCATTGATGTGGACATCAAAAATGACATTATTTATGCGGGTGCAGCATCGGGTGGCGTGTGGAAATCAACGTCGGGCGGTGTGACGTGGACACCTATTTTCGATAAGGAATCGAATCAAAGCATCGGTTCTATCACGGTCAATCAAGCCAATCCAGCCGAAATTTGGGTCGGCACAGGGGAGGGTAATCCCCGCAATTCTCAAAATTTTGGCAACGGTATTTACAAAACCATTGATGGTGGTAAAACGTGGAAAAACATGGGTTTGAATAACTCTCGTTCCATACATCGCATCGTTGTCAATCCACAAAATTCAAATATCGTTCTGGTAGGTGTTCAAGGTTCGACTTATGGTCCTAACGAAGAAAGAGGTGTTTTCAAAACAACAGATGGTGGCAAAACATGGCGTAAAGTATTGTATGTCAATGACCAAACGGGTATTGGAGACATGGTTGTTGACCCTTCAAACCCCAATAAAATCATCGCAGCGATGTGGGAATTTGGGCGTAAACCGTGGACTTTCAACTCTGGCGGTAAAGGTTCTGGCATTTACACGACTTATGACGGTGGCGAAAATTGGACGAAATTAACGGATAAAGAAGGCTTACCTAAAGGAGATTTAGGTCGTTGTGGTTTGGCAATTTCACGTTCAAAACCCGATGTCGTTTATGCCCTCGTCGAAGCCAAAGAAAATGCCATTTATCGCTCTGACGATGGTGGTGCAAAATGGCGCAAAGTTGGTACAAATGGCGACCGTCCGTTTTACTATGCCGAAATGTACGTTGACCCTTTGAATGAAAACCGTATTTACAATATTTTCAGCCGTGTACATCGCTCTGAAGATGGCGGCAAGTCTTGGACAGAATTGCTGGATTATGGACACGTTCACCCCGATCATCATTCATGGTGGATTCATCCGACGAACCCAAATTACATGATTGACGGCAACGATGGCGGTTTAAATATCACCCACGACATGGGTGCAACTTGGCAGTTTGGCGGCAATATCCCTGTCGGACAGTTCTACCATGTGAATGTTGACAATGAAATTCCGTACAATTTATATGGTGGTTTACAGGACAATGGCTCTTGGGTCGGTCCTTCTGCGATTTGGCGGTCGGGTGGCATCCGCAACGCCGATTGGCAGGAATTGTACTTTGGCGATGGCTTCGATGTGATGCCTAAAAAAGGTGATACACGTTATATATATGCGATGTCGCAAGGCGGCAATGTGGCGTATATTGACCGCAAAACGGGCTACCAAAACTATGTGCAACCGCAACATCCTGACCCCTCAGTAGAACTGCGTTATAACTGGAATGCAGCGATGGCACAAGACCCTAAGAATGATTGTGGTATCTATTTTGGCTCGCAATTCCTACATTATTCAATGGATTGTGGTCAAAACTGGTCAATTCTATCACCTGATTTGACGACAAACGATACATCAAAAATCAATGCTTCGCAACGCACAGGTGGCTTAACACCCGATGTGACGAATGCAGAAAACCATTGTACAATCTTAACGATTGCCCCAAGCCCTGCCGATAAAAATGTGATTTGGATTGGTACTGACGACGGCAATTTACAACTGACACAAGACGGTGGCAAAATGTGGAAAAACCTATCTGCTGCCTTGCCTAATTGTCCAAAATTTGCTTGGATTCCGCAAATTGAGGTATCCCCAAAAAATGCAGGGGAGGCGTTTGTTATTGTCAATAATTATCGTCAAAACGACTTTAAACCTTATGCTTACCACACAACAGATTTTGGTAAAACATGGGAGCGCATTGTCAATGAAACCCAAGTATCGTCTTATACTTTGTGTTTTACACAAGACCCTGAAGCGACTAATTTATGGTTTTTAGGGACAGACGAAGGCTTATATTTTACGATTGATGGCGGTAAAAATTGGACAAAATGGACAAACAGCTACCCCTCAGTACCGACGATGGATATGAAAATCCAAGCACGTGAAGCGGATTTGGTTATCGGTACTTTCGGACGGGCATTTTGGATTTTAGACGATATTCGTTTTTTACGTGAAATAGCCAAGACAAATACAGCTGTTTTGAACAAAAACCTAAGGATTTTTGACCCTTCTGATGCGTATTTGGCTTATTCACGCAGCTACGATGGTGAGCGTTTTTCAGCCGATGCCGTTTTTGAAGGACAAAATAAATCGCCTATTGCCATGTTTACGGTTTGGCATAAGCCTAAAAAAGAAGACAAACCCGCAGCTGATAAAGCAAAAGAAGAGAAATCAGAAGCTCCTGCAGCACAAGGTGGTCGTGGCGGTGGTGGCAGACGTGGCGGTGGTAATGGTGCAGTAGGCGGTGCCGACAAAGCTAAAATTATCGTTCTTACTGAGGGGGGGGATACAATGCGTACTTTTAGTTCGTCGCTCGATTCTGGGATGAATCGTATTAACTGGAATCTCAATCGCAACGGTGGACGTTTTCCAAGTTGGACGGATAGTCCAAGTGAAAACGATGATACACCGGGTTCTGGTGGACAAGTTTTACCAGGTCGTTACAAGGTTGTTGTTAATTATAAAGGGGACAAGGACTCCACTTTTATCAACGTCAAAGCTGACCCACGTGTGGATATTTCGATGAAAGACATGCAGGAACGTGACGTTGTTCGTAAAGATTTATCGGAGATGACACAACACATTACCGATGCTTTTAACCGTTTGAAAGAAGCTAATAAGACCGTTGGTTTGGTAGATGGTTCTATGGTTAATGCGCCTGATTCGACTAAAAAAGAGATTGAAAAATTGGGTAAAGCGATGAAAGACAGCATTTTAACAATTCAAAAATTGTTCATGGCTCCTAATGACCAAAAAGGTATTGTCCGCGTGTCAGGTGCTTTGATGGACGATGTTCAGAAAGCGAGTTTCCTTTTAGGTACAAGCCCAGGCAAGCCTTCGAGTAATGGTCAAGCGGCTATCAATGCAGCGAAAATAAAGACAAAAGAAGTGATTGGCAAGGTCAATCAGTTTTTTGAAAAGGACTGGGTGAAATACCAAGAGAAAGTGGAAGCGGCGCGGTCGTCGTTGTTTAAGAAATATGAACCGATAAAGGTGGAGTGAAAAACTAAAAGTGAAAAGTAAAAAATGCCAAACGTAGAGTATCCACGTTTGGCATTTTTTTACTGATTAACGCTCAAAACGATATAATTTATTTCGTTTTATCCCATAACCAAAGGTGTTATCCGTGAAACTCGTTATATAAAAAAATAAATTTGTAACATTTCTTGAACGAACAATAGTGTTGTTTTCAAAACTTAAAAATTGACCTTGATAGGTAAAATAATCACCGTGGAAGCACTGCTCTGTCTCAGAAATCATTAACAGGTCTTTGCTTTGACCAGCCGATACGATTCTCAAATTTCCTTGTATGTCTTTTCTCCGTTGCCACGTTAAACCACCATCATTTGTCGTGAAAAATTGGTTATAACTGATAGCGATGCCGTTTAACTCGTCTGTAAACCAAAAATCAGTAATATAACTTACAGGTATCTCACCAAGTTGTGTCCACGTTTGTCCACCATCTAATGATTTTAAAGTGTAAACTCTATTATTATTTGTAGTGAAAGTGACTATTTTATTGCTATTAAGAAGATGGAGTTTGCTAATATTAAATGTATCAGTCGTTGGTGAAACAGACCACGAACGTCCTTGGTTTTGCGTTCGCAGTACAGAAATCTCATATTGATTTGTTAAAACATTATTTCTGGAAACCAATGCTATGCCATTCGTATTGTCTGTAAAATGAATTTGTTGGACAGACCCATTAATAGGCAAAAGGCGATTTTCCCAAGTTTGCCCACCATCAACAGTGGCTTTTAGACGAGCATTTGGAACACCAGCGGCACTTATAAAACCAATATTTTCATTGATAAAATAAGCCTTACCTTGGCTTCCAAAATCATTAAATCGAGCTATTTCTAACCACGTTTTTCCCGCATCAATCGTTTTGAAAAGTGTCAATTGGTCTTGCAATAAAAATCCAACTTGTTTGTTGGTAAAACATAAGTATCTGTTATTCAATCCATTAGGCAACGAAAATGTATCAATATGCCATTGCCCAACCGAATCAGGCAAAGTGTCTTGAAGTACACAAGGTGTTCTTATGATGACATCAGGTTTGATATCTATATTTTTTTTGCAACTTGATGCAATCATGCAGATAGTTAGGAAAAGTAATAATCTATTCATTGGAGATAAATTTTTATGTTTAAAACGGATTTTATCGTTTAAAAGTTGAACAATAAAAATAAAAAAAAATCCAACAACACATAATTTCTAGTGTTGATGGACTTTTTTTTAAAAAAATAAGAGGTATTACCCCCTCAGTATTTTTAACTCAACTGCGCGCAAACCGTTGCAATCCGCTTAATCGCTTCACGCAACTGCGCTTCACTTGCCGCATAGCTCAAACGGAAGCAATCGGGCGAACCAAATGCACCGCCGCTGACGACACCAACAAACGCATTGAGCATCACATAATCCGCAAAATCGTCTGCATTATTGACCGTCGTTGTGCCGTCTGACTTGCCAAAATAGGCACTGATGTCTGGGAAAATATAGAACGCACCATCTGGAGTTGGCACTTTAAACCCTGGGATTTCAGACAATAAAGCGATACACATATCACGACGTTTGCGGAATTCATCACGCATTTTGTAAGTCGTTTCAAGGCTTGAATTGAGGGCAACAACAGCCGCTTTTTGACTGAAAGAATTCGCACCCGATGTGTATTGTCCTTGAATTTTATTACACGCATCAGCAATCCATTTTGGCGCACCGATATAACCCAAACGCCAGCCAGTCATTGCAAAACCTTTTGCGAAACCATTGACTGTCACTGTTTTATCTTTCACGGAGTCAAACGAACCGATGCTCGTATTGCCTGCAGATGTGTAGTTGATGTATTCATAAATTTCATCAGAAACGATGATGATGTCTTCATGTTTGCCAATGACATCAGCAATATCACGCAATTCGGACTTCGTAAAAACTGCGCCAGAAGGGTTACAAGGCGATGAAAACAAGACCATTTTCGTCCGTTCTGTAATCGCTGCTTCGACTTGTTCAGCCGTAATTTTATAGTCATGCTCAACACCTGCACCGACGATAACGGGCGTTGCACCTGTCATTTTTACGATTTCGATATAAGATACCCAATAAGGTGCGAAAATGATACACTCATCACCTTCTTCCAACAAAGCAAAAGCGACATTGGAAATAGATTGTTTTGCACCATTTGACACGATGATTTGGTTGGGTGCATAGTCGAGGTCGTTGTCCCGCTTGAATTTTTTAGAAATAGCTTCCAATAAATCAGGAATACCTGGAACGGGTGTGTATTTCGTGAACCCCTCAGTAAGGGCTTTGATAGCTGCCATTTTGATGTGGTCAGGTGTATCGAAATCGGGTTCACCTATTGCAAGGCTGATAACGTCGTGACCTTGTGCGCGGAGGTTGCGCGCCATTTGCGCCATTTTTAAAGTCTCGGATTCCGCCAAATTCCGAACCATGCTGCTTAAACGATGCTTAGTTGCTACTGACATTGCTTTTTTATTTTTTAGAAATGATGTTTGAATAATGATTGGTCAAAACTGCTTAAACACCTCAAAATACTGAGGGGGTCAAAAAGTGGCGCAAATTTAAGACTTTTCCTAAGTTTTCAAATTATTAAAGCATCGGCATTTCTGTAAGGGGGCGAATATTCTAAAAATAACAAAGGGCAATGTTCCCAATTGGTACTTATTGCCCTTTGTTATTTGTCTGTAAAACGTATCCTGAGTTTATGCTCATCCAATACTGAAAACCGATTATTTATATCTTCAAATTTTTGTAGTATGATGTTGACTACTTTTTCTGCTTTTAAATCAGGGTCATAATTGTTAGGGAAGCGAACTAATAAAATACCTTTATGTGGCAAATGAAATCGAAATACTAATTCGCCAAAATCCTTATCTTCTGTAAGTAAAAAAGCATTGTGATTAACAGCAATTGACAAAACTTGTACGTCTTTAATGCCACTATGACTTTCCATGATTGATAGGACGGGGATGTCGTTCTGCCTAAGCTGCAAAACAATTTCGTATTCAACACATTCATCAGCCACGATTAATTTAGGAAGTTTCATAAACCATTATATTTTTAACACTTGCTGCTGCGAAAGAAAGACAAGCATAAATATCATCGGCTTTGATATGTGGATAGGATTTCAGTAATTGCTCAATTGTACGACCTCCTGCTAATTTATCCACAATTAAATCCACTGGTACGCGAGTGCCTGTGATAACAGGCTTCCCAAACATAATGGCAGGATCTGATGTAATACGTGCTTTCCAATCCATATTATTCATTGTTATTTTTCTTACAAAGTTAGCTTTTATTTCTAAAAAATGTCACACAGTATTTGTTTCCGCAACGATAATGGCTATTTTTTTATGAAATTTATTGCACCAAAATTCAAAAAGGCACGTTAAAACACGTCAATCACCTCTCACAGAACTCATTTTTTCATAATATCACTAAAAAAAACAATCAAAATGTTAACGACGAAACGCTTTTTTATCATCCCTTTTCTGCTTTTCAGCACCTTGATTTCGCTCTCTGCCCAAGATGCTATTCCTCAAATGAAATGGGGTGAATACGCTGTTGAAGACTTAAAACTCACCGAATGGCAAATGGATACCAGTGCTAATGCGGTTGTTTTGGGTGATATTGGCACTATTTCGATGGAAGAGGTCAATAACCATTATGGCTACCGCTTTACACAGTTGCGGCGTATCAAAATCCTAAAAAAATCAGGTTTTGATTATGCCAATATCACAATTCCCTTCTATTCCAAGGACGACATGCAGTCTGTAGCGAATATACGTGCCAGAACCATTTCATCTGACGGTTACAAGTTCGAAGTAGAGGCAAAGAGTATTGTTTTTGAAAAACTCAATGACAAATGGATGGTTGCAAAGTTCACTTTTCCGAAAGTTACTGAGGGGTGTATTTTGGAATATGAATATGATTTAATGTCAACGCGAAATTTGCAATTGCATGAATGGTATTTTCAAGAAAAAATTCCGACCCGTTTCAGTGTTTTGAACCTTGATATTTGGTCGCGTTATGAATACACCTATTTATTCCAAGGCGCGGAGAAGTTAAAATCTACAAAACCACGGTATAGAGATGGTCGTACAAATGTGACTTTCTATGTGATGAATCAACCTGCCCTGAAAGAGGAGGCTTTTGTAACGAGTCTGGACAATCATTTGACGCGCATCCGTTTTCAATTGTCGAAGTATTGGACAACAACGGGTGCGAAAAATGAAGTGTTGTCCACATGGGAAAAAACGGCTGATGAATTGTTGAGTAAGGACAATTTAGGCAGTAAGTTTTTGAAAAAATCGAATTATAACAAGGTTTTAGAAGCGGCACAAGGCGTTTACGACCCTACGGATTCGACAAAAGAAAAAGTTCAAAAACTGTACGATTGGGTCAATCATAATATTGCAAATGAAGGTAATCGTTCAATTTGGTCGGACAAAGACCCAAACGATGTTTGGAAAAACAGAAAAGGCAATGCCAGCGATATTAATTTTTTGTTGTTGGCTCTGTTGAAAGAGGCAGGTGTGAACGCCAATCCTGTGTTGGTCAGTACGCGCAAAAATGGTGCGCCTTATGTAGAATTTCCGATAATTGACCAATTTGACCATGCTTTGATACTGGTTGAATTGGACAATAAACAGAATATGTTTATTGATGCGGGAAATTCAGATTTAACAATGGGTTTGCCAAGCGAACAAGCCTTGAACGGATATGGTTGGCTGCTGCGTAAAAAAGAACCGATTTGGATTGACATTAAGCCGCCTATAAGCAACCAAGTGCTTTCTGCAAAATTTGATATTACAGAAGAAGGTAATTTACAAGGTTCTATAAATACTATTTTCAGAGGACATGTTGCGGCTACACAACGCAATGCTTATCAAAGTGATACGACTGGAAGGGCTAAAATGGCGTATTTAAAGAAGAAAAACCCTGATTGGCAAATCGAAAGTGTTTCATCTAATAATGTAGATAAAACGAATGAGCCATTGAGAGAGACAATAAATTGCACGATTGTTAATGCGGGACAAGTAAACGGCGGCTTAATATATGTAAAACCAACACTAAAATCAGGTTGGGAAGTCAATCCTTTCAAGATGGAAGACCGTACATACCCTGTTGAGTTTCCATTTCCAACGACTGACCAATATATTTTGACACTTAATATTCCAGAAGGGTATAAAGTTGAAGAACTACCGAAATCTATGAATTTAGGTTTGCCACCCGAAGATGCCCGGTTCACTTATGCCATTTCATCGGATGAAAAAACCATCAAATTGATGGTAAAAGTCCAAATCAACAAGACTGTTTATGCAGCTAAGGATTATCCCTTTTTGAAAAACTTCTTCAATCAAGTCGCTTCAAAATTGGATGAAATGATTGTTTTGAAAAAAATAACGGGGTAACAGACAAAAAAGTAATTGAGGCACCCCCTCAGTATAATTACCTTTTTTTAACCTTTTTTCAAAAAACATTGTCTAATTTATTAAAAAATGCTACATTTGCGGGCGTTTTGCGAAGGCAAGACATAATAATAATTTTTTTAACAATATTTCTAATCAAAATTCACTTCGAATATGCGTAATTACGAAGTTACCTTCATCGTAGATCCCACTCTGTCGAGCGATGAAGTAAAAGCGACAGTTCAGAAATATGCCGATATGTTAACAGCTGCTGGCTATACTATCGTTCATATTGACGAAATGGGTCTGCGCCAACTGGCGTATGACATCAAAAAGAAACACAGTGGTGTTTATTTCTGCATCGAGTTTGCGGGTAATGATGGACAAATCATTGACAAAATGGAACTCACTTTGCGTCGTGACGACAAAATCCTCCGTTTTTTAACGGTCGCTTTGGACAAATTCGCTGTTAAATACAACGAAGACAAGCGCGCTGGCAAAATCGGTAAGAAAAACCGTGCGGACATCTTAGCTAAAAAGAAAGCTGAGGAAGACGAGGACGAAACAGAAGATGTTGAGGACTTGGTCGCTGACCTTGTTTAATCAATTTCTTTAAACCATCATTTTTCAAATTTTAAATCTATCATAAATGGCTACGAGCAGAGATGATATAAAATTTTTAAGCAATCCGAACATTGGTTCGATGCGTAAAAAATATTGCCGTTTTAAAAAATTCGGCATCAAACATGTTGATTACAAAGACGAAGATTTCTTACTTCAATTTATCAACGAGCAAGGCAAATTGTTGCCGCGCCGTATCACTGGTAACTCTTTGAAATATCAACGTAAAGTGTCAACTGCCGTCAAACGCGCCCGTCACTTAGGTCTATTGCCTTATTTGGCAGACCTTATGAAGTAATGACGTAATGATGAATGATAAATGATGAATGATGAATACAACTGGTATCATTACTTTAATTCATCATTTATCATTCATAATTCATCATTCAGACTTCATACTTTTTCTCTAATTTTTAATTTTTAATTGAAAGAAAGTCATGGATATTATAATGTTACAAGACGTGGATAAGGTCGGCGATAAGTACCAAACCGTAAAAGTAAAAGACGGTTATGGTAACAATTTCCTTATTCCTAAAGGCTTAGCGCTCGTTGCAAACGACTCTAATCGCCGTAAATATGCTGCTATCAACCGCGCATTAGACAAAAAAGAATCGCTTCGTCTCGGTGAATATCAAGCAACTGCGGCTCAACTCAATGGCAAAACGATTAAAATCGTTGCCAAAGCAGGTGCTTCAGGCAAATTGTTCGGTTCTGTTGACGCAGCTCAAATCGCTGCAGCCATCTCTGAACAATTGGGTGTCTCTATCGAGCGCAAAAGAGTTGCTTCTGAGCAGTTGAAAGAATTGGGTACGCACATCGCGACCATCAATTTGCACAAAGAAGTTTCGGCTTCTGTCACTGTTGAAATCGTTTCAGCTGATGCACCGGTTGCTGTTGCAGCTGTTGTAGAAGTCGCTGAAGAAACGGCTGCATAAGCCTAATTTCTAAGCAAATAGATATAAAAAAGCCGTCTTGAGTCTTCAAGATGGCTTTTTTTATGTTAATCCTACTTTTTGCGAAGTTCATGGAGTTGTTCAATCGTTCCCGAAAATACATTCAAATCTATCTGTTCACTGATACCATTGCACCGTGCTTTGTCGCTAAATTGCCAAAAAGACCAATGTCGATTGTCGGGTAACACGACCGTTCCTTTACTTTTATAACTCGCTATCCATATCGTATAAGCAGGAAAATTACCCGCTATGTAGCGTTTATAGTAATCTAAATTGCAATAAATCATCGGGCGAACGCCTGTCTTTTTTTCGACTATATACAACCACGCCGCAATGCCTTTCAAAATATCATCGCGGTTGAGTTTGCGGTCATCTATATCTCTATCGTTTTCAATATCCAAAACGGGCGGTAAATCACCACTTTCAATCGGTACATTTGATAGAAAAAAACGCGCTTGGTCAACTGGATTATCACGGAACATATAAAAATGATACGCCCCCCTCAGTATATGTGCCTCACCCGCCGTTTTCCAACTTTCTGAAAACTGATAATCCACCAAATCCAAGCCGCGGGTTGCGCGCATATAAGCAAAATGCACCCGAATCCCATTTTGGTTCATTTCTTTGACCTCTTCCCAGTCAATTCGACAGGAATAATGACTCACATCTATGCCATGCACGGCGTAACCAGGCGGAATAGCCACATCAAACGACCGCCATTCACGACGACGAGGTTCATCACATTGATTTTTTGTATAAAAATAACTCTGAATTTTCATTCTGAAAAAGAACAAGAACGGCACAAGCACCAATATCAGCAGCCAAAAGAAGGCTTGTGGTCGGTTTGGCGTGCGTACGATAGCTGGTTTTGTCATAGTATTTCAAGTGAAAATTTCTCAAAAAATTAATCAACATCAAAATTGCGTTTGATTTTCTCACAGAGTACTCTAACTTCATCTTTTTGAAGCGTAGTTAGTTATCAATATCACTTTTTCAGAAACAGTTAAAATATTATTGCAGCGCACTTCCGAGGATTTTAATAAAGGCATAGACAAATGGGCATTGTCGAGTATAAATGTATGTTTGTCATCACGCAGGACAGATGTGATTTTTGCGACAATATAACTTCCGAATGTTGAACGACTTTTTCCTACAATGATACATGGACGTTTTTTAGTTGTTAAAAAATCGTCGGTAGGGTAATTGAAGAGTATAATATCTCCTTGTTTGAACATAGTGGTATTCTGTTTTCTCAAAATGAAATAAAATTGTTTCCTTTTTAGTAATTATCCCAGTGGTCATTATAAGGGTGTTCCCAGTCGTCGGCTATTTGTGAAATAGCAAATTTCGAAAATGCTTCTTCATCTATATCTTCCCAATCCCAAACAATATCATCTGTTTCAGTGGCATCTGAAGGCTTGAATTGAAAAGGTACTTTCAAACTTTTGAACAACGCAATCACTTTTTCAAGTTTCGTTGCATCGTCGAATTGAGCAATGAGTGTTGTCATTTTTAATGTTTTACTTTATTAATCATACAAAGATAAACGTCTTTATGATGGAAACAAACAGAAAAGCCTATCCAAAAGACGAAAAAGGCTTCAAAAAGCGGAGAAAGAGGGATTCGAACCCTCGGTACAGTCGCCCGTACACATGATTTCGAGTCAAGCCCATTCGACCACTCTGGCATTTCTCCGTTGCAAACTTAACTTTATTTTTTAGAAAAAAATGGAAAAAACAAAG